>JBHIDP010000146.1:0-6987 GCA_046760185.1 Anaerolineae bacterium
TGCGACCGGAGGGAGTCCCCGAAGCGGAGTGGGGGTATGGGTTGGCGGTGGTGGAGTTGCTTCCCCTCAATAACCATGCTACAATGCTAGGGAAGATAGGTGAGGTTTTCAGATATGGCCAGGACCCGGACCAGAACGGTATTCATCTGCCAGCAGTGTAGCTACTCTTCGCCCAAGTGGGTGGGGCGCTGCCCGGAATGTGGGGAGTGGAATACCCTGGTGGAAACGGTAGAGAGCCGGGAGAGTGCTCGACCAACGGCTGCTGCCCTTCCTCGTACCCTGCCCCAACGCCTATCCGATGTGGCCACTGACAGCTTCAGGCGAGTGGAATTGCCTATGACTGAGTTCAACCGCACCCTGGGAGGCGGGGTGGTGCCTGGTTCCTTGATCCTCATCGGCGGTGACCCAGGCATCGGCAAGTCAACCCTGCTCCTCCAGATCTCAGCCCTCCTGGCCCGGAAGGTTGGTAAGGTACTCTATGTCTCGGGCGAGGAGTCGGTGCAGCAGATCAAGATGCGTGCCCAACGGCTGGGGATCGAGGCTGATGAACTTTATCTCTTGACCGAGACCAACCTCAATGCCGTTCTGGAGCATGTCAACCAACTGTCCCCTCAGGCCATGGTTGTTGATTCCATCCAGACCATGTATCTCGATGAGCTGACCTCAGCCGCCGGCAGTGTCAGCCAGGTGAGGGAGTGTACCAGCCAACTCCTGGCCCTGGCCAAAGGTGAGCAGATACCGGTTTTCGTCGTCGGTCACGTGACCAAGGCAGGAGCCATCGCTGGCCCTCGGGTGCTGGAGCACATAGTTGATACCGTCCTCTACCTGGAGGGGGAACGGTTCCACTCCTACCGCCTGCTGCGAAGTGTAAAGAACCGTTTTGGCTCCACCCACGAGGTAGGGGTCTTCGAGATGACAGGGACCGGCATGGTGGAGGTGACTAACCCCTCGGAGGCTTTCCTGGCCGAACGTTCGCCGATAGCGGCTGGTTCGACTATCGCCGTCACCCTGGAAGGAACCCGGCCGCTGCTGGTGGAGATTCAGGCTCTGACCAGCACAACCAGCTTTGGCCTTCCCCGCCGCACGGCCAACGGCATTGACTTCAACCGTTTGCTCCTGCTGGTGGCTGTACTGAGCAAACGGGTGGGGCTGCGCCTCTCAAACCAGGATGTCTTTGTCAATGTGGTGGGCGGCCTGAGGGTCACCGAGCCAGCCGCGGATCTATCGGTAGCCGTGGCTATCGCCTCCAGCTTCCGGGACAAACCTGTAGCCTCTGACATGGCGGTCATGGGTGAGATCGGCCTTTCGGGGGAACTGCGCTCCATCAGCCAGATGGATAAGAGGTTAAATGAAGCAGTCAAGCTGGGGTTCAAGCGTTGTCTCATCCCCAAGGGGAGTCGCCGCCTCAAGACCCCCCCGGATGGTGTGGAACTGATCAGAGTCCGAACCCTGGCTGAGGCCCTGGAAGCCTCACTGGTCGGCTAAGCACTCAACTCGAACTTTGACAAATGGGGCGTTTTGTGGTAGTATATTTAACGAGCTTGGGATTTCGATAATAGGCACAGGGAGAAGGTCCCTCAACTGTCAGCCTGGCGGATTGCCTGGATTTATCTTATATCTTTCGTCATCCCTCCTATAATCTTATAAGGCTTGTTCTGGTACCAAAAAGTTCATTTGCATTCATACTGGTTTATAACATTGCTTTAACACGGTTTGCGATGAACCTACATGTGAGTGTACTTTGGGGTACACTCTTTTTTTATCTCCTTCAGGAGGCAACATTAAGATGAGTATCGAATTTATTTTTAGACTACTTGGTATGGCAATTCTTAGCTTTCTGGGATGGGAACTGGGTCTCATCCTGGCTGAAAAGACTGGCTCGCCGCATTTTCGCTTCGTGTTGGTTCTCTCCCTGGCCGGAGCTGCTATAGGCCTCCTGGTCACCCCCTGGCTGACTACAAAGCCCTTTTTCTGGATACGTCGGAAGATTCGCCAGGTCCCATCCCGGCACCTGGTAGCCGGTACCATCGGTCTGGCGATCGGTCTGATCATCTCCGCCCTGCTGGCCTTGCCCCTCTCACTCCTGCCATCCCCTTTCGGCAAGTTCCTACCCTTAATAGCAGCCATGGCTTTCAGCTACCTTGGCATAACCGTTCTGGTCATGAGAGAAAGGGATCTCTTTAATATCATCGGCAGCCGCTTCGGTCGAAACGCCATGGAGGGGCGGGAGGATAACTGCGTCCTTTTGGATACAAGCGTCATCATTGATGGCCGTATCGCCGACATCAGTCAGACCGGCTTTATCAGCGGTACTATGCTTGTCCCCCGTTTCATCCTGGACGAAATACAACATATCGCCGATTCAACTGATGCCCTGCGCCGCAACCGGGGACGGCGGGGGCTGGATATGCTGAATAAGCTACAAAAGGAATCGGTAGTGCCTATCCAGATTACCGACATGGATGTTGAGGAGATCAAGGACGTTGATGGCAAGTTGGTGAAGTTAGCCAGGTTATTGAGCTGTCCCATTATCACCAATGACTACAACCTCAACCGAGTGGCTGAATTGCAAGGTGTGACAGTCCTCAACGTCAACGAACTAGCCAACGCGGTGAAAGCAGTGGTTCTGCCCGGTGAGAGCATTAACGTGCGCATCATTCAGGAAGGAAAAGAGTTCGGCCAGGGTGTGGGATACCTGGACGATGGGACCATGATAGTGGTAGAGGATGGGCGAAAGCATATTGATAGCACAATCAACGTGACTGTCACCAGGGTGCTACAAACCATGGCCGGACGCATGATCTTTGCCCAACCCGAGGGGAAGGAAAAACCGAGTCGGAGATAATGTGCACCATCACCGTCTCTCGCCAACTGGGTAGCGGTGGCAGTGAAATCGCCGCCAGGGTAGCTTCGATCCGCGGACTGCGCTTCGTAGACCGGGAGATCATTCATCGGGCTGCGCAAGAGGCTGGCGTGCCCGATATCGCCCTGGAGGAAATGGAATATGAGGGGCACCGTAGCTTTATCGAAAGAATCATGGAGGCCCTGCACATGATGCCCGCTATCCCAAGTGTGCCCGAGGCTTCCCTGCGCGAGGCTCAAGCCTACTACCCCATGCCCTTTGGCGGCATTCTCGGCCCTATCATGCTATCTCCACTCATGACTATGGAGGATTATGTCTCTATTGTTAACGAGGTAATCCGGGATTGTGCCACTGGAGGTAACGTCGTTATCGTCGGGCGGGCCGGTCAGATTATCCTTCGGGATATGCCCCATACTTTTCACGTTCAGATCATTGCGCCCCTGGAGCTGCGCATTGAAACCATCATGGCTCGGCAGGGGCTCAGTCATCAAGCTGCTGCTGAATACATCGCCGCCAGCGACCAGGCCCGAATAGACTACTTGAGACGCTATCACCGAGCCGATTGGCTCGATCCTCACCTCTACGATCTGGTCATTAACCGCCAGAAAATATCTGTTGCTGAAGCTGCCCACCTGATTGTAACTGGTTGCCAGGCCTTGGAAAAAGAAGACAAATGAAGTTAAATGTTGTCAATAGAAGATGCCTCTGAAAGTTTACAACAGCCTGACTCGTAAGAAAGAGAAGTTTGTGCCTGTACGTGAGGGGCACGTCGGCATTTACGTCTGTGGGCCGACCGTTTATGACCACGCCCATATTGGCCATGCTAAAAGCTACGTCAGCTTCGACGTTATAGTCCGCTATCTGCGCTACCTCGGTTACAAGGTACGCTATGTCCAGAACATCACCGACGTAGGCCACCTCCTGGATACCGGTGAAGATCGAATCCTAAAAGGGGCAGCGCGAGAGCGGGTCGAGCCTATGGAGCTGGTGGAGACCTACTCCCGTAGCTATTTCGAGGATATGGATGCCCTGAAAGTAGTCCGTCCAGATATCTCCCCTCGCGCCAGTGGCCATATCCCGGAGCAGATCGAGCTGGTCAAGACTCTGATAGAGAAAGGGTATGCCTATGAGGTTGAGGGGTCGGTCTATTTCGATGTCAGTAAGTTTCCAGAGTACGGCAAGTTATCCGGCCGCAAGGTAGAGGAGTTGATGGAAGGAGCCAGGGTCGAGGTCAACCCCGAGAAGCGCAACCCAGCCGACTTCGCCCTATGGAAGCGGGCTGAGCCGGAACATATCATGCGTTGGAACAGCCCTTGGGGTTGGGGCTACCCCGGCTGGCACACTGAGTGCTCCGCCATGTCCGCCAAGTACCTGGGACAGCCCTTCGACATTCATGGTGGAGGGCTGGAGAACATCTTCCCCCATCACGAAAGCGAGATCGCTCAAAGCGAGGCCGCTCATAATACAACCTTTGCCCGCTACTGGCTACACAACAACCTAGTCACCGTGGATGGGGTCAAGATGAGCAAATCCCTGGGCAACTTCACTACCATCAAAGAGGCCCTCCAACGCCATACCCCGGAAACGATCCGTCTATTTATCCTCAGCAGCCATTACCGCAGCCCTCTGGACTTTAGCGACGAAGCTCTGGCCGGAGCAGCCCGGGGGCTGGAGCGGTTGCACAACACGGTACGCAATGTGCGAGCTCGACTCAGCAAGGCTGCGGCAGGGGAACCGTATGGCCCTTTCATGAGCAGGTTGGAGGATGCAAAAGCCAGGTTCTTGAAAGCCATGGATGACGATTTCAACACAGCGGTCGCTCTGGGAGTCCTCTTCGATTTGACAAAGGAGGTCAACTCCCTGCTGAGCTCGGAGGAGGAGAGCAGCCGCGAAACATGGCAAGCTATTGACCAACTCTTCAGGGAGCTAGGGGGTGACGTCCTGGGCATTGTTCCTGCGGAATTTGAGGGAACCCAACTGGCTGGCTTGGAAGAACCCCTTATCGAACTGTTGATTCAAGTGCGGAATGAATTGCGGGACGCTAAAGAATGGGCTCTGGCCGATAGAATCCGAGACAAGCTGAATCAGCTTGGGATCGCGCTGGAGGACAAGCCGGACGGAACTGTATGGCGGGAAACTGGGCAAGAATGAGCGAGTTCATTTACGGACGTAACGCCGTTCTGGAGGCCCTGAGGGCGGGGCACGCTATAGAGAGGATATTGTTTGCCGAGGGCACCAGGCCCAGTGGCCCCGTGGCCAAGATCATCGGGCTGGCACGCTCGCGGGGCATGCCCGTCGAAAGGGCCGAGCGCCGGGATTTGGATGCTCTGGTGCATGGTCATCACCAAGGGGTTGTAGGCGTTCTGGCTCCTTACCGCTATGCCTCTGTCCAGGATATGCTGGCCTTGGCCAAGAAGCGGGAGGAGTTGCCTTTGCTTCTGATCCTGGACTGCTTGCAGGATGTGCAGAATTTCGGTTCACTGTTGCGTACGGCCGAGGCGGTTGGGGCTCATGGTGTCATCCTACCTGAGCGCCGGTCTGTCAGTGTCACCGCGGCCGTGCGCAAGGCCTCGGCTGGTGCGGTAGAACACCTTCTGGTCACGCGGGTGACCAACCTGGTGCGCACCATGAAGGAGCTGAAAGAGAGGGGTATATGGATTGTGGGCCTGGAGGCCGGGCCCGAAGCACAGGACTACCGCCAGGTTGATCTGGTCATGCCTTTGGCCCTGGTGGTAGGCAGCGAGGGCCGGGGTCTGGGACGTCTGGTGCGGGAGACCTGCGATTTCCTCATCCACCTGCCCACGCGCGGGAGGATTAACTCCCTCAACGCGGCCGTGGCCGGCTCCATCGCCCTGTACGAAGCCTGGATGCAAAGGCAAAACCCAGGCGAGTTAAGAGACAAATGGACATTCTAAAAGGGTTTGAGGTTAGCTACTATCCCTCAGGAAAAGAGGCAGTGGAATTAGTATTATGCTTTGACAGTGGCTCGCCTTATACCTTTATAAAACGAATCTCGGCGTTGAGGGTAGGAAGGTTAGTAGAGCTTGTGGAGCCGGAGCCCTTCGGTGCTTTAGGTGGAGGCGATTTTCAGAGTAAAGAAGTTATACTTTTGCATGTAAAGGTGCTTGAGTTTTGGTGTCGTCAATGGGCTTATGTTGTGGATGACATCCTAGAGAGAGATTATGACGTTTTAGCAGGGCACGATTTTATGCAGCTTTATGGAATCAAATTGCTTCCACATGAGGGTGATATAGAGATAGACGAGGTGAGACTGAGACTAGCGCAGAGAGTAAGGTATGGAGTTTGATTGGTTGGTGATGCACGTCGTCTAACTTGACTTCATCCTCGAATCTGGCTATACTTACAAAATGACTTTTGAATAGGGGATAGCCAAACGAGCCAGGTTCGGGGGTAAGTGCTCAGCCGACGTAGCTCAGGGGCAGAGCAGCGGTTTTGTAAACCGCCGGTTGTGGGTTCGAATCCCACCGTCGGCTTTAGCAGTCGAATGGTCCAATAGTCAAGCGGTCGGGTGGTCGAGAGGATGACTAACAGACCAATTGACCATCTGGATCACAATTGATGGCAAGAAGTTGCACCAATTGATGGCGAGGAGTTGCACTCCGAGCCCAGCATCGGGTTCAATTGATGGTGAGGAGTTGTACTCCGAGCCCAGGTTCGGGAGTACAACTCCCTCACATCGGCACAACTCCCTCACATCGGGTAAATTGTGATCCACTGAGACTAGATGGGCAGGTACCCAAGTGGCCAAAGGGAGCGGTCTGTAAAATCGCTGGCTCAGCCTTCGCGTGTTCGAATCACGCCCTGCCCACCAACTGGCAGATGGCTGATAGCAATCTGTGAATGGATGCTATCAGCCATACGCTATCGGCTAACAGGCCCACGTAGCTCAGTCGGTAGAGCACGTTCTTGGTAAGGACGCGGTCACCGGTTCAAGTCCGGTCGTGGGCTCCAGCAACAACTGGAGAGGAGGTTGGAAACCGAGGGCGTATCGTTCTTTACCCGGTTTGTAAGAAACCTTCGCTATTAGAATCAAGGAGGAAGAATTTCCATGGGTAAGCCAAAATTCATAAGGGATAAGCCCCACGTGAACGTGGGCACCATCG
>JBHIDP010000147.1:0-6975 GCA_046760185.1 Anaerolineae bacterium
CCACTACAGCGATTTTTCGGATAGGCTCTTTAGAAAGATTCATTTTTGGACAAAGGAGGCGAAACAATGCTTGTAGGCAGCAGGATGAGCAGACATCCCATCACCCTCACTGAGGATAGTTCAATCAACGAAGCCATATCTCTGATGAAGAAGGAGAAGGTCCGTCGTTTTCCGGTGCTCAACAAACAGGGCAAGTTGGTGGGCATAGTTTCGGAGAAAGATTTGTTGTACGCTTCCGCTTCTCCAGCCACCTCCCTCAGCGTCTGGGAGCTTCATTATGTGCTTGCCCAGCTCAAGGTGCATGAGGTGATGACCAAAGATGTGATCACCGTCACCGAGGACACCCCGTTAGAGGAGGCAGCCCGTATCATGGCGGACAACAAGATCGGAGGTCTGCCTGTCGTGCGGGACGGTCAACTGGTAGGCATCATAACTGAGACGGACCTCTTCAAAACCTTTCTCGAACTGCTGGGAGCCCGGCGGAAGGGGGTCCGCCTGACCACTCTGGTCAAGGATGAGAAGGGAGTGCTGGCCCGTATGACGGGCAAGATTGCCGAAATGGGCGGAGATATCATTAGCCTGGGCACTTTCCTGGGAGAGGACCCTACCAACGCCCTGATCGCTGTCAAAGTGCGCGATATTGACAAAGATGAGTTGGTCTCGGCCATGGAGCCCATGGTGTTGGAGATAGTTGACGCGCGCGAGCTGTAGTCAGAGTTCATTGAAAGACGGGGAGCGAACTCTATCCTTCAGCCTCAGCTTCACTGTGACAGGGCTGTGAGTTGCCAGGCTCAGGCAAGCAGATCATAAGAGCCTTGCTCACTAAAGCCAGCCTTCTTTTCCTGTTTGTGCTGGCGGTTTCGGCCTGCGCTGGCCTGACTCCCCCGCAGGCTCAATACTCCCTGGCCTTCGCCTCCGACCGGGAGGGAAACGGCGAGGTCTATCTTCTGGGAAGGGATGGTAGCCTTAGGAACCTCACTAACCACCTGGCCTCGGATTGGGACCCCACCTGGTCGCCGGATGGACGCCGCCTGGCCTTTACTTCCCACCGAGACGGCAACAGCGAGATATACAGCATGGATGCCAGCGGACGGAACCTGGCCAATCTGACCGAGCACCCGGCCTGGGACTACGCACCAGCCTGGTCGCCCGATGGCACCACTATTGCCTTCGTCTCAGAACGGGGTGGCGGGCAGGCGATTTACGTCATGCAGGAGGATGGAGGCAACGTCAGAAGGCTGACGGACGAGCGGGTGGTCCTCGACCACCGTTCGCTAGCCTGGTCGCCCGATGGCCAACATCTGGCTTTCAGCGCTGTGCGGGAAGGGATCAGGGGGATCTACATCATAGAGGCCGACGGTTCAGGTGAAAGGGCATTGACGACCCGGCCGCTGCTAGCCAGCACGCCAGCCTGGTCACCTGACGGGGAGGAGATAGCCTTCGTCGGTTGGCGGGAAGGAGGAGCGGCCGGGATCTTCATCATCAAAAAGGATGGTTCCGACCCTCGCCAGTTGTTTCAGAGCCCGGCCTGGCTGGGTTCCCTGACCTGGTCACCCGATGGGGAGTGGCTCCTCTTCACCTGGCGGCAGGAGGGCAATCACGAACTGTACGCCATCCGTCGTAACGGCTCCGACCTACGGCGCATAACCGATCACCCTGCCTGGGATGACTTTCCCGTCGTTTACCCCTTGGCCGTTGACTTCACCCCACCTGTATCCCTGTCACCTCCTTGCCTTTCCCTGTCCCGGCCTGAGGAGGGGTATGGGGCCAGTCTGGCCGACCCGGGCAAGGCCCATCTCCTGCGAGATATGGGTTTCACCTGGGCCAAGGGGTTTATCAGTTGGAACGAGGTGGAAGCAGAGAGGAGTCGGTACGACTGGCAGGGGCCTGACAGCGTCGTCGAAGCCTACGCTGCCCAAGAGCTTGACATCCTGCTACGGGTGCACCTGACCCCGGCCTGGGCTCGCCCGTCAGGCACCACGGCCAGCCATCCACCAACCGATGCCCGCTACTTGGCTGATTTCATGCGAGCCCTGGCCGGCCGATACCAGGGCCGGGTAGCGGCCTATGAGATTTGGAACGAGCCGAACCTTCGCTTCGAGTGGGGTGGCAGCGATCCCGATCCGGTCTGGTACACGGCTCTGCTGAAGGCGGCATATCAGGCGGTCAAGGATGCCGACCCAGCGGCCCTGGTGGTCAGTGGTGGACTGGCCACAACAGGTACCGGCTCGCCCAGGGCTATGGGGGACCTGGCCTACCTGGAGGAGATCTATCAGGCCGGGGCAGGGGACTATTTCGACGCGCTGGGCTCGCATCCGTACGCCTTCGGCCACGACCCCGACTATGAGGACTACCGAGGACTATCCTTCTCACGGGTTGTGGCTCAACGTTACGTGATGCTGGCCTATGGTGACGCTTCCAAGCCAGTCTGGATCACGGAGCTGGGGTGGCCCCTGGAGACAAGCTGGGACCTGGGGGAGCATGGGACCTATGCCGTGAGCGAGGCGAATCAGGCGCAGTACCTGGCCCGGGCCTATGAGAAGACCAGGCAGGAATGGCCCTGGGTGGGCCCGATCTTCCTCTTCAACCTGGATTTCAGCACTGTTCCCTGGTATCCAGCGGCTGAGATAATGCGCTGGTATGCCGTCTTGAACCCCGATGGCAGTCCCAGGCAAGCCTATACTCGTCTGAAGGCGCTGGCCACAGGCACCAAATGCCCCTGAACCGGAGAAGGTGATGAAGAAGAAAGTCTTGCTGGAGACTGAGATTCACCAGGCGGCCATTGAGCTTTTGGCCGGGGAAGTGGACGTGCTCGGGCCACCGCTGGAGGCAGCTCAGGCTCCTCTCGACCCCTTGCCAGGCTGTCACGGCCTGATCACCTCATCCAATCCTCAGATCACGGGAGAGGTGATGGACGGTGCACCGCTGCTGGAGGTGATCGGGCGGCCTGGCGTCGGCCTTGACAACATTGACCTTGACGCTGCTACAGAGTGTGGCATCGCCGTGGTCTTCACTCCCGATGCGCCCACCGAATCAACAGCCGAGCACGCAGTGGCCTTTATCCTGACCCTGGCCAAACGGATCAGGGAAGCAGACATCTCCCTGCGGCAGGAAGGATTCGAGCGGCGCCATGAACTGGTAGGCACTGAGCTCAAAGGGAAGCGGCTGGGCGTGGTCGGACTGGGGCGCATCGGCAGCCGGGTAGCCGAGATCTGTGGTGGCGCTTTGAAGATGGAGGTGCTGGCCTACGACCCCTACGTGGACGAAGACCACGTCGGAAAGCTGGGAGTCCAGTTGAGGAAAGAGCTTCACCATCTGCTGGGGGAGGCCGATTTCATCTCCCTGCACACACCGCTCACGCCTGAGACAAGGGGCATGATCGGGGCCACTGAACTTCAGGCCATGAAAGGCACTGCCTATCTGATCAACACCTCGCGAGGGCCGGTCGTGGACGAGGATGCTCTGGCGAGCGCTCTGCGGGCCGGTCAAATTGCTGGTGCTGCCCTGGACGTCTTTTCAGTGGAACCCCCCAGCCCGTCCAACCCCCTGCTGACCATGGACAATGTCGTCACCACTCCCCACATCGGCTCAGCCACGGAAGATGGCCTGCGAAAGATGGGGGTCGGTGTGGCTGAAGAGGTGCTCATGGTGCTGCGCGGCGAACGGCCTCATAACCTGGCCAATCCCAACGTCTGGAAGGTGAGAAAATAGAGAAGGAGAACTGATGACAACAAAGGACACCCAGCCGGGTAACAGCTTTTCAAAAGTTTCCTCCCCTTCATCCGTGGTCAACAACCCTCATCCTTTCCTGGAGAACAAGGTCAAAAGGGCTCTGGACCGGGGAGAAGCGGTGATCGGCAGTATGGCCACCGAGATGAGGTCGCCAGCCATCGCTCAGATCCTGGCTGCGGCCGGCTTTGACTTCATAATCATTGACATGGAGCATGGCACCTACAACCTGGAGACGGTAGCAGGCATCATAAGGGTGGCCCGCCTGTGCGGCATCTGTCCCATTGTGCGGGTGCCAGATCCCCTCTATCACCTCATGTCCGCCCCCTTGGATGCTGGTGCTCAGGGCCTGATGATCCCCCGGGTCGAAAGTCGGGAGGTGGTGGAGGGGATCGTGCAGTCGGTGAAGTATCCACCGCAGGGCCTGCGCGGCTGCTCCACGGTGAGGGGGCACACCGACTACCGCAGTGTGGAGGTAAAGGAATTCCTCCAATTCGCCAATGAGGAAACTCTGCTCGTCATCCAGATTGAGCGCAGGAGAGCTGTGGAGGAGATTGAGGCCCTCCTCTCGGTAGAGGGGGTGGACGTGGCTCTCATCGGGCCTCGCGACCTCTCCATCTCCCTGGGAGTACCTGGAGAGTCGAAACATCCCATCATGATGGAGAGCACTCAGAAGGTGGTGGATACCTGTCGGAAGTACGGGGTCACATCCGCTATCCACACCGGAGACCTCGAAATCCTCAAGTACTGGAGGGACCGGGGGATGCGCTTTCTCTCCTATTCCAGTGAGGTGGCCATGATCTCCAGCATGGGCTCGCAAGCGGTGGCAGAGCTCAGGTCCCTATCCCCCACCAATTCATAAGGGTGTGGCTAAAACAACTTGGAGTTGAGGCTTTCCCTGGCACCTGTGCGCCAGGACAGGTGAGCCGCTTTTTCCGCCTGAAGGCTTCGTCGTGAGCGCTCAGCCGAACGGCTCCACTCCCCAAGCCATTTTAGCCAGACCCAATTCATAATCAGTTGACAGAAATTGATGATTATGGTACAATAGGCTCTGGAACATCCTTTGCGCCGATTTGGATTTTATGGAAAGTCGTGATAAAATAAGACTGTGCAAAGGATGCTGTAGTCTGGTTGTTTAACGGAAGGAGTTTCAAAATGAGACAGAAGGCACAAGACTTTCTCAACTACCTCAGCGTGGAAAAAGGGTATTCGCCCAACACTATCGCCGCCTACCGAAACGACCTCAGCCAGTTTTCACGCTATCTGGCTGAGGAGCAAGGAGCCGATGTATCCTGGAGCTTGGTCAACAAGGATACCATTGTCAACTACATCCTGCACCTGAAGGAGCGGGAGTATGCCTCCTCCACGGTGGCCCGCAAAGTAGCCGCCATCAAGTCCTTCTTCCACTTCATGGTGGAAGATGGGCTTATTAAGGACGACCCTACGGCTACCCTTGATTCCCCTAAGGTGAAGAAGTACTTGCCCAAAGCGCTCTCCGAAGAGGAGATCAATCTCCTGCTGGCCGAGCCAGCCAAGGATGCGAGCGCCAAAGGGCAGCGTGATAGGGCTCTGATGGAGCTCCTTTATGCCACAGGCATGAGGGTGACCGAGCTGGTATCACTGAACGTTGATGACCTCAATTTGGCAGAGGGGAATGTTCGCTGCATGGGTAAGGGAGCTAAGGAGCGGGTTCTTCCCATCTACCCGGAGGCTGTCCGCGCTCTGGAGAAATACCTGGAAGACGGCCGTCGTCAGCTTTCGAAGGATGATGACGAGAGGGCCTTGTTCCTCAACCATCGGGGTGGGCGCTTGACCCGACAGGGCCTTTGGCTCATCGTCAAAGGACACGCCGAGAAGATAGGCATGCCGAACGATATTACGCCCCATACTTTGCGCCATTCCTTTGCCACCCACCTGTTGAACGGCGGGGCTGATCTACGCAATGTGCAACAACTGCTGGGGCATGCTAACATCGCTACCACTCAAGTCTACACCCAGGTCAGCACCGAACGTTTGAGACAAGTATACGACGAATCGCATCCGCGCGCCAAGTAATCCACAGTAGGCACTCCACACTATAGATACCCTACGAAAGATCTCCCCAGTCGGCAGGGGTCAGTCGAGGCCTTCGTCTTGAGCGCCTGTCCTGAGCCTGGCAGTGAGCGGGACGAAGGGCTCGACGAAGTCCCAGTCGAAGGGAAGGGCTCAGCCGAACGGATTTGCTGCTAGCCGTCCGTCCGCTGACCCCTTTCTTCGACCATCGCCCGGGCCGTGGAGGAGGCCCTGGAGCGCTGGGTATGGGATAAGCAGAAGGGAGTGTTCGTGACCCTAGTCTACACGCGGCAACAATATGCTGAGGCGGCGGAGTGGGTGAAGGCCAGGACCAGCCATCACCCCCAGGTGGCTGTGGTTACCGGTTCTGGACTGGCTGCTTTGGCAGACGAAGTGGAAGAGGCTGATGTAATTCCTTTCACTGAGGTCCCTCATTTCCCCCAACCGACGGTGGAAGGACACACGGGGGAGCTGACAATCGGCCGCCTGGCTGGCAAAGAGGTTGTGGTCATGCGGGGGCGAGCCCATTTCTACGAGGGTTACTCCATGCAGCAGATCACCTTCCCCATCCGCACCATGAGAGCTTTGGGGGCAGACACTCTTATTGTGACCAATGCCGCTGGTGGCTTGAACCCTTCCTTTCAGAGCGGCGACCTGATGCTCATCACCGACCACATCAATTTCGTGGGGATGGCCGGCTTCAACCCCTTGTATGGGCCAAACGATCCGGAACTGGGTCCACGCTTCCCTCTCATGTCTGGGGCCTACGACCCTGAGCTACGTCGCCTGGCTCACGAAGTAGCGACCGAACTGGGCTTCTCGCTCCAAGAGGGGGTATACATCATGTTGGCTGGCCCTACCTTTGAGACCGCGGCCGACATCCGCTTCATCCGCATGATAGGGGCCGACGCAGTGGGCATGTCCACCGTCCCAGAGGTGATTGTGGCCCGTCACGGCGGGATGCGTGTGCTGGGCATCTCTCACATCAGCAACATGGCCACGGGGGAGGCACATGCTGAGGCACCGCCGACCGAGAATGAACTGCATGGAGAGGTCCTCGCTGCCGGTCAGGCTGTAGCCCCTCGCCTAGCAGCTTTGATCAAGGGTGTGCTGGCTCGAATGTAAGTAGGCGGACGGAAATTCATTGACACATCTTGATCCGCCAGGCAACGTGCTCATCAGGATTTCACGTAG
>JBHIDP010000148.1:0-6882 GCA_046760185.1 Anaerolineae bacterium
ACCTTGCTGGAGTCGAGGCTTTAGCCGGTACAGTAGCATCGTCAAGTTCTGATAGGGGGCCAAGATGGGCAAAAAGAAGACAGTTTCCTTCACTGTGAACGGCCAGGAGGTCACGGCCGAGGCAAAGCCAAAGTTCACCCTGCTCGATTTCCTGCGCAAGGAGATGGGGCTGATGGGCACCAAGAACGGTTGTTCCCAGGGCCACTGCGGAACCTGTACCGTGCTTGTCAATGGCAAAGCGGAACTGGCCTGTCTATACAAGATGACCCGTCTGGCCAACAAGAAGGTGCTCACCATCGAGGGACTGGCTGAAGATGGACGGTTGCATCCGCTACAGCAGGCCTTCGTCGAGCATGGGGCTCTTCAATGTGGATTCTGCACCCCAGGGATGATCATGGCTGCCAAAGCGCTCCTCGACCGGACCCCCTCCCCCACTGACGACGAGATCAAGGAAGCGCTAAATAAATGCCTGTGCCGTTGCGGAGTTTACCCAAAGGCCATCCAGGCCGTGCAGGCTGCGGCCGCAGTCCTGCGTGGCCAGGCCCTCCAGCCAGCAAGCGATTTCGGGGCAAGGCATGATGTGGTTGGCCATCCTGTGCCCCGCAAGGAAGGCCCGGCTAAGGTTCGCGGGGAATTTCTGTTCGCCGACGACATGACCATGGAGGGGATGATCCACGCCAAAGTTGTGTGGAGCGAATATCCCCACGCCGATATACTCTCCATTGATACCACAGCGGCTGAAGCGCTGCCAGGGGTGGTGGCCGTACTCACTGCCAAGGATGTGCCCGGTCGTAATGCCTTCGGCACCCTTCAGCCCGATCAGCCGGTCCTCTGTGATACCAAGGTGCGCTATATGGGGGACGCCGTTGCCCTGGTCATGGCCGAGTCGGAGGAGATAGCCGAGCAGGCTCGGCGGCTGGTCAGGGTTGAGTATCAGGAGTTGCCAGGCGTCTTCTCGCCAGATGAGGCTTTGGCCGAGGGGGCACCTCTGGTGCACGAGCAGGGGAACGTACACGCCCATCTGGAGGTCAATAAGGGGGACATCGGGGAAGGGTTTGCTCAGGCCGACGTCATCATCGAGGGAACCTACACCACCCCCTTTATCGAGCACGCCTTCCTTGAGCCTGAGGCGGGCCTGGCTGCGGTGGACGATGAGGGCCTGGTGACCATCTGGATGGCAAGCCAGTTCGTCTACGGGCACAGACCGATTGTTGCTCAGGCCCTGGGCCTCCCTCCCGAGAAAGTGCGCCTGATCCACGTTCCGCCGGGTGGCTCTTTCGGGGCCAGAAACGACATCAGCCTCCACATCCTGCTGGCCCTGGCGGCCCTACACACCAGGAGGCCGGTCAAGATGGTCCTCAGCCGCCAGGAGTCAATGCGGTGCCACGTCAAACGTCACGCCATGAAGATAGAGATGAAGACCGGGGCCACCAAGGAGGGGAAACTAACAGCCTTGGAGGCCAGGATCGTGGCCGATACCGGGGCCTATGCCAGCGTGGGAATCGTGGTCCTGGGGCAAGCGGTCATTTTTGCCGGTGGCCCCTACCAGATCCCTCATGTGGCGGTCAAGGGTGACACCGTCTATACCAACAATGTCCCCGGAGGAGCAATGCGGGGTTTCGGCATCCCTCAGGTGGCCTTTGCTACCGAGCTTCAGATGGAGAAACTGGCCCGCGAGCTGGATATGGACCCCTTTGAGATACGACGCTTGAACGGGCTGCAAGTAGGGAGCGTCACCACCGCCGGGCAAACGCTCAGGGAAAGCGTGGCCCTGATGCAGACCCTGGACCTGGCCGAGGAGGCAAGCAGAGACCTGCCAGCCCCCAGACGGGGAAAGAAGCAAGGAATCGGGGTGGCCAGTTGCTACAAGAACGTAGGGGTCGGGTTAGGTCTGCACATGGACTACGGAGGGGCTGTTATGGAGTTAGCGCCCGACGGCCGCATCGTGGTCCGCGTGGGAGGCGTTGACCTGGGGCAGGGTTCAGACACCGCCCTGGCCCAGATCGCAGCCCAGACCGTGGGGGTACCCTTCGACCAGGTTGAGATCATGCCGGTTGACACGGTTGAGTCCCCGGACGGCGGCGTGACCAGCGCCTCACGCACGACCTACATCTCCGGGAACGCCGTGCTCCTGGCTGGCCAGCAATTCAAAGAGTCCATGCTGTCCTTTGTGGCCGGGAGACATAAACTTAAGCCATCGCAGGTCATCCTCGAGAACGGCCGGTTCACCGATACCTCGACCGGACAGATTCTGAGGAGTGTGGCCGACCTGGCTGGTGAGGGAAAGGAGTTCAAGGCGGAATATCGCTATGACTCCTCCGAGACCTATTCTCTCTGGCCCCACGGACCTCCAGGTGAAGAGGAGTTACCGAAGGGGACCGATTTCTTCTTCAGCTACAGCTACGCCACCCAGGTGGCTGTGGTCGAGGTGGACGAAAAGACGGGCGAGGTTGAGGTGGTCAAGATGGTAGCGGCCCACGACGTGGGGCGGGCCATCAACCCCCAGATGCTGGAGTCGCAGATTGAGGGGAGTTGCCTGATGGGCCTGGGCTATGCCCTGAAGGAGGAATTCCAACTGGACAGAGGCCGTCTGGTGACCGACAACCTGCGTAAGTGTCGAATTCCCACCTTCAAGGACACTCCGGAAATCGTGACCATCATCGTCGAGGACCCGGAGCCGAGCGGGCCGTTTGGAGCCAAAGGGATCGCTGAGGCTGCGGCCATACCAACCGCGCCGGCCATCATCAACGCCATCCACGACGCTGTTGGTGTGTACATCCATGACCTTCCGGCCACACCTGAAAGGGTGCTGACCGCTCTCAAGGAAGCCAAGTGATGACGGAAGAGAAGAACTACCTGGCTGAGGCCCTGGCCGAGTTGCGTGAGGCCAGGATGAAAGAGCTTGTCACCCAGAAGCTGGCTGAGGGTGTTGAGCCACTAGCTATCATCGAGGAGTGCCGTGAGGGCATGGATATCGTTGGCCAGCGTTATGAGACCGGTCAATATTTCCTCAGCCACCTCATCATGGCCGCCCATATCTTCTCCCAGGCGATGGTTGTTCTGGAGCCCGAGCTGCTGAGCGGGCAACGTCAAGAGCCACTGGGGGTAGTCGTGTGCGGCACTGTCAAGGGGGATATCCACAGCATTGGAAAGAACATCGTGGTGGCCCTGCTCAGAAGTCAGGGGTTCGAGGTACACGACCTGGGAGAGGATGTCCCAGCCGCTGCTTTCGTGCAGAAGACGAGAGAAACGGGAGCGCAGGTTATCGGGCTATCGGGCTTGATGACCATCGCCTACGATAGCATGAAGGAGACGGTTGAGGCCTTGAAGGAGGCCGGGTTGCGGGATAAAATAAAGGTCATGATCGGCGGAGCGTTTGTTGATGAGCAGATCCGAGCCCACAGCGGTGCTGATGCTTTTGGCAACAGCGCTACCGATGCGGTAAGGTTGTGCCATCGCTTCCTGGGGAGGGATTGAGATGGCGGTGGAGACCATGACGGCACGGGAACGCATCGAGGCCGCCATAAACCTGGAAGCAACGGATCGGGTGCCTGTATCCCCCTTCATGGTCTACCATCCCTGCCGCGTGGCCGGGATATCGGTCAGGGACTACATCTACGACCCGGCCAAGAACGATGCGGCCTGGCGTCGCACCTTTGAGCGCTACGGCGGCTTCGATATGATCGCCGGACCCATCCCGGTCAACTTTCCCCGCGCTCCCTTCTATCGCTTCAAGCTGCCCGGGCGCGATCTGCCTGAGGATGCTGTCCCCCAGTTCGTGTCAGGGGAGTTGATGACCGCCGATGAATATGACATAGTCATAGAAGGGGGGCTGGCCGCCATCCTCCCCACCCTCATCGAGCGAGTGCGAGGCAAGCCAGTAGATAAGGGACCGCCCCGTTCCCGCGACCGGGCCCGCAAGCGTCCCAGCGGCCGGCTGACCCGTGAGAAACGCCCCTTCATCCAGGGTTGGCTGGAGCGGGGCATCCCGGTTATGATCGGGGGAGCCACAAACCTCCCTTTTGAGGAACTGTGCAATCTGCGTTCCTTCGAAGAACTGGCAATTGATCTATACCACCGCCCCAAGCAGGTGCAAACCGCTTGTGCCGCCATTATCCACGACCTGGTGGAGCGGGCCCTGACCATGGTGCGCATCACCGAGGTGCCACAGGTGTTTGTGGTTGGCACCCGTCAGTCGGCCACCTTCATTTCCCCCCAGCAGTTCGAGCAGTTCGTGTGGCCCTCCACGCAGGCCCTGGTTGAGCAGCTTGTGGCGGCGGGGTGCATCGTCTTCCTTCACCTGGATGGCGATTGTACGCCAATGCTTGAGTACCTCAGGGCCCTGCCGACCAAAAAGTGCGTGTTGCAACTGGAGAACACAGATATCTTCCGGGCGAAGGAGATCGTTGGCGATAGGATATGCCTCATGGGCAACGTGAAGTCCACCCTCCTCCGTCTGGGCACTCCGCAGGAGATCCAGGCCATCTGCCGCAAGCTCATTGACGAGGTCGGAAAAGATGGCGGTTTCATCCTCAGCTCTGGTTGCGAGGTACCGATTGATGCCAGGCCGGAAAATGTACAGGCTATGATTGACACGGCCAAGACCTCTTGAGCACTCGTGCAGAAATGATATCCTATTGTGTCCTGACCTAGTCCCTGTAAATGGGATCAAAAGCGGGAAGTTATTATTGCACGAGCACTGAGATAAAAATGCCAGAAATAAGACGGATCGTGGTGGCCCTGGGTGGTAATGCCATCCTGCGAGCCAAACAGCGTGGTACTTTCTTTGAACAGTTCGCCAATGTGCGCCGGACCTGTCGGCAGATCGTGGCCATGATTCAGGATGGCTACAAAGTGGTCATCACTCACGGGAATGGTCCCCAGGTAGGAGCTATCCTTATCCAGAACGAGATGGGAGCCAGTGTGGTGCCGGCCATGCCATTGGATGTTCTGGGAGCCGAAAGCCAGGGGTTAATCGGCTACATGCTGCAACAGAACCTGTACAACCTTCTCCTGGAACAGAATCTCCACTATCCCGTGGTCACGGTCATCACTCAGGTACTGGTAGACAAAGATGACCCGGCCTTCACCCATCCGACCAAGCCGATCGGTCCCTTCTACTCCGAGGAAAAGGCCAGGCAGGCTATGATCAAAAAGGGGGAGACCTGGATTGAGGATTCCGGACGGGGATGGCGCAAGGTCGTTCCCTCACCCGAGCCGATCGGCATAGTGGAACGGGAAGGAATCCGCGCTCTGTTGGAGGCTGGAGTGGTGGTCATTGCCTCCGGTGGTGGAGGCATACCGGTGGTCGAGGTGGACGGTGGGCGATTGCAAGGGATAAGGGGGGTCATTGACAAAGACCTGGCTGGACAGCGGCTGGCGACCGATGTGGATGCTGATTGTTTGCTGATCCTGACCGATGTACCAAAGGTGGCTCTCTACTTTAATACCCCTCAGCAGCAGGACCTGGACCGCATGACCGTAGCCGAAGCCAGACGTTACATGGAGGAGGGTCATTTTCGGCCCGGCAGCATGGGGCCCAAGGTTAAAGCCAGCATCTGCTTCATTGAGAGCGGAGGAGAGTGTGCCATCATCACCTCCATTGACACCGCTTTGGCAGCGTTGAGGGGGGAGGCGGGAACCTGGATCGTGGCCTAGAAGTGTGAGGATTGAAGATGCAATTTGCTCTGACCGAAACCCAACAGATGATCAAGCGGACGGCCCACGAGATCGCGCAGAGGGAGTTCGCCCCGCGAGCGGCTGAGATTGACGCGACGGGGGAGTTCCCCTGGAACCACGTGAGAGTGCTGCGTGATAGCGGTTTCATGGGCATGGCCTTTCCAAAAGAGTATGGGGGTGGAGGGGCCGACCACGTCTCACATATCCTGGTCAAGGAAGAAATCTCGCGGGCCTGCCTGAGCACGTGCACCATCATGGCTGCCCACTACCTGGGGAGCCTGCCCCTCATGCTGGCGGGTACCGAAGAGCAAAAGGAGAAATACCTGCCTCGCCTGGCCTCTGGGGAGATGCTGGCCGCTTTCGGCCTGACTGAGCCTGAGGCCGGATCGGACGCGGGGGCCATAAAGACTACAGCCCGCCGTGATGGTGAGGGGTATGTACTCAATGGGAACAAGGCGTTCATCACTAACGGCGGCGTGGCCGACTTCTACACCATCTTTGCCAAGACCGATCCCGAGGCAGGGACCAGGGGGATCAGCGCCTTCATCGTGGAGAAGGGCACACCAGGCTTCAGCTTTGGCAAGAAAGAGAACAAAATGGGCATCCGGGCCAGCGCCACGCGAGAGCTTATTCTCCAGGACTGCCGCGTACCCCGAGAGAACCTCCTGGGCCAGGAGGGTGAGGGGTTCAAAATCGCACTGCGCACCCTGGACCACACCCGTCCGGGGGCAGGAGCGGAGGCAGTTGGTGTGGCTCAGGCTGCTCTGGATGCCTCCCTGCAATACGCCAGGGAGCGGGTGGTCTTCGGCAAGCCTTTGGTTGAACACCAAGCCATCTCCTTCATGCTGGCCGACATGGCCACCGAGATCGAGGCCGCCCGTCTGCTGGTCTACCGGTCAGCAGCCATGATAGACGCCGGTGTGTCTCGCTTCACGATGGAGTCCTCTATGGCCAAGCTATTCGCTTCAGAGGTGGCTCACCGGGTGGTCAACCAGGCCGTCCAGATCCACGGTGGCTACGGCTACATGAAGGAGTATCCCGTGGAGCGCTATTACCGGGATCAACGCATCCTCGAAATCTACGAGGGAACCTCCCAGATCCAACGCCTTGTGATCGCCAGCAACCTGTTGCGACAGTAGAAGAAAGCTGTCAACGGATTGCAGGAGCGGATTGAACGGATTCCACACCTGATCTCACGCCTGA
>JBHIDP010000149.1:0-6850 GCA_046760185.1 Anaerolineae bacterium
CTAAGAGGGAACTCTCTACCGTTTGGGAATGATGGTTACCTTACGCCTCTCTCCCTCGCCCACACTCTTGGTGGTCACGGCCGGATGGTCACGCAAAGCAATGTGCACGATGCGGCGCTCATTGGCCGGCATGGCTTCCAAGGCTATCGGCTTCCCTTCCAGGCGCACCTTCTCCGCCATCCGCAGGGCCAGGTCTTGCAGAGATTTCTCCCGCCGTACCTTGTAGTGCTCCACATCCAGAACCAGGTTAGCCCTCGACCTGGTCCGCCGACCAACGATCAGGCGGGTGATAAACTGGAGAGCACGCAACGTTTCACCCCGCCGTCCGATGAGTATGCCCAGATCATCCCCCGTAATATCCAGAACAACCGGTTGCCGTCCCCGGCCGCTCTGTGGCCGGACCGTTACCTCAGCTTCGATGCCCATGGCGGAGAGGATCTTAGTCAACACCTCACAGCCGATCTCGGCCACATCCGGTAATCTGGCCGGAGCAGGGCGCAGGGGCGTAAGTCTGACCTGGGCATCCACCGCGCCCAGGCCAAAGATGCCACGGCTGCCCTCGTTGAGGATTTCTACCTCTACTTCATCCCTATCCAGGCCTAATTGGACCAGACCTAGAGCGATGGCTTCCTCGACGGTTTTAGCGCTTACCTTTATGCTTTCGTTTTCGTTTGGCTCCAGTTTCACTGGCTACTTCGCTTGTTTTCACCCCTTGGGGGATCAAGCTCCCCCAGCCGGTGATGAAATATTGTTGAACGAGACTGAATATGTTGGAGGTGACCCAATAGAGGGCCAGACCAGAAGGAACCTGAACGGCGAAGAACCCGAACATGAGGGGCATGAAGAGCATCATCTGGTTCATGGCTGACTGGGTGGGATCGTCGCTGGCTGCGGCAGTGGACGGTGACATCATCTTCTGCACCACGTACTGAGAGATCACCGTCAGGACCGGTAGCACAAGATAGGCCCACATCGGCTCAGGGGGAGGCCACTGGTGAGGCTCGGCCAGACTGGGTATCCACAGAAATCCTTCTTTTAGAATAGGATTATCGCCCGCCGCCATGTCGCGCAGAGCTGAGTAGAGGGCGATCCAGACCGGCATCTGGATCAGCATGGGCAAGCACCCTGCCGCCGGATTAACCCCAGCCTCCTGATAGAGCTTCATCTGCTCCCGGGCCAGTTTGTCCTTATTTTTGCTGTACTTCTTCCGCAGGCGCTCCAGTTGGGGAGCCAGTTCCTGCATGGCCTTGGAGGAACGTATCTGCTGCAGAGTTAAAGGCAAGGTGATCAACCGCACCAGGAAGGTAAAGAGGATTATGGCCAGTCCATAGCTTCCCACAAGGTCGTTGATAGAGACCAGAGCAGTGATGATAAGTTGGACAAAACTACCCCAAACTTGACCCAAAATTAAACCTCCGCCATAATTGACTTCGACACAACTGTTCCGTCATTTAACCGGATCGTAACCACCTGGATTGAAAGGGTGGCAGCGGCTGAGCCGCTTTAGGGTCATCCAACCACCCTTGATCAGCCCATAGCGATCAATAGCTTCATAGCCGTACTGAGAGCAGGAAGGGCTGAAGCGGCAAGAGGGAGGCAAGGTCCGGGAGAGGGTCTTTTGATACAACCTGATAAGAGCTAAAGCTACTGACTTCATTCCCTTTCCCCATGCCGGCCATTGATCAAACGAGCCCGGCGCAGAAGCCGACCCACGGTCTCTTGTATCTGAGAGAAACTAACATCGTGACTTCGGGCCCGGGCAATGAAGACCAGGTCCCAGCCCGGTGCTATATGAGGCTGTTGGAGCCTGACCGCCTCCCTGACCAAACGCTTGATTCGATTGCGAACTACCGCTTTTCCTACCCTCTTCCCTACGGCGAAACCGAAGCGACTGTGATCCAAACTGTTGGGCAAAGCACACAACACCAGCAAATGATCAGCGTAGGATCGCCCTTCCTTTCTTATCCGTTGAAACTGCTCGCTCTTGATCACCCTCTCTTTGCGCTTCACGGCGTAGTCGTTACTTCCAAATCTGGCACAGACAGGAAAGGGAAGCTGTTACTTCCTGTGGGTTGTAACCGCCAGACGTTTCCGTCCCTTGCGCCGTCTGGCCCGAATAACTCTGCGCCCACCCGGAGTTCTCATCCGAACGCGGAAACCATGAGTGCGACGGCGCTTACGCTTCTTGGGCTGATAAGTTCGTTTGGGCACGATCCTTTTCTCCTCTCACAAATCATTTTTATTATACCTTGTGTAACTGGCTTAGTCAAATCCCTCTTGGGCACAGGTTTCAACCAGTTTTCATTCGAAGATGATTTTTTGACAATTTTGTGGTATAATACGGTATGTGGTATAATGTTGACGTAATTGCCTGCTCCATTAGACCAGAAGGAGGTAAGTATGGCGCGGGTCATTGCCATTGCCAATCAGAAAGGCGGTGTGGGCAAGACTACGACCGCCATAAACCTGGGGGCAGCCCTGGCCGAGAAGAAAAAGAAGACCCTCCTGATAGACCTGGACCCACAAGGGGCCCTGTCGGCCGGTTTGGGACTGGCCTCCTATGAGATGGAGCATACGATCTACAACGTCCTGATGGATTCCCAGGTAAAGCTAGCGGACATCATTGAACCGGTGCGCATAAACCTGGATGTTGTGCCGGCCAATATTGACCTGGCGGCAGCGGAAGTTGAATTGATCTCAGTCATCGGCCGAGAGTACATCTTTAGAGAGGCCCTGGAAGAGATCCGACCTCGTTACGACTACATCCTCATTGACTGCCCACCCAGCCTAGGGCTTCTGGCTATCAATGCCCTCAGCGCCGCCGACGCAGTCCTCATCCCCCTCCAGTGTGAGTATCTGGCCCTGCGGGGAATGAAGGTGCTGTTGGACACCATCGAAAAGGTGAAAACGAAGCTGAATCCCAAGCTGGAGATCCTGGGCATCCTGGGTACCATGTACAACACCGGCACCATTCACTCCCGTGAGGTGCTGGAGGAGGTGAAGAAATTCTTCGGACCAGCGGTGTTTGACATAGTAGTCAAGCACAGTATTCGTTTTGCCGAGGCACCTGTGGTCCATCAGCCTATCCTGGAATATGCTTCCAAGCATGATGGAGCAAAGGCGTATCGGACGCTAGCGGAGGTGATCATAAATGGCGAAAAAAAGAAGAAGAAAGGCTAGCATCAAGGGGCGCGGAGCCGAAATTCTCTTCGGCGAGAAGTCGCCTGAGGACTTCACCGTCATCGGTGAGATCGAGGCAGCCAGGGTGATCGAAGAGGAGGGGAGGGAAGAGATAGCCGAGCCAACCAAGGGACCACCCTCGGCCCCTCCACCTGAGATTCCGCCCCCACGTCCGACCAAAGTGGCCCCGCCTGCCCCTCCCCCACCTGAGGAGAAGGTCGAAGCACCTACTCCTCCGCCACCAGCAGTGGAGGAGCCACCGGCGGCTGCCCCGCCAGCACCAGCGGCCCCGCCTCCCACAGTAGAACGCCCTCCGGAAGAAGTAGCCCCACCTCCGGCGGTCGTTACCCCACCCCCTGAGGAGGCCCCGCCAGCCCCCGAGCTACCACCGCCTGAGCCTCCCCCCGTAGAAGAGCCGATACCGGTTCCCCAGCTACGCCTGGGAGGCATCCTGACTCAAGCTCCTGTCCCGACAGGGCCGGCCTTTGGCCCCCTGGTTCCGACGGTCCCCTCCGTTCCCACGACTGCGCCACCACCAGCGGTGGAGGAAAGGGAACTAACTGAGGAGGAAAAGAGGCAAATTCAGGAACGCATCGGTCAGAAAAGGTTTGAGGACCTGGCCAAGGAGATTGATAAGTTATACGAGAGGGCGGTGGTCGGCCTGGGAGCCAGTCAGAGAGCGACTGATGAGGCTTTCCAGCGCCTTCAGAAGGCACGAGACACCTTGCTAATGAGACCGTGGGATTTCGATACGGCGGAATATAACGCTGGTATGGCCCGTGCCATCCTGGATCGAGCCGAGAATGTTCGTAGATGGGGAACCAAACACGGGTTCTCCCTCCTCCTCTACGAGCTTGGGATCTTCCTCCTCCTGCTGGGCGCTCTTATTTTCGACGCCCGGCTGGCCAGGTTCGTCGCCTTCCAGGCCGGTCTTGACGCTGTGGACTCCATGACCAAACTCTTCCTTCCCTGGCAGACGCTCATCTGGGGCGGCATTGGAGGTGTGGTTGGGGCTCTGTACAGCCTCTACTGGCACGTCTCCATCAAACAGGACTTTGATCCTCAGTTCAACCTATCCTACATCGTCAAACCACTGATGGGGATCATCATGGGCAGTATCGTCTTCCTGATCATCGCTACCGGCTTCCTCACCCTGGGACAGGCTGAACAGCTTCAGGCCGTAAGCCAAGGGCAGGCCACGGCTGCGACCAACTTCGCCATCAATCAGTTCCCGGCACTGCTGGCAACCCTGGCCGGGTTTAGACACGAGTTCGCCTTCGAACTGCTGGATTCGATCATGAAGATCATCCTGCGCCAACCGGAGAAGGAATAGACCAGAGATCCTCTATGCCTATAGCTTAACTTTTCGCAGACGGGGGTTGGAGGTAACGCCCGGTATCCGGCCTCGTTTGGCCAGGGGTCGTCCCCCCACCTCTTTCAGGTCGCCCGTGAAGTCAATGGGTGGCGCGCTGCTGATGGCACTCCCCACCCCAAGGCCATCAACGGGAGCCCCCTCGGCCACGAACTGCTTGACCCGTTCCAGGGTCAGCCCGCCGCTAACAAAGATCTTGACCGAGCCATAGCCAGCCTGGTCCAATCGGGCTCGTACTTCCTTCACCAGGTCGGGCGTAACGCGTCCCCGCTCGGCCGGGGTATCCAGGCGCACCCCCCAAAGCCTGTCACCCAGTGCTTCTGCCACGCGCAGGCTCTCCTCCGCTTCGTCCTTGAAGGTATCCACCAAAGCGATGCGGTTGACCTCCGGCGGCATGTGCCGATCGAAGGCCAGAGTAGCTTCCACGGTGTCCCCAAAGATGAGGATCATGGCATGGGGAATAGTCCCGGTCGGAGAGAGGTCAGCCAGCTTGGCCCCAGCCGGGGTGGCGCAACCTACACACCCGCCAACCACGGCCGCATATTCCATCCGCGCTGAGACGTCAGGGTGCACGTGGCGGGCCCCAAAGCTGACCACCGGAATACCACCGGCCGCCTGCACAATCTCCCGCGCAGCCGTGGCCCAGCCGCTCTCATGGGCCAGTGTCCCCAGGAGGGCCGTCTCATACAGCCCAAAGGAGGAATAGGGCGCTCTGATACGCAGCACCACCTCCTTGGCCTCCATCCCCTCTCCCTCCTCCAGGGCCCAGACCTCCCCTGTCTCGGGCAGGACAGAGGCCAGGAGTTGAAGTACCTCCTTCATGCCGCACAGCACTCCCCTGCGAGCAGGAAAGACCTCCATGGTCACTACAGAGTCTAAGCCCTCTTTCTTGAGGACGATCTGCGTGCGGGAAAAGTAGACATCGGCCCTGTCGTCGGCCAGAGCCAAACTGATTAAAGGTGTTGCCTTGGACATAAGTCGTGTTCCTCCATCAACAAATCAAGAATCGGTCTGCCGTTCTATGCGGGCTCCCAGAGCTTGCAGGCGTTTCTCAATACGCTCATAACCACGGTCAATCTGACCGACGTTATGGATAATACTCTCCCCCTTGGCGCACAGACTGGCGATGAGGAGGGCCATCCCCGCCCGTATGTCAGGGCTCTCCAGCCTCTCCCCATGAAGCTGGGCCGGTCCCACCACCACAGCCCGGTGGGGGTCACAGAGGATGATCCGGGCTCCCATGCTGATGAGCTTATCCACAAAGTAGAGGCGACTCTCGAACATCTTCTCGTGGATCAAAACGGTACCCTTCGCCTGGGTAGCTACCACAGTGGCGATGCTCATCAGGTCAGCGGGGAAACCGGGCCAAGGGGCATCGTCAATTTTGGGGATGGCCTGGTGCACATCGGTCACCACATGCAGGTCCTGTTTGGCCGGCACGATCACATCTCGTCCCCTTATCTCCACCTCCACCCCCAGGCGGGCAAAGATCAAGCAGATCATCCGTAGATGATCGGGGATGGTATTCTCGATGACCACGCGACCCTCGGTCACAGCCGCCAGACCAATGAAACTGCCCACCTCCACATGATCGCTTACAATCTCATGTTCCCCACCGCCCAGTCTATCCACCCCTTGGATGATCAAGGTGTTACTACCAATGCCCGAGATGTTGGCTCCTAACTTGTTAAGGAAATAGGCCAGGTCCTGCACATGCGGCTCCGAGGCAGCATTGCGGATGACGGTCGTACCCTTTGCCAGAACAGCAGCCATAATTGCATTCTCGGTCGCCGTCACGCTGGCCTCGTCCAGGAAAATCTCCTGACCCCGAAGCCTGGAAGCGGTCATTCTGTAGACACCGGCTTCCACCTTTATATCCGCATTGAGGGCCCTCAGAGCGGTCAAATGGGTATCAACCCGGCGGCGGCCAATTACGTCCCCGCCGGGTGGTGGTAACTGAACAGCCCCGCAGCGGCCCAGCATAGGACCAGCCACCAGGATCGAGGCTCGAATCAGGCGGCACAGCTCATAATCCACCTCCCTCTTCCTCACCTCCTTGGCCTGAATGGCCCATTCCCGTTCCCCCAGTTGGCTTACCTCCACTCCCAGGTCGGCCAGGATGGAGAGCATGGTTTCCACATCCTTGATGAAGGGCACGTTCCTGAGCACTACCCTCTGGTCGGTTAGCAGGGTGGCGGCCAGGATGGGGAGCGCAGCATTCTTGCTGCCGCTGGGAGCGATAGTCCCTTGGAGGGGATGTCCCCCCTCGATAATCAATTTCTCCATACCTTCTCCTTA
>JBHIDP010000150.1:0-6804 GCA_046760185.1 Anaerolineae bacterium
GCGAGATCACGTCTTCCCGGGCGCAGAGGGCCACCAGTTCGCGGATCAGCGGGTCGCGGACCTGCTGGCTGACAGCAGCGAAGTACTCGCTCCAGGGCAAGGGCTGAGGCAGAAGATCCTCCTGACCTAACCTGTTGGTGCTCGGTAGGGGGCATACGATCGTTCCCCGCCCGACCTGACCCTCTACCAGGCCGTCCGCAGCCAACTCATGGTAGGCATTCGACACCGTCGTGCGGTTGACCCCCAGGGAGGCGGCCAACTCACGTTCCGGCGGCAGGCGCCCGCCCGCTGGCAGATCACCGGAGAGGATCAGGTCGCGGATCTGGTTCCTGATTTGGAGATAGAGCGGCTCGTCGCTTTCCCTGTTCAGGCTCTTCAACATGGCTGCCCTCCTAAGCTAATGGATCAGGCCAATAGATATTCTACCAGGGCAACGGGGGGTTGTCAACAGCCAATTGGCAGGCCAAATGATCAGCCAATTCTTTAGGGCCCTGTTTCTGGCTACCTGTTCTTGCCAATGACCCAGTTCCATATTACAATACGAATTCGAGAAACTGGAGGAGTAGCCGGAAGAGTGGAGCTCAAAGCCAAGCTGGTGGAGGCAGTTTTCCTGGCGCGGGACAACAGGTTCCGGGCTACGGTGGAGGTGGAGGGAAGGCGTGTCTGGGCCTACCTGCCCAATTCGGGGCGTCTGGGGGAGCTGTTGAAGTCCGGACAACGGCTGCTTCTCAGGCCAGTCACCGCTCCGGGCCGCAAGACGGCCTGTGATCTGGTGCTGGTGGACCTCGGGGAGAGGCTAGTCTCGGTTGACGCCCGTCTGCCCAACCTCTTGGTGAAGGAGGCCCTGCGAGAGGGAAGACTTTCTCCCTTCTCGTGGGGAGGTAATCAGTGAAGGAATTTGTTCCCGCCTGTGACGTTAACCTCATGGAGGCGAGATGACTGCTAACACGGACGAGTTCCTGGGTGAACTCCGCCTGGGCCGGCAACTGACGACCACAGGGCAGGTGGCCGCTGGCGGGCTGGCCCTCATGGCTGCCCTCCTGTTCCTGCTAGCTGGCCCAATCATGCCTCTGGTCGGCCCACGGGCGGCCCTGGCCAGCATGCTGGCTGCCATCGTCCTCGGGCTCACGTTGT
Source organism: Anaerolineae bacterium (assembly GCA_046760185.1). Classification (GTDB taxonomy): domain Bacteria; phylum Chloroflexota; class Anaerolineae; order JBHIDP01; family JBHIDP01; genus JBHIDP01. The sequence continues at coordinate 1,135 of JBHIDP010000150.1, forward strand.
TGAACGTACTGGAGCTCCTGGCTGGTAGCGGGCGGCGCGGCGGCACCTACGTTCTGATCCAGGAGACGTTGGGAGGCCCGGGCGCGTTTCTGGCCGGGTGGAGCATCCTGGCTGGTAGCGTGGCCTTGGGTGCGGCTCTGGCCCGGGCCACGGCCAGCCATCTCCTGTTCCTGGACCCCACCGTCCAGGTGCCTGTGGCCTACGTCGCTCTGGTGCTGTTTGGTGTCCTAATCCTGGTCCAACTGTTCCAGGTCCTGCCCCGGCGCCCCCTGCTCTGGCCCCTGATGGTCATCCTGCTGATGGCTCTGGCCGTCGTAGTGCTGAGCACGGTGCCCCGCCTGGATCCCCAGTTGTACCGGTCGGCGCCGCCCCTCGATTTGGGGGACTTGGTGCGATCGGTAGCCTGGCTGACCGCTGGCTACATCGCTTTGGAAGCACTGCTGGCCTCACGGCGCCAGATCCGTGAGCCGGGCCAGCACCTGCCGCCGGCGCTGCTGGCTACGTTACTCATCGGCAGCCTGGCTTTCGCTGTAACGGTGCTGGTGACTGCTGGACTGAGTCCTTCTACCTCGCTGGTGGAGACGGGACTGGTTAGCGTTCTGGCTACAGCCAGCTTCCTGCCCGATTGGATGGTCGGCATCCTGGCCCTCTTGGCGCTGGTGTTGGCCACCAACGGTTGCCTGATGGCGGCCGCGCGTCAGATGTACGCCCTCAGCCGTGACGGTGCCCTGCCCGGCGACCTGCGGCGGGTGCGAGGACCATTTCTCATGCCCCCATTGCTCTTCGGCACGCTGGCCGTGGCCACGGTTCCTCTGATCATCTGGGGGCCGATCTGGTGGCTGATTGACCTGGCTGCCAGCCTGTTCCTGGTAACGATGACTCTGCTGAACGCCGCCTACATCCACAGCCACCGTACCGAACCCGAGCGCCAGCGCCCCTTCGTCATACCCTTCTATCCCCTGGTCCCGGCTGTGGCCATCGCTCTGAATGTGGCATTGCTATCGGCCCTTCGGCCCCTGGGGCTACTGGGAGGTGGCCTGTGGCTCTTGCTTGGCATGGTGGCTTACCTGACGTACGCACGACGCCGCCAGGTGGCCGCTCAGGAAGGGGTGGTGGTCTTCGGCTGGGGTCGGCGGCCGGAGAAACGGGAGGGCGCGTGCCGCATCCTGGTCCCCCTCGGCCCGGGGCAAGAGCGTCACCTGGTCCTGCGCCTGGCGGCCGCCCTGGCCCACCAACTGGATGGCGAGGTCGTTCCCCTGCAAGTCATCACCATGGCTGACCCACTGGCCATTGAGGAGGGCCGGCGTATCGCCCGGGAGCGCAACACGCTGTTCCAGTGGTCCACCCGCCTGGGCGCGGACACCGGGGTATCCATGTTTCCTATCACCCGCCTAGCGCGCAGCGTTCCTGAAGGGATCCTCGACTCCGCTGCCGAAGAGAACTGCGACCTGATTCTGATGTCCTGGTCGGTGGTAGCGGTATCCCCAGGAACCAGGATGAGCCGCGTTCTGGATCCTGTGGTCCGCCGGGCACCGTGCGATGTGGCAGTGGTGGCCTATCATGATGCTGCTGGCGAAGCGGAACGCCCCATCTCCCGTATCCTGGTCCCCACGGCCGGTGGTCCCCATGCTCCCCTAGCTATCTCTATTGCTCTATCCTTGGCCCGGGAATACGAGGCCACCATCACCGCCGTCTACGTCACCGAGCCGGGGGCGTCACCCGAAGAGATGGCCGAGGGACGAGAACGCATTCAGCAGAGCATCGCCGCTATGCAGCGGCAGGCAGCCAAGCTGCCCGGCCTGAATGGGCAGACAAGGGCGTTGGAGGAAATCCCCATCGAGAGTCGGGTGATCACCGCCGAAAGTGTGGTGGACGGCATCGCTGAGACGGGCGCAGAGTACGACATGGTACTGATCGGTGCTTCTGAGGAGAGCCTGATTGACCAGGTGCTGTTCGGCAGTCTGCCAGAGCAGGTGGCCCGTGCCTGCCCAACGCCTGTGGTTATGGCCAAGCGCTATGGCGGCCTACCTCGCTTCTGGCTCCAGCGCACGTGGGACGCGCTGGACGCAGCCACGCCAGACCTCAGCCGCGAGGAGCAGATTGAGGTCTACAGGGAAGTACGGCGTGGCGCTCGCCCAGATGTGGACTTCTTCGTGATGATGGGATTATCGGCCATCATCGCTACTTTTGGACTGCTGCAAAACAGCGCGGCCGTGATCATCGGCGCTATGCTGGTGGCGCCCTTGTTCACCCCGATCCTGGCCTTGAGTCTGGCCATCGTTCAGGGTGACGTGCGGCTGTTGCGTCTGGCGGTTGAATCGGCTCTGAAAGGTATTGCCCTGGCCATCGGAGTAGCCGTTCTCCTGACAGCGGCCTCCCCACTGTGGACTTTCACCCCTGAGATCGCGGCGCGCATCCGTCCCAATCTCTTCGACCTGGCCGTGGCTCTGGCCTCTGGAGCGGCTGGCGCGTACGCTATGGCCCGCAAAGATGTGGCGACGTCGCTCCCCGGCGTAGCCATCGCTGCTGCACTGGTGCCACCCCTGTGTACGGTTGGGGTTGGGCTGGCTATGGGGGATATCGGCATCGCTGGCGGCAGCGGGTTGCTGTTCACCACGAACCTCACCGCCATCGCCCTGGCCGGGTCGGTGATACTGCTCTTGCTGGGATTCCGGCCGGCCCGTCGTGGCGAACGAGAGGCTCGCCTGCGGGTGGGGCTGGTGACCACAGTGGTGCTGCTTGTGCTGATCACCATCCCTCTGGCGGCAGTGTTCGTCCAATCGGTCAGCACCTCACGGACCCGGCAGGCGATCGGGCAGGCTTTGACGTACCAGTTGGAGACGATGCCCGACGTGGAGTTGGTGAGCTTCGAATTTGAGGATCGCGGCGGCCAGGTGGAGGTGACGGCCACCGTCTACGCACAGCAGCCCATCACGGAGGCCACGGCCAGGCAGTTGAGCGACCAACTGAGCCGGGCCATCGCCAGGCCGGTACGCCTTCGCCTGGCGACCATTCCCCTCACCGAGATCGAACCGCCACCCAGATAGCCGCCAAAGCCCCCTATAGCCCCTCTTTCCCCCCTTGTCAGTGGTAGGTACTCGGCCTGCTGGCCGACGGCAGCCTACGCATCAGTGCCTCCGTTTCTTGCGCGGGCGAATCGTAAACTGAGAAATCCTGCTCGCCCCTCCTGATTGCGCGATTCTTCTGGTCCGTTCCCTCTGATAAGCGCGAATCTCCTGTGCCAGCGGGTGGCGAGGATCAACCCGCAGGTGGGTGATGGAAACGACGAGTGCCTCCTTGGCGTCTGGCGACGGCGTCACGTCGCACACAATCCCACCTTCGTCGCCGTGGTAAAACAGGCGCTTGATCTGTAATTCCTGGTTGCGGGCGATTTTGAGGCCTTTCTTCCGCAGCGACCGGACGACCGCGCCGGTCAGACGAGCCGGGATGGGGAGCTCGGCTTCCATCTTGCGCATCAATTCCATCGTTTTGGTGTAGTCGTCAATCATGATATTTTCCCTCCTGTGGGCCGCAGCCACTCGACCCGCCGGATGTGGCGCAGGATGTTCTGCGTCTCCGGCGGCAGGGCTGGATCGTTGGGTTCGGGATGGTGGGTGGTGAAGGTGATCCGGGTTGGTTTCGTCACGGAGGCGAATGTGACTTCCCCTTTGCCGAACGACCCGATAGCCAACACGCTCCAAGGCTCTGACCACCTGACGCCCCGACACTACCGGCAGTTTGGGGTTCATACGGTCACCGCCACGCTGCCAATCAGGGTTCTGGATGTGTCAGGGATAGGCTGATTCTGAGCCTGCATGTCTTCCAGGCACAATAGAATAGCCTCCTTGATGTTCTCCAACGCCTCGTCAATTGTGTCGCCCTGGGTGTAGCAACCGGGCAGGGCGGGGCAGGAAACCACGTAGCCTCCTGCCTCTTCATCGGGTTCGAGAAGGACTTTGAAGTCATAGACTTTCATCAAGCACCTCCTGATTTATTTTCACTCTGCGTTCAATACCCCAAACCATTCCTCATCTCCCTGACGCTACCCGTCAGGGGCTGACACAGCACGTTCACGATCTTCACCACCATCGGGCACCGTTGGAACCACTGAGCCCGTTGATGAACACTGAAAGCACTGACTCAGTGCACTCATACCCTCAGTGCTTCAGTGATCCTCCCTTCAGTTAGCCAACCGCAGCCCCGGTCTGCCGCTAGCCTTCGATGGCCTCGCCCTGGTCGGTAACCTGGACACGGCCTACCGCGTTTTGTACACTTCGCGCCGGTGGCCAATGGCGTGAACCGTGAGCACTTTCTGATCATGGTCGAGGTCGTACACAACCCGGCAGTCGCCCACTCGGAGCTTGTACATTCCTGCCCACTGCCTGCTCAAAGGTTCGTGCGGTAGCTCATCAGCGTGTTCCGCCAACCATTGCGTCTTGCGAAGAACACGCTGGCGGATGGGCTTGTCCAGCCGCTTGAGGTCATCTTCAACCTCGGGGATAAAAGCGAGCCGATACACGGCAGACTACTCCGCTTCGAGACGAGCAGTGAGTTCTTCCAACGAGAGCGTCTTGCCACCGGCCGCCACATAGGCTAATGAGCGCCGTAGCCGCTGCTCAAATTCAGGGCGCAACTCCAACCCCTCGTCCGGGTCACCCAGCATCTCTGATAGCTTTCTTTCCACCACCTCTTCGATGATCTGCTTGAATTCGTCCACCGTCAATTCAGCCACTCTTGCGCTCATGGTTCATTCCTCCAAACAGGGTTGCAAGAACAGGTTTCTCTTCCACAATGCCAAGAATCTGCAATTCCTCTCCCCTCACCAGGGCTATCACCGCTTCGAGGTACGCCACGCCCGCTTCCACACCAGCCTCGATTTCGTGGTAGACTGCCGGGGCCAGATAGCATCCATCGGGAAAGACTTGGAGAAGGACATCGGTTTATGCACGCGCGCCAGACGCGAGAGCACATTCGCATCGAGGAGAACTGCCCGACGGTCTGGTTCAGGCCAGGACTTCATCGGCAATCTCTCGCTGCGCAGCCTCCCTCGCCTCATCCGTCACCTCAGGCTCTATGGCCGAAACCCTCTGCCTGCGCAGCAGTTCCTCGAAGAGAAAGTAGTTCATCCCCGCCAACTCCGCTGCCCGACCGAGGCTGATCTCCTGTGCCATGTACAGGCGTATCGCCTCCTTCACCCGGGGACCAACCGTTTCCCGAGTGGCCCTGAAGCGCAGAAAATCGAGGAAGTCCACCAGTTCTGGCAGGATCTCGGTGGGGAGTTTATCCACTATTTGGTGAATCTCTTGTCTAAAAGCTGTTGAACTCATCACTATCTCCTTTGTGCATTCAAGACCCCAAACCACTCCTTTTCTCCCTGACGCTACCCGTCAGGGGCTGACACAGCACGTTCACTATTCTCACCGCCACCGAGCACTTGGGACCACTGAACCCACCGACGAACGCTGAACACACCGAGAAGGTATTGGTAACTCATGGCTGGCCTCGCTCAAATCGTGGGCTGCGAAAGACCAATACGCGTTCCGGCTCACTCTCCACGCGTCGCAGCAAGACCGGTTGGCTGTCAAACCGTTTCCGCATACGGCGGTTGTAGAGTTATGGTGGGCATGGATGGTACTCCTTTCCTCTTCTGATCCTCGCCCGACACATCTT
>JBHIDP010000151.1:0-6793 GCA_046760185.1 Anaerolineae bacterium
GGATGTTGACAAAGTAGGTTGAACTACGATAGAATACTGTAGGGGCTACTCCCTACCACGTCGGAAGGAAGAGATGATATGGAAAGATTGAGAGAGGACCCATCTCCCGCCACTTTTGAGGGGCTCAGGGTTTCCCTGTTCGTCACCTGCCTGACCGACCTTTTCTACCCTGAGATAGGAGAAGGGGTTGTGCAGGTGTTACGGCGTCTCGGGATCAAAGTTGATTTCCCGTCCCAACAGACCTGCTGTGGACAGCCGGCTTTTAACAGCGGCTACCGCCAAGAGGCGGCCCAACTGGCGCGGCGGTTCATCACTATCTTTGAGGGAGCTGACTACGTTGTCGCTCCCTCCGGCTCCTGCACCCACATGGTCCGGCACGAATATCCTCGCCTTCTGGCTGATGACCCGGCCATGCACGCCAGGGCCAGGGCTCTGAGCGGCAAGGTCTACGAGTTCACAGAGTTTCTGGTGAAGGTGTTGGGGGTCAGCGACGTGGGGGCCGTCTACCACAGGCTGGTCACCTATCACGACTCCTGTCACCTGCGCCGTGGCTTGGGGGTTGTCCAGGAGCCAAGAGCGCTGTTGAGGGCTGTCAAGGGACTGGAACTGGTGGAGATGGCCAAATCGGACCGGTGCTGTGGCTTTGGGGGAAGCTTCGCCGTCCGATTCCCCGAAATCTCCCAGGCCATCCTGGAAGAGAAGGTCGAGCGCGTCCTGGCTACCGGAGCCGACATACTGGTGGCCGCTGATGCCGGATGCTTGATGCATATCGGGGGTGCCTTGCAGCGTAAAGGGAGGCAGGTGGAGACAATGCATGTGGCCCAACTGCTGGCCCGAGGTGAGGGGTAGATGAGCGTTCTGAGGGAGGGATTTGCCGACCGGGTGCGGGGGGCTCTACAGGATCAGCAGTTGCAGGCAGCCCTGGACTTCGCCATCGCGCACATGACCACCAAGATGGAGCATGCCCTCGCTGAGTTGCCTAATGTGGCTGAACTGAAGGAGCAGGCTCAGGAGATCCGCAGGCGGACCATGCAAGACCTGGATGAGCACCTGGAGCGCCTGACTGAGACAGTAACCGCTAGCGGTGGCGTGGTACATCGGGCTGAGGATGCTGAAGAGGCCTGTCGTCAGGTGGTGGAATTGGCCCGCCAGCGAGGGGTAAGGTTGGTGGTCAAATCCAAGTCCATGACCTGCGAGGAGATCGAACTCAATCCAGCCCTGGAGAGAGCAGGCATAGAGGTTGTGGAGACAGACCTGGGGGAGTGGATCATCCAGTTGGCCCGTGAGAGACCTTCTCACATCGTTGGCCCTGCCTTGCACAAGACACGCCACCAGGTGGCCGAGCTTTTCTCGCGTGAGGTGGGGGAGGAGGTCCCGGCCGAGATCGAGGTGCTGACGGCCGTTGCCAGGCGGGAGCTACGACGGCGGTTCATCTCCGCCGACATGGGCATTTCGGGCGTCAACTTTGCCGTAGCGGAGAGCGGCACCTTGGTTATCGTCACCAACGAGGGGAACGGTCGCCTGGTCACCAGTCTGCCGCCGGTGCACGTGGCCGTGATGGGCATGGAGAAGGTGGTGCCTACCTTGGAGGAGACGTTCCTACTGCTCAAGCTTCTGCCTCGCAGCGCCACTGGTCAGAAGGTCAGCGGGTACGTATCTTTTATCACCGGGCCGCGGCGGTTCCAGGAGGTTGACGGCCCCCAGGAACTGCATCTCATCATCCTGGACAATGGTCGCAGCCGGGTCCGAGGTGGAGAACTCGGTGAAGCATTGCACTGCATCCGCTGTGGGGCCTGTCTCAACATCTGCCCCGTCTATGGAAAAATCGGTGGTCATGCCTATGGCTGGGTCTACTCGGGGCCCATTGGTTCGGTCCTGACTCCGCTCTACTGCGGTACAGAGTTGGCCCGGGACCTGGCCCATGTCTCTAGCCTGTGTAGGGCTTGTTTGGAAGTTTGCCCGGTCAGGGTGGATATCCCCCGCATGCTGCTCAACCTCCGGGGTCAGGTGGTTGCGGAGAGGAAGATGCCGTGGCTGGAGAGGACGACCTTCAAGCTGCTCAACCTGGTTCTGACCCATCACACCCTCTATCGAGCAGTTGCCAGATTGACCTCTGTGCTGCAAAGGCTCTTCCTCCGTCAGGGGCGGATATCCGGCCTGCCTTTTCCCCTCTCCCGCTGGACTGCTTATCGAGACTTCCCACCCTTGGCCGCTAAACCTTTTTGGGAACGGTGGGAGGAACTGTGAATGGACGCGCTTGCCGGAACGACCGAGAATAGGGCCGCACCGCAATCTCTGAGCCGGTTCGTGGCCGAACTGACAGCGGTTGGGGGTCAGGTATACCAGGCAGCAGACCTTGATGACGCCCGGCGCTACGTGCTGGAGCTGGCCCGACGCCATGAGGTCAGGCTGGTGGTGCGCTCCCAGTCGGCCGATCTGGCTCTTCTGGGCCTAGAGGATGCCTTGACTGCGAGGAGTATGCAGCTTGTGGAGGCGACCCTGGAGGGTATGAAAGCGGCTGGCCATTCAGGCGAAGGAGCGGCCAGGAAGCGGCTGCGGGAGCTGCTGGCTCAGGCTGACATGGGACTGACGGGCGTAGATTACGCTGTGGCAGAGACGGGCACCCTGGTGCTGGTGAGCGACGAAGGCCAGGCTCGTCTGGTCAGCCTCCTTCCCCCAGTGCATGTGGCCGTCATGAGGGAGGACAGTATCCTGCCTACCTTCGAAAGCCTCATAGCCGTGCTTAAGAGCAGGTTTGCTGCTGATGACCGTCTCCAAATGCCTAGCTGCTTGACCTTCGTCACCGGACCCAGTCGAACGGCGGACATCGAGCAGACCCTGACCATTGGCGTCCATGGCCCCAAGGAGGTGCACGTTATCATCCTCCCCGCCTGAGTTGACAATTGGTCGTGCCATTCTACCTCGATAGAAGACAATGTGATGTGATCGGAGTTGCAAGTGAAAATGACCAAACTGCTGCTCATCCGTCATGCTCTCAATGACTGGGTGGGGGAACGGTTACCTGGCTGGACTCCCAACGTCCACCTGAACGATGAAGGGCGCCAACAGGCGGAGGCTCTGGCCCAACGCCTCGCCTCCCTTGAGATCGAGGCCATCTACACCAGTCCCCTGGAACGGGCGGTGGAGACAGCGGAGATCATCGCTGCCGCTCAGGGCCTGACCGTGCAAGGGCGGGAAGGTGTCGGGGAGGTGCGCTTCGGAGAGTGGACCGGGCAGGCTTTGGAGGACCTGAAGAAAACTGACCTGTGGCCGGCTATCCTGACCTACCCCAGCGGCACTCGTTTTCCCGGGGGCGAAACAGTGACTGAGGTGCAGGCCCGAGCTGTAGCGGAGATTGAAGCCATCCGCCAGGCTCACCCCGAGGGCACAGTGGCCGTAGTCTCCCATGGGGATGTGATCAAGGTGGTTGTAGCCCACTATGTCGGCTTGCACCTGGACCTCTTTCAGCGCCTGGCCATCAGCCCCGCCTCCCTGACCATTCTAGGATTTGGCGAGATGGGTCCGCGTCTTCTCAGCCTAAATGATACCAGCCACATCCCCCCAAAATCGTAGGGGAGGGGCTTGCCCTCTCCCTGGGAAGGAGCTAGCCTTCTCCCAGGTTCAATCAACAGTTTGGAGCGAAGGAACGCTTTCTCATGGCTCAATCTATCAATCTTAACCCTGTAAGCTTTATCACCATTGGCACAATTGGCTCACCCGGTCAACGAACCTTCTACCTCCAGGCCAGTCAGAAGCGTACTGTGGTGTCCCTTGTCATTGAGAAAGAGCATGCCCAGGCACTGGCTATGGCTGTGGATGAACTGCTGGAGGAGTTGGATAAGGAGTATCCTCGCCAGGAGGAGATCCTCGACGTGGATATGGGATTGTTACTCCCTGTTGAACCGCAGTTCCGGGTTGGTCGACTCGGCCTGGGCTACGACGAGGAAGAAGATCGTCTGATCGTAGCCGCCCAGGAGTTGATCCCTGAGGAAGAGGAGGGGAAGACACCATCTGTGGCCCGCTTCTGGGCTACACGTGCTCAGATGAGGGCCCTGAGTCGTCGGGCCAAAGAGGTGGTTGCCGCTGGTCGCCCACTTTGTATCCTCTGTCATCGCCCTCTGGACCCCAGAGGCCACTTCTGTCCCAAGAGGAACGGGGACAGACGTGCGGAGCACGATTACGTCTGATGGATAACTCAACAGTGTTGAAGGAAACCCCGCCGGGGATTGAGGTGAAGCGCATTCTCTCCCTCCTGGTAGGGGGAGAGATAGATGCCCACGGGCTGGTGCCCTGGAGCTCCAACTACACCTTTCTGGTGACGGTTGATGACGGCTCGCTGAGCTGCCTGGCTATCTACAAACCTCGTCGTGGCGAAAGGCCGCTCTGGGATTTCCCGCAGGGCACCCTTTGTCTGCGGGAGTATGCCGCTTACCTCATCAGCGAGGCCCTGGGCTGGTCCCTCGTTCCTCCCACAGTCCTCCGCCAGGGACCCCAGGGCCTGGGTGCCGTGCAGCTTTTCATTGACGCGGAGGCTGAGGCCCACTACTTCACCTTTCGGGACGAGCATGTTCAGGAGCTTCAGCGCATCGCCGCCTTTGACTGCGTTGTCAACAATGCCGACCGTAAGGGTGGCCACTGTCTGAGGGGGAAGGATGGGCGCATCTGGGCCGTTGATCACGGGGTCACCTTCCACGCTGTCCCCAAGCTGCGCACCGTGATCTGGGATTTTGCCGGGCAGCCCATTCCGGAGGAGATGCTGCAGGACCTGAAGAGCCTGCGAGCTCGCCTCTCCGGGCGGGACCCACTGCTGGAAGCCCTGGCCAACCTTTTGACCATGGAGGAGCTGGTCGCTCTCAAGCAGCGTTTAGACCGGCTTATCGAGACCGCTACTTTCCCTGAACCCGATCCTCATCGCCGCACCACCCCCTGGCCTCCAATCTAGGCAAAACTCACAACGGGAGGAATAAATGGCAGTCATCGAGTTCCTCAGGACACTGCAGACCGAGGTTGGCCCGCGCCGGGCCGGCACCGAGGGCGAGAAGCGAGCCCAGGAGTGGCTCCGCAAACGGTGCCAGGACATGGGCCTGGCGGTCGAGCTTCGCTCCTTCCGCTTCATCCGCAGCGAGAACGTGAGCCGAGCCATCCAGTTGGCCAGCATGATCTACATCCTGGCCGGCCTGTGGCTGAGCCGCACCGTCCACCCCTGGCTCGTCGCCGGAGCCATACTCCTGCAACTGTTCTACTTCGCCCGCGTGCACAAGAAGGTGGACCTGCGCCTGGCCCGTGCCGAGAGCCACAACGTCCTGGCTGGGCTGAGACGTCCCTTCTCCCAGTACGTGAACGATTCCAACAAGAGGCCAACATTTATTATCTGTGGCCACTACGACACGCCGCGCAGCATGCCCGACTGGGTGATGAAGATCCTGGACACCCTGCGTGTCATCGGCCCCCTGGTCAGCCTGACCATGATGGCCTTTATCGTTTATATGGTCGCCTGGGGGATGGTCTGGGCCGGGGCCCGCTTTCTCGGCTTCGGCCAGGGAGTCTACCGGGCCATGGGCGATTTCTGGCGCAACGTCGGCTTCTGGGTGGTCCTGACCGTCCTGGCCCCCATTATGCTCCTGCAACTGCTGTTCATCTTGGATACCATGCTGCGCCCCAAAGCCGACAGCCCTGGTGCCGACGACAACGGCTCAGGCACGGCCCTGCTGTTGGAGTTGGCCCGACGGCTGAAGGAGAAGCCGCTGGAGAACGCGGAAGTCTTCTTCGCCTTCTGGGGAGCGGAAGAGCGGGGCCTCTTCGGCTCGCGACAGTTCGTGCGGGAGTTCGACGTCAGACTGGACAAGGAGGTGACCTACATCGTCAATGCCGATTGCGTGGGCGTGGGCGACCGCTTGACCATTCACACTGGCCAGGGAGTGGTCTTCCGCCGGCGCACCGATCCGACCACGATGGCCATGCTGGAGGAGATCTGCGATGAGCTGGGCGTGGCCCATGTCAGGTCGTGGGAATCCATCATCTCCGGCGGCAGTTCCGACCACGCCGAGTGGGTGGACCGAGGCTACAGGCGCTCGGTGTCCTTCATCCGCGAGAACTACAAGCCTCTCTCGCCGACGGCCCGCCTTCTGGCCTGGTTGCTGCGCATTCCCGACGCCAATCAACTGGAGCTGCGCCACATCCATTCGCCCCGGGACGATCTGGGGGTCGTTGACGAGCAAACATTGGAGCAGACGGTGGCCGTGGCTGAAGCCTATGTGCGGCGAATAGACGAGAGCTTTGTCACGTAGACAGGGAGGATGAGAGGAGAATATGACCAAGCGAAGAATAAAGGACAGGGCGGCGTTTCTGCAATGTGAAGGGGATGTCTGGGCGGAACTGAATGCGGCCGTGGCTGACATCCCACCGGATATGATGCTGCAACCGGGCGTGGCCGGCCATTGGTCGCTGAAGGATGTCCTGGCGCACCTGGCGGCCTGGATGGAGGAAACGTTGAGGGTCTTGCCCCGCCTTGTCGAGGGTGAAGAGGTCGAGCTGGGCTACACCATCGAGAGTTTCAACGCCAGGCACTACGAGGCGGATCGGGACCGGCCGCTGTCGGCTGTTCAAGCTCGGCTGGAGAGAGTGCGTCGTGAGCTCCTGGCATTGCTGGAGACTGTCCCGGAGGAGCTTCTTCTCCGCCACCGCAGGATCAACGAGTGGGCAGTATATTCCACCTACGGGCACTACGAGGAGCACCTTCCCGACATCCTCCGCTTCAAGCAGGGATTAGAGGAGAGGGATTATGAGGAGAGGG
>JBHIDP010000152.1:0-6782 GCA_046760185.1 Anaerolineae bacterium
GACTTTGCCCCGATTAATCGGGACTTTGCCCCGATTAATCGGGACTTTGCCCTTGAAAAGTGGATCGGAAGCGGAAAGTTATTTTTGCACGAGTACCTAGAGGAGAAACAACCTATGGATGATCCGTTGACTATCGCCGGGAAAGAGTTCAAATCCCGCTTGATGCTGGGAACAGGGAAGTACCGCAATGTTGAGGAGATGAGCGCTGCTTTGGATGCTTCAGGAGCGGAGATCATCACCGTGGCCATCCGACGCCTCGACCTTGATGATCCCAAGAAAGAGACGCTGCTGGACCAGATTGACTGGAGCAGGTACACCATTCTGCCCAACACCGCCGGCTCCCGCAACGTGGAAGAGGCTGTGCAGACGGCCCGGCTGGCCCGCGCCCTGGGGCTATCCGACTGGGTGAAGCTGGAGGTGATCCCTGATCCAAAATATCTGCTACCAGACCCTATCGGCACTCTGGAAGCGGCCCGTATCCTCATTGACGAAGGGTTTATCGTCTTACCCTACATCAACGACGACCCCATCCTGGCCAGGCAGTTGGAGGAACTGGGGACGGCCACGGTCATGCCTCTGGCCGCCCCTATCGGCTCGGGCCAGGGGTTCACCGTCAACTTCGAGAAGATTCGCATCATCATCGAGCAGGCAAATATTCCAGTGGTGGTGGATGCCGGCCTGGGGGTGCCCTCAGATGCAGCCCTGGCCATGGAGATCGGTTCTGATGCAGTGCTGGTCAACACTGCCATCGCTCAGGCCGGCAACCCAGCCTTGATGGCCGAGGCCTTCCGCCAGGGTGTGGAGGCGGGACACAAAGCGTTCCTAGCCGGCCGCATACCCAGAAAGGCTTATGCTTCGGCTACGAGCCCGCTGGAAGGGGTAGTTCGCATCCCGACCGCATGAAGGAAATTGACCGTTCAAAGGCACGTCTGACCGGAGTAAGGGTCCATCTGATCACCAACCGGCATCTGGTGCAAGGCCCGTTGGAGAGGGCCATCCAGGCGGCCCTTGAGGGAGGCGTTCATGCCGTACACCTGCGGGAGCCAGACTTCCCGGCCGGAGCTCTCTACACCCTGGCCAAGGGATTGCGGGATATCACCCGCGGTCACGCTCTCCTGATCGTCAACGACCGGCTTGACGTGGCCCTGGCCGTCGGGGCCGATGGGGTGCAGTTGCCCGGACGAGGGCTCCCGGTGGCCGTTGCCCGCAGCCTAGGCGGAAAAGATTTCCTCATCGGCCGCTCGGTACACAGTGTGGAGGAGGCGCTTCAGGCTGAAGCTGATGGGGCTGACTACCTGCTATTGGGGACCATCTACGCCACCCGCTCCCATCCCGAGATCATCCCCTGTGGTCCGACTTTGGTGGCAGAAGTGTGTCAGGCGGTAGACATTCCCCTGTACGCCATCGGGGGGATAGAGGCCCACAACGCGGCAGTCGTCATGCGCGCTGGAGCCGCTGGGATTGCCGTCATCAGCGCCATACTGGGGGCCTCGGATATTAAAGAGGCCACCCGCCGACTGGTTCAAGCGGTGGAAGGATTCGAGAGGTGATTCAGATAACGGCCAACGGTAAGCCAAAGGAATTACCGAGGCCGATGATGGTCTCAGAGTTCTTAGAGATGCTTGACATCAATCCCCAGATCGTGGCGGTGATGCTGGAGAAGAAAGTGTTGAACCGCAAAGAGTTCGAGCGAACCATGATCCAAGATGGTGATACCATCGAGGTGGTGCGCATGATCGGGGGTGGACAGGAGAGAGGGAGGGGATTATGCCTTTGCCTGATGTAGTCGTCGTCGGCGGGGGAGCCATCGGTTGCTCTATCGCCTATCACTTGAGCAAGGCCGGTGCACAGGTGCTCATCATTGAGAAGGAGGAGATCGGCAGCCAGGCCTCCCGGGCCGCCGCGGGAATGTTGGTGCCTCTGGCTGAGGCTACGGGCCCCAGCCCCTTCCTGGACCTGGGCCTAGCCAGCCTGCGGCGCTTTCCTTCCATCGCCCAGGAACTGAAAGAGGAGAGCGGGATTGACATCGAGTTTGTTCCCTCAGGCGTCCTGGTTCTGGCCCTCAGTGACGAGGACGAGAAGGAACTGAAAAGCAGCTTTGAGTGGCAAAAGAATGCGGGTTTGGCGGTAGAGTGGCTCAGCGCTGATGATGTTCGACAGTTGGAACCGGCTCTGTCACCTCAGATTGGCGGTGGTGTCCATTCTAGGCAGGAAGGTCACGTCAGTGGCCTGCGTTTGACCCAGGCTTTTGCTCAGGCAGCGGTCAATCGTGGAGCCACCTTGAGCCTGGGCACCAAGGCCACGGGACTTATCACTCGTGGGGCACGGGTTAGCGGGGTGCGGCTCCTGGATGAGGAGATTTCAGCCGGTCACGTGGTTCTGGCTACCGGGGCCTGGACGGGGATGTGGCGGGAGTGGTTGGGCCCTGATCTGCCCATTTTCCCGGTGCGAGGGCAGATCTTGGCCGTACACCAGTTGCCTGTCCCCCTTCGTCGTTGCATCTACGGTGGACACCAGGGGTATCTGGTGCCCAAGGCTGATGGTACGGTCATCGTCGGTGCAACTCAGGAGCAGGTTGGCTTTGACAGCCGGGTGACGACCGAAGGGATAGGCTATCTGCTGAACATGGCCCCCCAGTTGGTGCCAGCTCTGGCCGATGCCACCTTCTGTCGGGCCTGGGCCTGTTTGCGACCTGGTTCTGGTGACGATCTGCCCCTACTCGGCTCCCTCCCCGATTGGCATGGACTGACCTTGGCCGCAGGGCACTTTCGCAACGGCATCCTACTGAGCCCCATCACCGGTCAGTTGATCGCGGAGCTGTTGATAGAAGAACGGACCAGCATGCCCTTGACCCCCTTTGACCCAGGCCGCTTTACCTCATGAATCTAGACCTGACAGGTTTTCACAGGCGTTTTTCAGTGTAAACGTGCTCGCGGAACAGGAAGGCCCCCTGTCTCAAAGTCGCGTGCAGAAACCTGTCAGGTCTAGCCTGAGCAGGAAAGGAAGGCTCACGATGAAGAGGGCTTTGACCATCGCCGGTTCAGACTCCGGCGGCGGGGCTGGCATCCAGGCCGACCTCAAGACCTTCTCCGCCCTGGGTGTCTTCGGCATGAGCGCTTTGACCGCCATCACTGCCCAGAACACGGTCGGTGTGCAGGGAGTACACGAGCTTCCGGCCGAGTTCGTGGGATTGCAAATTGATGCGGTGGTGACAGACATCGGCGTTGATGCAGTGAAGACCGGCATGCTCTCCAACGCTGAGATCATCGCGGTCATAGCAGCCAAGGTGCGGGAGTACGAACTGCCCAACCTGGTGGTTGATCCGGTTATGATCGCCAAGAGTGGTGATCCCCTGTTGCGGCCAGAGGCGCGAGAGGCCCTCATCAAAGAGCTCGTGCCCCTGGCTATGGTCATTACCCCTAACCGCCACGAGGCCACAGTCCTGGCCGGGCTGGAAGTCGAAAGCCTGGAGGATATGAAGAGAGCGGCAGTGGCCATCCACGGGCTGGGGGCTCGGTACGTGGTGGTCAAAGGGGGACACCTGCCCGACACGGCCGAAAGCATTGACATCCTCTACGATGGGGAAGGGTTCACCGAGTTCGCCTCGCCACGGGTTGAGACCAAGAACACCCATGGCACCGGCTGCACCTTCGCTTCGGCCATCGCCGCCGAGCTGGCCAAGGGGAGTGGGGTTAAGGAGGCGGTCGGCGCCGCCAAAGAATACATTACCGCCGCCCTACAACATGGAGCCAAGCTGCGCCTGGGCCGCGGCCACGGCCCGGTCCACCACTTCGCCCTGCTCTACGGGGAAGGGAATCCCGACCGGTGAAGCATTTTATTTGAAATCGAGGTCAAAATGAAGAACTTACCTGACATCGCGGCAAAGATAATGGAAAATCTAGAAATCAAAAACGCGGTGAGGGAGGCGTCGTTGGGTCAATCCCGCCGCGTCATCCAGCACGCAGCCCAGGCCATCCGGGCCACTCATAGAGGCGAGTATGAGAAGGCGGAGGAACTGATGACCAAGGCGGGAGAGCTGGTGGCCCAAATGGCCAGCAGTGCCCCTGATTATCCGGACATCTACTTCGCCGGATACGTACAGGATGCCCAGAAGGAGTTTGCAGAGGCTAAGATCACTCACGCCATCATAGCCGGACAACCCCTGCCCGATCCGGATGAGCTAGGGGTGGAATACGCTGCTTACCTGAACGCCCTGGGGGAGGCGGTGGGGGAGCTACGCCGCCACGTGCTGGACATCATCCGGCATCATCGGTTGGAGCGGGGGGAGGAAATCCTGCAGGCTATGGAGGAGATTTACGCCGTGCTGGTAACGGTTGATTTTCCCCACGCCATCACCGGCAATCTGCGCCGTACGGCCGACATGGTGCGGGGAGTGCTAGAGAGGACCAGGGGGGACCTGACCATGGCCATGCGGCAAGAGGAGTTACAGGCGGCCCTGGAGAATCTCGAAGAGAGATTGGAGGGAACTCTGAGGGACTGAGACGGCGTAGGGGAGAGCTGGGGAACTGAGGGAGGTAGCCTAGGGGATTTACCCTAGCATGATCTTTGAACGTGTACCCGATAAACAGATAACTGGAAGCTGGAGACAAACCCCCGGCGCAGTTCGGCCCTGAGCTCACTGCCGAAGGGTTTAGCCGGTGGGAACCTGCTCGCTGACCAAAGGAGAGCCTATCGTTCGAGACTTCCCTGGGTCAGCGAGGCTTGTCCTGAGCCCCGCAGTGAGACTTCGTCGAGCTCAGTCGAGACGCGGGACGAACTGCGAAGCCGAAGGGAACCCTCCCCCGTCTGAACGACTGTGTTTTACCCGTATCTCGGCAAACTCATTGAGGCCCTCGGCGTGAGACTTCGGTGAGCTCAGTCGAACCGCCGAGGGAGCCGTCACCGCTTTGCCAGGGAGCAGTTCCCTGGGTAAGCTGTGACTCTCCACACGCCTCACGGCGTGGGCCTCGCATGTGGTGCACAAAAGTCATGCTAGGGGGAAGAGGGAACTCTTCACGCAGATAGTCGGTGTGGTACACTTGATAGTGTCGGCGTCTGACTACAGTCTTCGTCAATATCCTCGCAGGTGTCTAGGTGGTCACTAGAGCAGCAAACTTTAGCGCCTCTTTGATCTGTTCTGCGTGCTGAGATTATAGCACATTCAGAGAAGGACTTCAATTAGTATGGATGAGGGTCGAAGCAGGGTTATCCGCGCCAGCGAGATAGCTCAGTACACGTACTGCGCCCGGGCCTGGTGGCTGAAGCGGGTGAAAGGGTACGAATCTGCCCACGTCGAAGCCCTGGCTACTGGGCAGGCAGCGCACAAAGCTCACGGTGGGGCCGTCGAATGGTATCACCGCCTGCGATGGATAGCCTACGGGCTGCTGCTGGCAGCGCTTGGAGTGGGAGCACTGTGGCTGTGTCTGATAAGTGGAGTGTTCGGAGGGTGATACCAGATGGCAGGCTTTGCCGTCGTTTTGTCCCTGCTGCTATTTCTCCTGGCCCTTCTCCTTCTGTGGCTGGCTCAGCGCGCCAGGCAGGCGACTGGGCTACCGGTGGGGCGGGTGGTCTACGCGGATACAGGGGCCTGGGCGCGCTGTGAGCGCCCCCTTTTCTCCCATCGCTATCTCCTGACCGGCCGGCCTGACTATCTGGTGGAGCAGCAAGGACGGAAGATTCCCATTGAGGTCAAGAGTCGTACAGCTCCCCCGGCACCGTACCTATCTCACGTCTTGCAACTGGCCGCCTACTGCCTCCTGGTGGAAGAGACCTACGGCCAGCCTCCACTTCATGGCATCATCAAATACGAGGACAGAGCCTTCCAGGTCGAGTACACGCCAGAGTTGCGTGAGAGGCTGTTGGCCAGTCTGGATGACATGCGTGGGGACCTCACTGCCGAGGATGTGTCACCAAGTCACAGCGAGTCTCGCCGCTGTCGAGCCTGTGGCTATCTTCAGGTCTGTGGAGAGGACCATCTGATTTGAGTCTGGCTAAAACTTGTGGGAGTCGAGGCTTCAGCCGGTTTTATCCGCCTAAAGGCTCCACTCCTCCACAGATTTTAGCCACGCTCATCTGATTTGACAAATTTGAAGAAGAAGGGTAAACTGAGCATTACTTAGTATTACAAAACGAGGAGGAGTTGATGGGACGTACTACGAGAGTCTTGAATATCTCAGTGCCGCCGCAGATGTACGAGGAGATTGAGCAGGTGGCAAAAGAGGAGAGCCGCACCAAAAGCGAACTGCTGCGAGAGGCATTCCGTCAATATCAGTTCAATCGCCGCTGGAAAGTCATTCGGCAGTGGGGGGAGATCACGGCCCGGCGTCTGAATATCGTCTCCGATGAAGATATTGAACGCATTGCTGGATGATCTGCGAAGCCAATGTTGCGCATCGTGTTTGACACCAACATCTATATCTCCGCTGCACTGCGCGGCGCTCAGGCTGAAGCCATCTTTCAACTGGCAGCCCTGGGAAAAATCACCTTGATCACGTCACCGGCCATTCTGGGTGAACTGGCGGAAAAGTTGACAGACAAGTTCAACTGGGATGAAGAGCAGGTGACGTTTTTCGTGGAGACGATCGAAGATGTAGCTGAGGTTGTGGAGCCTCAACTGACTTTGCATGTGGTGGAGGAAGATGAAGACGACAATCGCATTCTCGAGTGTGTCATAGAAGGGGAAGCTGGTTTGATCGTCACCTACGACAGGGACCTTTTGCGCCTTAAGGCCTATGAAAATGTGGGGATTGTTACCCCTGTGGATCTACTTCACTTTGGTCTAG
>JBHIDP010000153.1:0-6779 GCA_046760185.1 Anaerolineae bacterium
GTCGAAGGGCTTCGTTACTCAGGGCAGCACTCGACCGGCGAACTACGTAACTCTCGGGCGGCTATCAGAGAATCTGCAGGTAGCGGTCCAGCTCCCAGGGTGTCACCTGGAGACGGTACTCATCCCACTCCTCCCGCTTGGCCCGTACAAAGGCCTCGTAGGCGTGTTTCCCCAGGCTCTCCTGCAACACCTCGTCCCGCTCCAGCTCGGCCAGGGCTTCCTCCAAGGTGTTGGGCAGCATCCCGATGGACAGTTCCTCTAACCGCGCATCGTCAAAGTGATAGACATCCTCCTCCACCGGTAGGGGCGGCGTCATCTTCTGCTCGATACCGTCCAGTCCGGCCATCAACATGGCAGCGAAGGCCAGGTAGGGATTGCAACTGGGGTCAGGACAGCGCAGCTCAAGCCTGGTTGATTGCTCCCGCCCAGGGGAGTAGCTTGGTATGCGGATCAGGGCCGAGCGGTTGATCTGGGCCCAGCAGATGTAGGCCGGGGCCTCATAGCCAGGCACCAGGCGCTTGTAGGAATTGACCGTGGGGGCCACGATGGCGGCCAGGGCCCGGGCATGGGCTATCTGGCCGGCCATGTATTGATAGGCAAGGGGCGACAGCCTGTACTTGTCCTCAGGGTCGAAGAACACGTTCCTCCCTTCGGCGTCCAACAGACTCTGGTGGGTGTGCATCCCCGAACCGTTCACCCCGGCCAGTGGCTTGGGCATGAAGGTGGCGTATAGGCCATGCTTCTGGGCCACCGCTTTGACCGTGTACTTGAAGGTGACACAGTTGTCGGCACTGGTCAGAGCTTCAGCATAGCGAAAGTCAATTTCGTGCTGGCCGGTAGCAACCTCGTGGTGCCCCATCTCCACCTTCATGCCCATCTGCTCCAGAGCAAGGATGATGTCCTGGCGAACCCGAGAGGCCAGGTCACGCGGTGAGAAATCGAAATAGCCGCCCACATCGTGAGGCACCGGTGCCATCTTCGGCTCAGCATCCATCTTGAAAAGGAAAAACTCCAGCTCGGCACCGGTGTTGTAGACGTAGCCCATCTCCTGGGCGGCGGCAAGGGCCCGCTTCAAGATGTAACGGGGGTCGCCGGCGAACTGCTTGCCATCGGGTGTGTAGACATCGCAGATGAGCCGCGCTTCACGCTGCTCCATCGGCCCCCAGGGCAGCACACGATAGGTATTGATGTCCGGCATCAGGAACATGTCACTCTCGTAGATGCGGGCGAACCCCTCCACCGAGGAGCCGTCAAACCAGATTCCTTTCTCCAGGGCCTCAGGCAGGCGCTCCACGGGGATGGTGACATTCTTGATGGCCCCCACCACGTCGGTGAACTGAAGACTGATGAACTTCACCTTGTCGGCTTTGACCTGCTCCAAAAACTGCATTCTCTCCTTAGTAGTGCTCATGATCCTCCCTCCTATGAGTTCTCTTATATCATGCTCCCCGATGGCTCAATTGCCGGCCCGTGGCCACCACTTTGCGAAACACCTCGGTGGGATGACGCCGGCTACCGTTCACCCGAAGGAGGTCCTCGATAGTCAGGCCAAAGAGGGCCTGGTTCTCCTCCAAATAGGGGCGGATCACAGCCCAATCCGCTTCTGTGAAATCGGTGAACCTGCCCCCGTTGAGCTGACTGTCGTCCATTGACCGATGAGGATCGTTGACATACCCGGCGCCCCCCGAGGCTAGAGAGAAGAAGTTACTGCCGGGATATCGTTCGTCGAGCCCCACGACCTGGCCGTGCGGACCATAGGTCAGCCCATTAATGATCAAAAATCCGCCGCCCAACGGTGCCCCGGCCATGAAGCTCTCAGCCGCGTAGTCCAGGCAGGTACCGTTGATCACTGCCCGCACCTGACCTACGGCGTTAATGAGGGGCCGTCCGGCCGCATTACCCAGAACATAGGCCACCCCTCCTTTAGCTCCGTAGAGGAAGCTCTGGCCCACACTGCCGTGGATTACCAACTTGCCCGAGGCCAGGATCTGCCCCACCTGATCCTGAGCATCACCGTGGACGTGGACCTCAGCGCCATCTATGCCAGAGCCGAGGTAATCGCCAGAGCTCCCGTAGACATCAATGCGGACACCCTGCGTGTCAGGCCCCAGACCACAGCCAAGGAATCGGTCTCCCCGGCAATTGAAGAGGATGAAGCGGTGCCAGCCAGCGCGGTAGGCCCGTACCAACAACCGCGCCACCGAGTCGTCCCCCTGGGGAGGGAAGCCCTCAGCAGCGTCAATGAAGAGAGCGCCCTCGCTGTCCCTGTGTTTTACCCACTCATCTGAGGCCCTCGGCGTGAGCCGATGGGAGTTATCACAGCTTCGCCAGGCCCTTCGGCGGGGCTCAGGACGAGGAACGGTCACCTTGGTGAGCTGTGATGCTCCACACGCCTCTCGGCGTGGGCCTCGGAAACGTGGGTAAAAGTCAGCGCTGTCTGGGGGCCTCACAAGCTGGTGCCTGGTATCCCAACCGATTCGCCGATCCCGGTCAGAGGTCTCTACGCCGATGGCGGGCACCGAACGGAAGAGCTGATCCAGAGCCTGCCGCAGGATAGCCAACACCGCGCTACGCTTCTTGGTCCCTGTATCGTATGGCCGATCATGGAGGAGGGTCAGAACCTCTATGGCCATCCATCTGTTAGCCAGATTCACCCCGGCCATATCTACAAGCTGTTGGCACCACCAGCGCAAGGTATCGAAGTTCCAGTCAACCCTTTCGTTCCTTTCTTCCCCCATGCGCCTAACTGCCAATGAGTATAGAGCCTCCGCCTGGCCTGCTTCAAAGGCCGAGCACACTTCTTCTGTCAGAGACCTTCTTGCTTCGGCTTGAGGCTCCCTGAATGGAAGGGTCAGATCAACCCCTTGGCCGTCCGCTGGTGTGCGGATGACCCTCCCAAACTTGTCGGTACACACCAGATACCCCTTCCCATCTTCCCTCGATCCTGGCCGACCATCCTTTGTCACGGTAAACACGAAAGCTCCTCCGTCACTGTGGCTGCCGCCTCTGGCATTCCAGTAGCGGTCGGCGATGGGGCAGACCCATGAAAATTCAGTGGACAGGCTGTGCAGTGCAGCATCAATAGCCTGCTTCTCCGAGGCGATGATCCCCAGCCCATATGGCTCCCCCTCCGAGGTCGTCCCCTCTTGCAAGGCGAACACCTGGGGGCGAAGCATGGAGGTATCGGTGATACCGATCAACTGCATCGCCCCTTCGTAGGGCAGGCTACGGGCCAGGATGAAGAACCAGGGACCGTCCGGAGAGCCGTGCAGATGAGCCCGTTGGAGGGCTCTATAAACTGGCTGCTTCTCCTCCGGCAGCAGGGCGAAATCTCGCTCGGTAGTCGGGGCCAGAGCCTCAATGGTATACTCCAGGGGATAGCCGTAGGTGCGGTTGTAAAGGTCGAAGAGGAGCACGGAAACCTCAGTGTCCGTCAGGAAAAGGGGATAGTAGCCCCGCTGTTTTAAGTACTCGGTCACAGCGTAGTAGTTGGCGAAGTCTCCGTTGTGGACCAGAGCCTCATCCAGGCCGATGTAGGGATGCGCCCCACCCGGGTGCCAGACCCGTCCCCGGGTCGGATACCGTTGGTGACCGATCCAGATGTACCCTTCCAGGTCCTCCAGTTGGTAGTAATGAGCGATATCCTCAGCATATCCCACAGCCTTCAGGATCATCATGTTTCGGCCGTGGGAGAGGACGAAGGCTTGCTTCTCGTTGGCCTCAGCGTAAAATCGCCGGTTGAGCTTGAAAGAGTTCTGGTAGACGAACTCATCCTCGGCCGCTCTCAGATCATCGAAGCCATTCTCCTGGGCGAAGCGCGCCAAGACATCCTCCTTGACGCGGCAGAAGTAGCGCACCACCCGCGGTGGCTCGATCTCCAGGCGAGGAAACTGACGGTAGTCCTCCACAAAGGATTGCTGCTCCCCATGGGCTACATCGAAATAGGGAGTGATATGTTTCTTTTCAACAGCCACCCGTGCCTCCAGGTCCAACAGACCGATATTGATGGCGTAGTGGTTTGGGTAGTCAGGGAAACAGCCGACAATGGCGATACCGCCCCCCTTACCGTTGCCCCGGTTGCACATCTGGCTTACAGAGCCAATGATATGCCGGCCAGCTACCGGGAAGGAGCAGGCCAGCCCGATAACACCACACCCCCCTTCTGCCTCACGCTCACCCTTTATCCTGTCCAGCCCTTCAGCTAAAGGACGTCTCGCGGCCAGAATCTTCTCGGCTAAATCCCCTCCCATATTTAACCTTCCTCCCAGGCCACTCTAAAGCGGTTGGTAATGGGCAAGCGGCGATCCTTGCCAAAGGCCCTGGCTGTGATTTTGACCCCAGGTGGCGCCTGACGCCGTTTGTACTCGTTGCGGTCCACCATGTTGATCACCTCCTGTATCAACCCCTTATCAAAGCCCATGGCCGCGATCTCGGCCAGACTCCGATCCTCCTCGACATAGGCCCGTAGAACGGGGTCCAGCACCTCGTAAGGAGGCAGGGAGTCGGTATCCTTTTGGTCTGGGCGCAGTTCGGCAGAAGGTGCTTTCTCCAAGACCCGCTGGGGGATCACTGCGTGCCGCGCATTGCGATAACGGGCCAGGTCATAGACCAGCGTCTTGGGCACATCTTTGATCACGGCGAACCCCCCGGCCATGTCACCGTAGAGAGTAGCATAACCCACGCTCATCTCACTCTTGTTGCCCGTGCTCAATACCAGCCAGCCGAACTTGTTGGAAAGGGCCATGAGGATATTGCCCCGGATGCGCGCCTGGATGTTCTCCTCGGTTACGTCCGCCTCTCGCCCGGCAAAGGGCTCAGATAGCATCTTCAGATACCCGTGAAAGGTCTCAGTGATGGGTATCACCATGAAGCCAATATGCAGATTCTCGGCCAGTTGTTGAGCATCCTCCAGGCTCTCCTCGGAGGAGTAGAGCGAAGGCATGGCCACCCCGGTCACGTTCTCCGCTCCCAAGGCATCGGCCGCAATGGTGGCCGTCAGAGAGGAGTCAATGCCACCGGAGAGCCCGATGACCACTTTTTCGAAGCCGTTCTTGTGGACGTAGTCCCGGGTGCCCAGCATCAGGGCATGGTAGATCTCCTCCACAGGACCCAACCTCCTCACCTCCCTCTTGGGCAGTCGTGGTTTTTCCATCGTGCTCTCCACCCCTGGCCTGTCGGCCAGGACAGGTCCTGGCAGCTCCACCCTCCTCACCCCCTCCTCAGCCACAGCTAACACCTCCTTCCGTCGCCGGGGGTCGTGGAGTCTTTGGCGAAAGACACCCTCCACGTTCAGATCGGTCACCACCAGATCCTCCTCGAACTGCCTTCCTCGGGCCATCAACTCCCCCCTCTCGTCGAAGATGACACTGTTACCGTCAAAGACCAGCTCATCCTGACCGCCAACCAGGTTGCAGAAGGCGACGATAGCCACGTTGTCAGCGGCCCGTGTCCCCAGCATCCGTTCCCGGAAGCGACCCTTGCCGGCGTGGTAGGGAGAGGCGGAGATGTTGACCAAAAGTTCAGCGCCTCCAGCCAGGGCCTGTATCTCTGGAGGGCCGGCTGGATACCAGATATCCTCACAGACGCTGACCCCAAGGATGGTCCCGCCAAGGGCGAAGACCGGATAAGTCTGGCCAGCCTGAAAATAGCGGTCCTCATCGAAGACGCCATAGTTGGGGAGGTAGTGCTTGTGGTAGACCCCGGCCAGAACTCCGTCGTGGATCACGGCTGCGGCGTTGTAGATATCACCCACGCTGTCGGCAAAACCGACCACGGCGGTGAAGCCCCTTGTGGCCGGCACGATCTCTTGCAGACAGGCCAGGTTGGCTTCGATGAATTCCGGCTTGAGGAGCAGGTCCTCAGGCGGGTAGCCGGGGATGGCCAATTCGGGGAAGACAACCAGGTCGGCTCCTATCCCCCGCGCCTCATCGAGATAGCGCAAGATTTTTCGCTTGTTCCCCCCCAGGTCCCCCACGGTGGTATTGATCTGAGCTAAAGCGATTCGCATCGTGCCCATCTTAACCTCGCTTCTGTTTGATGATGTAGAAGGAGCCAATTGCCTGGGCCACCGGTCGGCCGCTGCTGGTTTTCACTCGAGACTCCAGCACTGCTATCCGCTCCCCCTTACTCGTCACCCGGGTTTCAGCGATCAAGCGGCCCCGGCGCACGGCCGACAGGTAGTTGATTTTGATCTCGATGGTGACACAGCGCTGGTCCGGCTCCAGGAGGCTGGTCAAAGCCCCGCCCATACTGTAGTCAACCAGGGCAAAGGCGATGGCTCCGTGTGTTACGCCGTGGGGATTCCAGAATCGGTCACCCACCTCTATCTCGCAACAGCAGTGACCATCCTTCCAATCGGAGAAAGTCACTCCCAGGAAGCGACCAAAGGGACCGCCCTCCTCCCCAGTGCGCGCTTTGAGCTTTTCCATCAACTCCAAGACCATCCGAAGCTCGTTCTCCGGCAGACTATCCAATAGCTCTTTGACTTTCTGCTTATAGCTCACAACCTGCTCGCTCATCTTCTAGCTTCGCCTCCTGCTTCCCTTGTACTCGTGCAATAATAACTTTCCGCTTTTGTCCTAATTTACAAGGGCAAAGTCCCGATTAATCGGGGCAAAGTCAGGACGCAACTTGTACTGAGCACTTCGGCTACGCCCTTCGACCCTTCGGCAGAGCTCAGGGCAGGCTGCGCTCAGGACAAGGCTCAGCACAGGCCTGACGAAGTACTTGTACTGAGCCTGACGAAGCTTGCACTGAGCCTGACGAAGTGTATAGGAATA
>JBHIDP010000154.1:0-6711 GCA_046760185.1 Anaerolineae bacterium
CGTCCGAAGGAGAGGGCCTGGTTGCTGCCGCTCTGGGCCTGCCGCAGCATAAAGAAAAGCAGAGCACCGAAGACGATGAGGGGTAAGAGGGAGCCCAGCAGGGTTAGCCAGTCGCCAAACGGGCTGGGGTTCACCACCTCGATTTCGATCTGGCTTAGCTCCTCCTGACTGACCCCAAAACCGAGCAGGGTCTCCACCACGCCGGCTGAGGGTTCCTTGCGGGAGAGGAACTCTCTATCGTCTTTACGGACAATGGTCAGGTTGTCGCCGGAGATGATGATCTTCTTGATCTCCCCTTTCTGTACCTGGGTAGCTACAGCGTTCAGGGAGATCTCGGGCACCTTCTTGGAGGGTGAAAGGATGTTGAAGAACATGGCCGCCAGGGCTACCAGAATCAGGAGAGAGAGGAAACTATTCTTCATCCACCTCGGACGCATCTACATCTTCCTCCGCTGCCTACGTTTTACTGGCAGGATAAGCCGTTGGTCTTGTTCACTGAACAGGATCCAATGGGGAAGTCCAGGGACTCTATGGGGTTAATCGGTCAATTCAATTATAGCAGAAATCGGTCTAAAAGGGAAGCAATGGCGCCGTTATCGGGCAGAAAGTGCACCAGGGGGGTCGGCGTAGGAGGGAGGGCGTAACGGCGATAAACCAGGATCCACAGTGGAATGAGGCCAAGGACTGCCAGGGTAGCCAGAGTAGCCAACACTACCGCCACCCAGTCTATCTGCGGCTGGGGTACGAAAACCACCTTTTGCTCTGGAGCTGGTTTCTCTTTGACCTCCTGCCCGATGGCTTCGCGCTCTCGGCGGTGACAATAGGCCCGCAGCACCCGTTCCAACTCCTGAGCGGTGGGATAGCGAGCCTGGGGGTCTTCTGCCAGGGCCTTGGAGATGATCAGTTGCAACTGCCGGGGCAGACGCCGCTTGGTCAATGAGGGCAGGATGGCCTCTCTTGAGCCGGTGGACGGTCTCCTTGCCCTGCCCCCCCTTCTGATAGGCGTCTCACCGGTCAGCATCTGATGGAGTATTGCTCCCAGGGTATAGACATCGGCCGCGGCGGAGGGTGGCTCACCGGCCGCAACCTCCGGCGCAAGGTAGGTGAATGGCTCCGCATCCTTCTCTTTGGCAAAAGCCAGGGCCAGGGGCACAACCCATCTCAGACCAAAGCCGGTGACCTTGACCTGATCTCCTGACCCCACATGCACGTTTTGAGGGGCCAGTCTACCGTGGGTCTGTCCCATGCGGTGGGCGTAGGCCGAGGCAAAGCAGGCCTGGCAGAGCAGGTTCAGGGTGCGGTCCAGGGCAAGGGGTGCCTCCTCGCTCAGCAGTTGGGCCAGGGTTTGGCCGGGCATATACTCGGAGACGATGTACCCACGGCCCTGATACTTCCCGGCATCGTAGATGTGAGCGATGTGGGGATGGGACAGGGTAGAAGCTTGACCAACCTCATCCCGGAATTGGTTCCAAAGGGCCTCATCGTCGGTCAGTTGCTCCACCAGAACGGTGACGGTCACCAGGCGTCCCAGCACCATGTCACGCGCGGTGAAGGTCACGGCTGTCTCGTCTTGGTCTATCTTGGCTAGGAGGCGATAGCGATCGCTGAGGAGGATCTGCTCTTGGGTCACGAAGACGCCCTTTCTGCTGCTCAGTTCAATCAGACTACATCCTGATTTTACATCAAATTGAGCTAATATTCAACTTGTGGTTTTGGTGGCTTGCATGGAGGCGAGGATTTGTTATAATTGTTTAAACGATGGACGAGCAGGATAAGGAAGCAGAGGCACCGCGTATCACTTTTGACTTGGCCAAAGCTGTGGCCCAGATCGAAGGAGGGCTGGTCAACACCGACAAGACCACAGCCTATCCAGTCCTGCTGATGCTCAGCGGCCTGCCAGGCGTGGGAAAATCGTATCTGGCCCGCCGCCTGGCAGAGGTGGTTCCCTTCGTCATCATCGAGTCGGACCTGATACGCAAGACCCTCTTCAATCCTCCCACCTATTCGCGTGAGGAGAGCTTTTGGGTTCATCGAGTTTGTCACACCTTGATGCGCAAACTGTTGGCCAAGGGGGTTCGTACCATCTACGATGCCACCAACTTGATCGAGCATCAGCGGGCGCTGGTCTATAACATCGCCCAGAAGGCGGGAGCGAAGTTGGTCATCGTTAAGGTCGTGGCAGCGCCAGAGGTGGTATGGGAGCGTCTGGGGTGGCGTTCTGAGGGGGACAATCCTGAGGATGTCTCCGATGCCGACTGGCGCATCTACAAGAGGATGTCGCGGCGTGAGGAGCCTATAGGCCGCAACTTCGTAGTCGTTGACGCCAGCGGTGACATTGACGAAGCCGTGTACAAGATTCTGAGGGTGATGCGAAAGTAAGGTGAAGGCCAGAGTGATTTTTAACCCTGTTGCTGGTCAGCGCGATATTCGTCGAGACCTGCAACAGGCTATGGCATACCTTCGTGGTCAGGATTGGCAACTGGACCTGCGGGAGACCCGGGAGAGGGGCGAGGGCGTAGGCTACGCTGAGGAGGCGAGGGAGTTAGGGTATGAGGTGGTGGTGGCGGCTGGAGGGGACGGGACGATAAACGAGGTGGTCAATGGGCTGGCCGGCACCAGGGTGGCCGTGGGGGTGCTGCCAGTGGGCACGGGCAATGTCTGGGCCCTGGAGATGGGTATCCCCACCTGGACTCCCCTGCGGCGGCAGCACCTGATAGAGGCAGCCAAAATCTTGATTGATGGACAGGTGCGCACCGTTGACCTGGGCCTGGTCAACGATCGCTACTTCCTCCTCTGGGTCGGGGTTGGCCTGGACGCCGAAATTACCCGAGAGGTGGAGATTGAGCAGCAGGATATGAAGCGTCGCTTGGGCTCCTTTGCTTATGGGATCGCCGCTGTGGTTGTGGCTCTGAGCTTCGTCGGTACCCGGGCCACTATCGTTATTGATGGCCGTGAACTACGGCAATGGGTGTTGTTGGTCCTGGTGAGCAACACCCAACTGTATGCCAAGATGTTCAGGGTGGCAGCCGGGGCGCGTCTGGACGATGGTCTGTTGGACCTTTGCCTCTTTCGTGGCCAAGGTATCCTTTCCACCCTGCGCCACGTTGTGTCAGTCGTGACCCAGCAGCAGATCCAGGACCCGGAGGCGGAGTTCTACCAGGCCAAGAGGGTGAGCATTCGCACCGCCAAGCCCTTGCCGGTGCAGGTTGACGGCGAGCCTATGGGCACCACCCCCTTGGATATTAAGGTGATCCCTCAAGCATTGCGAGTGATCGTTCCCAGGGACATACCGCAAGGGCTGTTCTGTCAAAACCAGAAAGACCCTAAGGGTTTCCGCAAATACCTTTGTGAACCATGATTCTTGGCGGCCCAGGAGAGTTCTTTTTGCACAGATAGCTTCTAAAACCCTTAGGGTCGACTTAGCGGAAGGAGAAACGGGTGCGATATTTGAATATTCTCCTCATCTTTATCCCCATAGCGATCGTTGCTGATTTCCTGGGTTGGGATCCTACCATCGTCTTTATCACCTCGGCCTTAGGCATGGTGCCTCTGGCCGGGTTGTTGGGCGAAGCAACCGAGGAACTGACTCTTCACACCGGTCCAGATGTGGGAGGGCTTCTTAACGCCACCCTGGGCAATTTCGCTGAACTGATCATTAGCATCGTAGCCATCAGGGCTGGGCTTTTGGAGTTGGTCAAGGCTTCCATCACCGGTTCGATCCTGGGGAACATCCTGCTTATCCTAGGGTTGAGTATCCTCCTAGGGGGGCTCCGACACGGTCTGCAAACTTTTCACCAGCGGAGGGCTGGCCTGAGCGCCACCATGATGACCCTGGCCATCATCGGTCTGGCCATCCCCGCCATCTTCAGCCATGCCATAGAAGTGCAGGAGGGCCATCAGGCGGTCGAGTACCTCAGTATCGGCGTGGCCGGGGTGATGATCGTCATCTACGTTCTCAGCCTGATCTATTCCTTCTTTTCGGAGAAAGAGGCGTCGATAGCCGCGACGGAGCACGAGGTAGAGCAGAGGTGGAGTGTGTCCGTGGCCTCCCTGATCCTGATAGGCTCTGCCGCTTTCATCGCCTGGCTGAGCGAGATTCTGGTGGGAGCGGTGGAACCGGTGGTTGCCTCATTGGGGGTGACGGAGTTCTTCATCGGCATCATTGTGGTGCCCCTGGTGGGGAACGTGGCTGAGCATCTGGTTGCAGTGCAAGTGGCGGTCAAGAACGAGATGGACCTCTCCCTGGCCGTCTCCTTGGGCTCCAGCATGCAGATAGCCCTGTTTGTAGCTCCGCTGTTGGTATTCGTCAGCCTGCTGATGGGCAACCCTATGGATTTGGTCTTCAATCAGTTTGAGCTGGCTGCCCTCGGCGCGGCAGTCGTAATTGCGGCCCTGATCTCCCTCGACGGGGAATCGAACTGGCTGGAGGGAGCTCAACTGCTGGCTGTCTATGCCATCATTGCCCTGGCCTTCTTCTTCCTGCCGATCAATCAGTAACAGGAGGGGGGGCTTTTGTCCAGGGGATGGTTAAGTGCTATAATTTGAGTAATGGAGGTGAAAGAAGTTGGCTACCTATTTACATATCGTTCAGATCATTATCTCGGTTGCCCTCATCGGGGCCATCCTCCTCCAGGCCAGGGAGGGGGGCGGCCTGGGCGGAATCTTCGGAGGCGATAGCACCGTTTACAAGAGTCGGCGAGGTGTGGAAAAGACCCTTTTCCAGTTGACCATCGGCCTGGTAGTCATTTTCTTGTTGTTTTCGGTGCTGAGCGTCATCATTGCTTCTTAGGGACGGGATAAGCTGGATGGGGCATATCAGGCTCTCGACACTTATCGCCTTCCTGGGCATGGTCCTGGTGGCCGCGCTGCTCGGCCAGCAGGCTTTTAATATAAGCACCGTCATGGTGCCTGCCCCTGGCGGAACCTATGTGGAAGGGCTGGCTGGCAGCCCCCGCTACATCAATCCCCTCTTCAGTCAGTACAACCAGACCGATGAGGACCTGGTCAGGCTCATCTTCACTGGCCTGACCACCACCGACGATCAGGGCCAGATCATCCCCGACCTGGCCACCGATTGGGAAATCTCCGAAGACGGGCTGCAATATACCTTCCATCTGCGCCGCGATGTACGCTGGCACGATGGTACCCCTTTCACTGCTGACGACGTGCTCTTCACCGTGCAGGCCATCCAGGATGCCGATTTTCAAGGGGTGTCATCTCTGGCCGACCTCTGGCGGCAGGTGGATGTCAAGCGGGTGGATGATTACACCGTCAGCTTTAGGCTGGGGAAACCCTTTGCCCCCTTCCTGGGCTACACTACCAGCGGCCTTCTGCCAGCCCACCTGCTGGCCGACGTTCCGGCCCGGGAACTGCTTGAGCACTCCTTCAACACCAAACCGATCGGCACTGGACCTTTCATGGTACGGGAGGCCACCCCTGATCACATCGTCCTGGCCGCTAACCCCTACTTCTATGGCGATCGGCCCTACCTGGAACGCCTGGAGTTCAAGTTCTATCCCGACTACGAGAGTATCTTTAACGCTTACCAGCAGGGTGAGGTGATGGGCATCAGTCGCGTCCAACCGCCTGATCTGCCCCGGGTGCACCGGGAGGAAAACCTGAACCTCTTCTCGGCTCGCCTGGCTGGATACACCATCATCTTCCTCAACCTGCAGCGTCCTGTCTTTGAGGAGGAGGAAGTGCGCCAGGCCCTTCTCTACGCCCTCGACCGTCAGAAGATCATTGACCAGATCCTGGATGGGCAAGGTCTGGTAGCCCACAGTCCCATCATGCCCAACTCCTGGGCCTACAACGAGCGTGTGCAGAGGTACAGCTACGACGTGGAGAAGGCGGAAAGCCTGTTGGAAGAGGAGGGCTGGGTGGACGCGGATGGCGATGGGGTGCGGGAGAAGGAGGGCATAAGGCTCGAATTCGCGATACTCGCCGCCGACGATTCCACTCAAATAAGGATCATCGAGGAGATCACCCGCCAGTGGGAGCAGGTAGGGGTCAAGGCCAACCCTCAGGTGGCCGGATTTTCGGGCCTGGTCAGCGACTTTCTGCGCCCCCGTCGCTTCGATGCCGTCCTGGTCAATTGGCGTGACACCTCCAACGATCCCGATCTCTACCCCCTGTGGCACTCCACCCAGGCGGTGGATGAAGGACAGAATTATGCCGGATTCGACGACCGCGAGGCGGACGAGATGCTGGAGCAGGCCCGTCAGACAACCGATCGGGGGGCGCGGGCCGGGATGTACCGTCGTTTTCAGGAAATCTTCGCCGAGGAGGTGCCCTCTCTACTCCTCTATTACCCGGTCTACAACTACGCCGTTGATGCCAGGGTGCGGGGAGTGCAGATCAGCCCCCTGATCTATCCTGGCGACCGCTTCCGCAACATTGCTCAGTGGTACATCAACCTTAAGAGGGTTACGGTCAGCGAGGCGGCTGCCGTTGGAGAGGGGAGTTGACAAAGTGGGCGATTAGTGCTAAAGTAAAATAAAGCGGACATCTTCGGGCCGAGGTGGCGGAACAGGCAGACGCGCCACGTTCAGGGCGTGGTGGGAGTAGTCCCGTAAGGGTTCAAATCCCTTCCTCGGCACCATCAAAGGGTTGATTACAGAGGAGCCTCTGGGCTCCTCTGTTTGTTTGAGTCTGATTAAAATGGGTTAGGGAGTGGAGCCTTTAGGCGGTTTTCCGGCTGAGCTCACGACG
>JBHIDP010000155.1:0-6685 GCA_046760185.1 Anaerolineae bacterium
GCCAAGGGGCGTCCCCGCCCCGCTTCGGGCAGTGATGGGTGTGTGGAACGGGGCGGGGCTCAGCCCGAAGGGACACCCCTCTGTAGCAGACAGGATGCCGTTCCACGAATTATGCAAGGGTCTGCTCAATATCCAACTGGTCTCCAATTGCCGTGCCAGTGGAAGTGATGGTGCCAGCGGGAAGCTCGATGACAAAGCTGGCTTTCCAAACTGGCGAACCAAACCTGTTGGGTACCATACTTTGGCCCAGGTTGACCACCTGTCCCTGATCATCTACGTACAATACGTCAATGGGAAAGCTCATCACGAAGGTGTGAATCCAATTGCAGGACCTGATGATTAGCCCTTCCCCCCTCTGCAGGGGAGGATGTCCGATCAGACCTTTGAGCCTGCCCCTCCAGCTCTTAACTTCCCAGCCCTTTTCAACGATATAGCAGTTACGGCTGAGGTTTCGGATCTTCAAAACAGCTCGATGCCAAGAGTACGTAATACTCGAGGGACGGCCGGTCCCAGGAGAACGATGAAGAGGGAAGGGAGCTCCAATAAGACCAGGGGAAAAACCATCTTGACCGGGGCTTTTTGTGCTTCCTCTTCCGCCCTCTGACGACGCTTGATGCGCATCTGTTCCGACTGGATATGCAGCACCTTGGCAATACTGACTCCCAGTTGGTCAGCCTGGATGACGGCGGCGACGAAGTTAGTCACATCGGGGACATTCATGCTGTTGGCCATGTCTCGCAGGGCATCCTGTCTGGTCTTGCCTACTCTGATCCTTCTGATGACCTGTCCGAAGGCACGGCTCAACTCATTGTCCCATTTCTCACTGACCCTGGACATGGCTGCATCGAACCCTAACCCGGCCTCCACGCTGATGCTCAAGAGGTCCAGGGCGTCAGGGAGGGCCTTGACAATCTCTTTCTGACGAGCGCTGATCTTCCTTCCCAGCCATGCGGCCGGCAGGAAGAAGCCCAGGAGGCCGAACAGGCCGCTAAACATGATCGTGTTGAGCAAGGGGGCTCTGGCTACCAGGAACAGTAGCAAGGGCAAAATAGTGCAGATCAGAGCGGATAGCCCCCTCACTCCCAAGAAGTCGGACGGCTGCCAGTTATTGGGATTGCCAGCCAGTTCCAGCTTGTAGCGGATGTTTTCGATGTTGCGCTGGGGGGCAAAGCGGGTGATGAACCGGGCGATGCTGCGGATGACGGGAGTGACCACTCGCTCGCTGAATGGTCGCTCCAACTCAATCTCCTCCAAGGTGCGGGGACGGGTACCGTATCGGGTCAAGCGTTGTTGGACCTGGTCGGGACCGGCAGGGATGGCCAGTCCGGCGAAGATCATAACTACGCTAGCTCCCATCAATAGGGCCACTGTCAGGGCCAACAAGGGCATAGTTCCACCTCACACTTCTATCTGGACGATCTTGCGAATGACCATAAAGCCAGCGAAGATGCCTAAAAGACCGACGCTGACCATTATCCATCCACAGGTGGTGGTAAACAGCTCTGACATATATTCACGGTTGAGCATGAAAAGCAGGATAGCCAGCGCGATAGGCAGGAAGCTGATGATATAGCCGGTGTACCTCTGTTGAGAGGTCATGACCTGTATCTCACCTTTGATGCGCACCCGCTCGCGGATGGTATGACCGATGATTTCCAAAATCTGTGCCAGGTTACCACCCACTTCGTGCTGGACGTTGATGGCCGTCACCACCAAGTCAAGGTCATCGCTGTTGATGCGCCGCAGCATGTTGGCAAGAGCCTGCTCCAGCGACAATCCCAGTCCTATCTCACGCACAACCCGGCCAAATTCGGTGGCAACCGGTGGGGGAAGTTCCCTGGAGATCAACTCCATTGACTGGGGCAAGCTGTAGCCTGATCGAAGGGAATTGGCCAGGAGGGTGATAGTATCGCTTAACTGATCGTTGAAGGCGTTGAGTCGCCTTCGCTGGCGCATCTTGACGTACGTGCGCGGCACGAAGAAACCAACAACACCGGCTGGCAGAGCCAGGACAATCTGGCGGAAAATGATGGCCCCCAGGAGGAAGCATGCCAGCACGCTGGCGATGTTGACCAGCGTGTATTCTGAGGGTGTCAGTTTGAGATCGGCACGCGCCAGCTCGCGAGCGATGTCCTGGGCCCGTTCCGGTCTGGTCAAGACCCGGTTGAGGCGTCCTGCCAGCCCACTCTCCCCACGTTCCTTTTGGGCCTCCTCCTTTGGCAGGGGTAGACCCTCACGGGTGGCATATCGGTCCAGACGGG
Organism: Anaerolineae bacterium; assembly: GCA_046760185.1. GTDB lineage: Bacteria > Chloroflexota > Anaerolineae > JBHIDP01 > JBHIDP01 > JBHIDP01. The sequence continues at coordinate 2,262 of JBHIDP010000155.1, forward strand.
TACCGATGGCATCGGTCTCGCCGCTGACGATACGTGCCAGGCCGTAGAAAAAGCTTATGATTGATAAGGCGGACAGAGCCGCCACCAGTGCTGCAGCAGTCATAATCCTAGTCCTTGGAATCTATCCAATTCTTAATCGAAGCCGAAGATGTCGGGCGGCAGATAAATGCCTGCTGCTTCGACGCGCTCCGTAAACCTGGGTCGGATGCCCGTAGGCTCAAGCTGCCCTAGAATCGTCCCATCTTCAGCAATCCCTGTCTGCTTGAACTTGAAAATATCTGACAGTACGATAACGTCACCCTCCATGCCCTGCACTTCTGTGACCCTGACCACTTTGCGTGAACCGTCCTTGAGCCGCTCTTGATGGATGATGAGGTCTAGGGCGGAGGCCATCTGTTCGCGGATAGCGCGCAGGGGGAGATCCATGCCAGCCATAAGGCACATCGTTTCCAGACGGGCCAGAGTGTCGCGTGGGCTGTTAGAGTGGGCAGTGGTGAGGGAGCCATCGTGGCCGGTGTTCATAGCCTGAAGCATGTCCAACGCTTCGCCAGCCCGAACCTCGCCGACCACGATGCGGTCGGGTCGCATCCGCAGGGCATTGACCACCAAATCTCGGATAGTGATCTCTCCCTTGCCCTCAATGTTGGGAGGGCGGGATTCCAGGGTCACAACGTGTTCCTGGCGCAATTGCAACTCGGCCGCATTTTCGATGGTAACGATGCGTTCGTCGTCAGGGATGAAGGATGAAAGGATGTTAAGCAGGGTGGTTTTGCCGGTACCGGTTCCGCCGGAGACCACGATATTCAATCGAGCCTCCACGCAGGCTCTCAGGAACTCGACAGCTTCTGGTGTGATGCTTCCAAAATTTATCAGGTTCTCGATCGTGAGTGGGTTCTTGAAAAACTTGCGGATGGTTACAGTGGGCCCTTTGATGGCCAAGGGGGGGATAATAACGTTGACTCGCGAGCCATCGGGGAGACGGGCATCCACGTAAGGCGAACTCTCATCTACACGACGTCCCAGAGGAGATACGATGCGATCAATGATACGCATAACGTGTTCCTCGTTCTCGAAAAGGTCTCCCAGTCTTTCCAGTTTCCCATCGCGTTCGATAAAGACCTGGTGGGGTCCATTTACCATGATCTCGGTGATGGTGTCATCCTCAAGCAGCGGATCAATCGGTCCCAGACCCAGAATCTCGGACACAATCTGTTCGAAAAGGCGAGCACGCTCGGTCCGGTTGAGGATGATCCCTTCCTGGGCCAGGATTGTATTGTAGAGTTCCTCCAGGGTGTGTCGCACTTCATCGGTCTTGCTGACATCCAACTGGGGATCCAGTTCACTGATGAGTTTGCTGTGTATCCTGCTCCGTAGATCCCGATACGCGTCCCGTACTGGACCCACCGCTGTGCGTCGCAAACGCAATTGGTCAAGCTTGGTTGGTCTGGTCTTCGGTTCTTGACTTTGTTCAATCCGCTTTAATAGAGACATAGGTCCTCCTCATGCCAACCTGTTATGTCCCCTCTCTTATTAGCAGCTCGCCAGGTACTCGTGCAACAATGTCTTCCCGTTTTTGATCTAATTTGCAGAAGCGAAGTCAGCACACAACTTGTACTGAGCCTGACGAAGCTTGCACTGAGCCTGACGAAGTGTATAGGCATACTGTTTCTGCACGAGTGCTAACGGAAGATGCGTCCCAACATCCCTTTGGACTCCGTCGCCTTTTTTGCGGCCTCGGCTGGCTGTGGGCTCAACTGATGCCGCAATAGCTGCGACAAGAGGTATACACTCCGCGATATCGGGTTGCTGCGCTGGGCGATGACGAAGGGGACTCCGCGGTTGACGGCCGTTGTGACAGTTCTCTCGTCCCTCTCAATCTCGGCCAAAACCGGGTACTTGATGCTGGCCTCTATGTCTTCCTTGCTGATACCTCCGGCCCGATCCGCCTTGTTCACGACCAGAACCGTCTTCTGCGGTGGATAGTTCAAGGCCTCGGTAACCTCGAAGAATAGCTTCGTATTCTTGATGGCCGGAATTTCAGTCGTGGTCAGGAGCACAATGAGGTCCGAGAGATCGAGGATGGTCAAGACGGTATCGTGAAATGAACTCCAGGTATCCACAACAATGTAGTCAAACTTGTCTTGTAACACGTTCAGAACCCTTTTGATTAGCTCAGGAGTAACCAGCTCCGCCATCTCAGGACGGGGTGGGGCAAGCACAGCTTTTATGCCCGACGAATGGGCTACCAACAACTGATCTATCATCTGGCTATCAATCTCCTGCTCTTCAGGGCCTAGATCTGCCAGAGTACGGTTGGCCTGTAAGTTCAGTAAAACCCCAACGTCTCCAAACTGCAGGCTGCAATCCACCAGTACTACCCTCTGCTTTGTCTCTACATGCAGGGCAATGGCCAGATTGGTAGCGATGGTGCTGCATCCTGTTCCCCCCTTAGCACTGAACACAGCGATGATTCTCCCCTTCTCAAGCTCTGCCTGTGGGGTTGGAGGGGGGGGACGGACTGCCACTTCCGCGGCCGGGGGTGCGGTTACTGCCGCGCGCTTGCTGGCGCCCAAGGCATAGACGCGGCGGATGCTGGTTATCAACTCGTCGCTGCTGAAGGGCTTCATCAGGAATTCCCGTGCTCCAGCCAACATGGAACGGCGCAGGTAGTCGGTTTCACTTTGAACCGACATCATGATCACTTGTACGCCAGGCACTTTGGCGGAGATGGCTTCGCTGGCGCTGATACCGTCAATGCCGGGCATGTTTATATCCATGAGGACGATGTCAGGTTGAAGCTCTTCAGCTAAACGGATACCCTCTTCCCCCGTGGTGGCTGCTCCAACGAGCTCAATATCCTCCTCGAAATAGAGCAGCTTTGCCAGATTCTCTCTGGTCTCCGGTATATCATCAACTACCAGTATATGGATCTTCTCTTCGTTATTCCCCACCATCAAGTCCTCATTTAGCTCATTTCGCACCGGGAACTATAGACGTTCGGATAATGTTTCGGGGTAGGGGCACCCCTTGCGGGTGCCCTGGGCAGATGCAAGACCTGCCCCTACCGCGGATCTTTTTCTGAACGTCTATATCTATCGGCGAGTTGGTCTGGGCAAGTTGAAGCGAGTGATGACATAATCCATGGTGACTGGTTCGGTGCTTACAATTTCCCGATCCCCGGCCGCCCGCAAAGCCAGGTCCACGGCTATGCTATTCTCGCGGGCATATTTCAGCACCAGCGCATCCTGTCTGTCTATCAGAAAGGTGACCACTCTCGCTGGTTCCCCCGCTTTTCCCGCCTCTCCCTCAGCAGCGGCTGTCCAAGGAGCGACTTTCAACACCTCCACATCTTGCAGTACCAACTGAGTAACGATCTGTGTCGGCACCTCCTCGGTCTCTTCCGCTGTTCCTGCCTCGACTTCAGCGGCAACGTTGATGGACAGCATAATGTCCACGCTATCTCCACTTTGGACGGCCCCTGCCACTCCCGAGATTATATCCACAGGAAAAGCTATCGCTACCTTGCCGGGAGGGATGATGAAGGAAGCATCAGAGCCCAGACCCTTTCTTTCCTCTTCCCTCTGCTTGTCAATGACCATCTGATCCAGGATAATCTGCCCTGGAAAAAGGGGCACGGCCGCCAACTTGTTTGCCGCCTGGGAAGGATCGGTCAAGGCACCGGGTGGTACCGAATCTATGGGCCAGTCCCGAAGGCCTACAGCATCGGGTGGCACGCTGCCGCGAGCCGGAATACTTTGGAAGGAAACCACCACCGGAGTTGTGGCGATGGTGACCTCTGGCCTCTGCGCTTGAAGTATGAAAAAGGCCGCCCCGGCGGTGACGATCCCTAGAACGATTCCAAAGAGGACAAGGATTCTCCCCCCTCGTCGCATTATCTCCTCCTATTGAGCACATAGCGTTGTCGCTTAGCTATTGTACCTGAAAATCGAGCAAAAGGCAAATAGGTTTCGTACCGCTTGACATATGTTCATCTGTCTATCCTCCCGCAGGTTACAGCGAGGTATTTGTGGCGTGACAAGTTGCTTGAGTTGCGAAAGGTTTCTCATGGCCAAACTCGAACCTGCGGGAGGATTTAACATTATCGGAGTTAGGGCACGGGGGAGAATCTAACCGTGAAGAGGCCGTAATCTCCGCCCCCAAAATCGCCTGGCCCCACCCACTGTTGGAAGCTACCCTCGATCCACTTGGGACTGTTTGTGAAATCGTAATCGGTGAGGATAAACTCGGCAAAGCCAGCGATGTGGTACTGCAAACCGGACCCACTCCCCTGGGTGTCGTCGTAGATGATGATGGTGACATGCTCACCGATCCAATTGTCCAAGGCAGTCTCGACCTGGCTGCTGCTTTTGACGCCAGGCCCACTGTAGACCCAATCCCCCACTTCCCATTCACCGCTGTTTCCA
>JBHIDP010000156.1:0-6672 GCA_046760185.1 Anaerolineae bacterium
AAAATAATATCACCTGATAAGCAGCCGGTCAAATGTGCAACCACCAGCACGGACCGAAGAAACACCCTTTTCACCATTCGTGAGGAACTGTTTTTGCATGGTCAGGTGAGGTAAGATATAATTGCTTACCGGGCCCTCAACCCTCACCTCTTCCAGTGGCTGGAGGAGCAGTTGGGGGAGGAAACGGTGTATTCACCTCTGGAAGGGGAACCGGCTCTGCCCGTGCGGGAGGAGCTGCTGGAGTATAAGGAGGAGCAGTAAAGGCAAGCTCGACCACCGGAACATAACCCCTTTGGCTTCGGGTAGAAGCGGAGGGGTTTTGTCATCCTGGTGGGGTTGGGGAAGTCTGGATAAGACTTATTCAACAGAAATCCAGAAGCAGGTGGACCGTTATCGTTCGGAGGTGGAGTTGACCAGAAGATATAGGGAGAGGTGAAAGGAGAGCATCACCACGTCAGAGAAGACCATGTTGGCGCAAGAACTCCTCCAGTTGTTCGTCGCTCGGTTCGCTGATCATGGAGCCCCGGTTCACTCCCCGGGGGCTTTGCCTCTTGGCCAAGGGCGATGGTGGGCTAAAAGGCTCCGTTGAACCCTCGTCGGCGATGACAATGGTCGGCACGGTGTGAAACCCGGTCCAACCCTTGACCTTTCTGGCTGCTGCCTTATCCTCCTCAATGTTGACCGTGCGGTAGGAGATGCCATGTTTGCCAAAGAACTCTTCGGCTCTCACCACATCCGGTCAGTAGGTGGTCCTGGTGTACATCACCACCGATTTTGCCATGAAGCACTCTCCTTTGTGGTTAGAATTGAGCCCTCTTCTTCTAGGGCTGACTTTTGCCCACATTTTTCGAGGCCCACGCCGCTCAGGGCAGGCCTGGGCAAGCTGTGACAACTCCCGTCGGCTCACGCCGAGGGCCTCAGATAGGGTTGCTGAGGTGTGAGTAAAACACAGCCTTCTAGGGCGAGGCTACGGGCTGCGGTTCGCCCTCGGGGCGGTGACGGAGGATAAAGGCCACCACCACTCCCACCAGAGAGAGGAGTACTGAGCCCAGTGTCGCTGCACGAATGAGACGCCACCTCCGGCGCGCCCTGGCCGATCTTTCTTCTATCTCCTCCAATCGCTGTTCAGCGGCCTTGACCAGACTGTCACGCAGACGATGGCGAAAGGCTGGTTCTGGCTTCGCGGGAGCCAACACCTTCTTCAGCCTCCCCGCGATGGTTAGCAGGGGCTGCAATTCCTCACCACGGTCCGGAAACATAGCTATGTAGTCCTTCATCTGCGAGGTTCCCTCATTTATCTGATCGGCATGTGATGCCAGGATCTCGGTCATGATTTTATCAACCATCAACTTACCTCCCCGGGCCTACGGGATCTGATCCCTTGCCATCAGATTTTGTATGAAACGATGCCAATGACCCCTGGGCCACCGTGTACCACCAGAGTAGGGCACAATTCACAGACAAATGTCTCCACGCAGTTGAACCTGGTTTTGGCCCTCTCCAGCAACTCCTCTGCCTCATCCAGCACCTGAGCGTGGGCCACAGCCAGCCGAACCGGATCGGTCGTACCCATAGCCTCCTCCGTCAAGTCCAACAGCCGGTTCAGGGATTTTCGCCTGGTACGGATTTTCTCCTTAGCTTCCAGAAGGCCATCCTCCATGACGATGACAGGCCTAACGTTCAGGAGCGAGCCCAACGCCCCTTGCAGTTTGCCTACCCGTCCACTCATCTGTAGAAACTTCAAAGTGGCCGGGGTGAGGTAGATGCGCATCTGGGCCCTTATCCCGGCCAGAAGCTGAAGGATCTCCTCTTTGCTCTTGCCAGCCTCTGCCGCCCGCGCTGCCTCCAGGACCATGAAACCCAATCCGGCCGAGACAGACTGGCTATCAAACACCTCAATGTCCAAATTCAAATCCGATACTGCTGACTGAGCTATCACGGCCGACTGACAGGTACCGCTAAGCTTGCCCGTAACGTGGATGGACAGAATGGTATCAACTCCATCGGCAATGTGACGATAGACCTCAACGAATTGCCCTGCTGAAGGTTGTGAGGATGTGGGGATGATGCCCATCTCTTCTATCTTGCCATAAAAGGCTTCTCTGTCAATGTCCACGCCATCTTGAAAGGTCTCTGAGCCAAACTGGATGTTGGTGGGCACCACCGTGATGTTGTATCTCTCGATAAAGTTCTGTGGCAAGTCACAGGTACTGTCGGTCACTACCCTGATCATATTCCTCCACCTCCACCTCTATCTCTATCTCTTCCTCTATCTCTTCTCAGTATCCCATTCTCCTCATCTCCTGGCGCAGGGCCACGAGAGTGCGGTGATACAACGATTTAATAGCCCCTTCGCTCCGTCCCATGATCTGGCCGATCTCGGAGTTGGACAATCCTTCACTGAACTTAAGGATGAGGAGACGCTGGCGATCCGGGTGTAGTCGGCGGATGGCCTCTCGCAGGGCTTCCTGGTCCTGATTCCTCTCCACCAATCCTTCCGGGCCGCTCCTGATCTTGCCGGTTACTATCAGGTTCTCCAGAGGGATCACCTGACGCCGGTTGCGATCGCGGTGCCAATTGGCTACTAGATTGTGAGCAATGCGATACAGCCAGGCTGAGAAGGGTCTCCCCCTATCGGAATAGCGCTCGATGTTAGACAGAGCCTGGTAGAATGTCTTGGCCGTCAGGTCCTCCGCATCCTGAGCACTTCCAGTCCGATGAAAGATGTAGCTGTAGATCCGATCTACATGGCGCTCATACAGGGCACCAAAAGCCTCGGGATCCCCTTTGGCTTGCTCAACCAACTCCATCTCTGGAGATTCGACCACTGGAGCAACACTCCTGATGGGTCTAAACTCTAAAACACCATGACAAGAATATAGTTACGTCCAGATATGAAGCGCAGTCAGCCTGATCTTGAACGCAGGTCAATAACGGACAGAGCCTCCTCCAGGAAATCGGATAGAGCATCTTTGTGTTCCTCGCTTAGATGCCGCAGATGCGACTGATATCTCCTGGTACAAAGGAGGAGCTTGTGCAACAGTGAGTTGTCCGGTCGGCGAGCCAGGGCTGAACCGAGGCTTAGGCCGGCCAGGGTGCCTAAACCAAGCTCGCCCGAGGGCAGGAGAGACTGGAGACTTGGCAAGGGGCTCAAACTGGCTGCCCGATCCCTTAGGGCCCGCAGGTTTATCAGCAAAGCTGTTATCATCTCAGTGCAGTAGAGCAAAGGGGACTTGACCTGAGGCACGTTGGCCAGTATCTCCGTCAGCAGTTCATCGTCGCTCCGCTCCCGCTTCTGCAACCTGGCTAGAAGCTTCTCTCTTAGCCGTCGCCACTCCAGATCCTCAATTGACCAACTAACCAGGGGAGAGGCTTCTTGTTTGGCCCTTTCCGTGGGATAGAAAGCGATGCTCGATCGTCCGGGCCCACTGCGCCCTTCGGCCAGCACATACTCTGAGGCCACGTACCCTTTTCGCTCCAGAAGCTTCATCATGTCATAGGCCGAGAAGCGGTTGACGCCCAGCATCCTCCCGATGACTGAGTAGTGGACCGGCCGCCCCCATTCTCTATACAGCTCTATGAGCTTGTCCAGGAACGCCTGTTGACGAGGAGTCAGTTTGATTATCATCTTTCCCGTCCAGAATCCCAAAAAACCAAATTATATCTCGCATTGTATAACCATCGCGTCCTTTTGTCAATTTGCCTCGTTTCGGGGCCCGCGCAGCGGTCGAGCGCAAGCCCCAACATATAGGGGTGGAGGATAGACGAGGGGGCACCCCTCGCGCTCCCCGGGCTTTCGCTGCGCACGCCGTTTCGTTTTCGGGGGTTAGGGCCTCTCTCACAGGAATGCCATCCCACTCCTCAGGAATGGGGAGGCCCAAGGCGTACAGGGCTGTGGCAGCAGTGTCGTAGGTGATCACTTCTCTTTCTATCTCATACCCCTTCCTGACGCCTGGCCCGTAGATGATCCAGGGAATAGTGGTGTCGGCGGGCTGCGCCGAGCCGTGGGAACGACCATGTCCTCCATGATCGGCGGTGACGATGATCAATGTTGAGTCGGCCAGGTCGGCCTGGACAAGTGCATCCAACAGGATCCCCATAGCTTCATCGCAGTGCTCAACAGCCTTCAACTGCTGCTCTGACATCCAGCCAAAGACATGCCCCGTCAAATCTGGATCAGGAAAGTGGACGAAGAGGAGATTCGGCTTGTGCGCCAGGATGTGTTTGGCTGCTTTCACGGCCACAGCGGCCGCATCATGGGCTGTGAAATCAACCCTGTCCACTGTGCCGGGTTTGGCGATGTGCAGTAGCTTGGGTTTGGTGAAGAACATAGCCGTGCTCAGGCCCGCCCCACGGACCACTTCAAATACGGTGGTTAAGGCCACATATCCTGCTTCGGGCCGCCAATCATTCCAGAAAACACCGTGCTTCTCCGGTCCCACCCCGCTGAGCATGGATACGTGACTGGGAAGAGTGACACTTGGTACTGTGGTTTGTGCTCGCCAGGTGTAGGCCCCCTGCTGCCACAGAGAATCTATGATAGGTGTATTCGCCTCTTGTAACGCATCAGGACGAAGCCCATCGAGGCTGACTATCAGCACGCGATGGGGGCCTGGTGGCGGTTCAGTGGCCGGGGGCGAGGGAGTTAGGGAGGGAGTGGGCAGAGAGGGGGATGGGGAGATAGCCGTAGGAGTGGCAAAGGGGAGAGTGGGAGACGGCGACAGGATCGGAGGGCTGGCAACTTCGGTGGGAGAGGGGGCGGTCGTTGGCCCCATTCCACAGCCGATGACAGCCAACAACAGCAGGAGAAAGGCCAGGCCCTGCCAGGACAAGCTCAGCCAGTTGATTTTCTTCACGACTGCTGCGCAGGGAGACAAATAAAGTGGCTAACAGGTCAAATGGAACAGCCCAATCACCTTCCCTTGAGCCTGGTTCCAGGCGCGAACGACCTGGTTGTTCGGCAACAACTGCGTGCGGCAGTTTCGTTCCTCGAAGTACCGCTCCGCTTCGTCAGAAAGATGAATCCGTCCGAATCTACCGGCTCCAACTATGAGAAGCTCTGCCCCCTCCTCGTAGACATATTCAGCTTCGGCCAATGAGATATGGTGTGAGGTGCCGTAGATCTCTTTAGTCAGCTCCTTTTTCCGTCTCTCCACCGTCCCGTCCAGGCGTACGATAACATCGTGGCGCATCTTTTGCCCGTTGATAGTGATAGAGCCAAAGCCAATTCCATCTACAATCGGTTTCATCCCCTGCTCCTTCCTAAGCCAATTTCGTCACCAATCAACATTCCACTTCGCACACCAGGCCCAGTCTGTCTGCAATTCGTCGTGCCCTCTGGGCCAGCATGCGTGAATATCCCCTGCGGTCTATTGATAGCAGTTGGTAGTCATCCACCAGCTCCGGGTAGTATTCCTCCAGGCAGGCCCTGACCCGGCCCCACATAGCCCCGCGCAGGTTCATGCTGTCCACCAGGATGTAGGAGACACCGACCTGTTTCAACTCTTGGAACAGGGCCTCCATTCGCTCCTCGCTGTCGGAAAGGTAGGGGAGAGCCGGGCCGTAGAAGGCCCAGGTGGCGATACCAGCCTCGGCCAGTTGGGCCAAAGCATCAAGGCGTGTGCTGACAGGTGGTGCTTTTGGTTCAAACCTCCTTCGTATCTCGTCATCCAGGGTGGTGATGGTGAAGGCCACCTCTACCTGCTGCAATTGGTGCAGGATGTCAAGGTCTCGCAGGACCAAATCCGATTTGGTCAGGATGCTGACCGTAAAGGCAGGGTGGTGGCAGAGAACCTCCAGACAGGCACGGGAGATGCCGTACTTCCTCTCCAGGGGCTGATAGGCATCGGTCACGCTGCTCAGCATGATGCTGCCTGCCCTGGCCCTCTTGAGCTGTCTGGCCAGAACCTCAGCAGCGTTGACCCGCACATCCACGAAGTGGCCCCACTCCTCCCTGTGTCCCGTGAAGCGCTTCATGAAGACGGCATAGCAGTAGACGCAACCATGCTGGCAGCCCACGTAAGGGTTGATGGCGTAGTCCACCCCCGCAATCCCTGACTTGGTCAGAATGGACTTGCACCTTATCTCTTCGACTATCATCTTGAAAAAGACTAATCCCAACGAAGGACGACCTCCGTCGGGGTTTGACCGCTTTTATTCAGGAGGATGAGCACGATGTCTCACCTCAAGCCAATGACTTCACCCTCCGGGCTTCGCCTCGTCGGTGCGGTGGTCCGGGACGTAGCAGCACAACCAATCTATCAGCGGATAGTTTAGCGGATTAACGGATGCTGTCGCCACCTCTATCCGTTCCTTATCCGCTGACCTATCCCTCCCCCTCCACAACGCCCTTCAACCGCCTGTTCAGTTCCAGCAACCTCGCCACCAAGTCGTCATGCATCTTCTTCTGCTCAGAATTATCGAAGTCGGTACAGCGGATGGGAAGTTGAGTCGCGAAGTTGCAAGCAAGCGAGGACACTTGACAAATTTTCCACTTGGTGGTATCTTTATTATGGAAGTAGCGAGAGTGTAAGTCAGTCGTAGGAAGGGCGTCCGTAGGGTCGCCCCCAGTGGTAACGCTGGAGCATTCCCTCGGCGACGGTGCTCGCTATTTTCATTTGGGTGTGGCTAAAACAACTTGGAGTTGAGGCTTTCCCTGGCACCTGTGCGCCA
>JBHIDP010000157.1:0-6622 GCA_046760185.1 Anaerolineae bacterium
AAATAAAATCTTTGTTCCCCCCAAAAAAACCTGGCTGCTGAGGCTCGTGGGACCTGACAGCCAGTTTCTTTTTGGTGACGTTGAGTGGGGGGAAAAGACACCTAATTTGTGGCCTGGGTGAGCCTAACCTCCCAGGGCGTCAATGACGGTGCTGAAGACGTTGCCAATGGCAGGGCCCAGAGCACTGAGAACTCCAGCCACAACGACGGCAACCAGCGCCAAAATCAGGGCATATTCAAGCATCGCCTGGGCTTCCTGCTCGGAAAGTAGACTCTCAACCATCTGCCTTCGTCTCTCTTCTTACGAGGCGCTTCGTGAAACAATCTGGTCGTAAGTATATCATAATTGAACTACAGGGTCAACATGCTGGCGCCGGGTAAAAATTACAGTATCATTACACTGCTTCTAATCCTTCTGATGTTGACAGCCTGCGGGCAGAGCTCAAACGTTGTTACGGGCAGTATCCAAGTTGTCTCCACTCCTACCGCCGCCGAAGTCTATTTGGAGGGAACCCTGCGAGGGCAAACACCTCTGGTGATAAGGGAATTGTCACCAGGGGAGTACACGGTAAGGCTGGCCAAACCAGGTTACGCCGATGCTGTAGGACGGGCTATTGTTCATCCCCGCCGTACCAGTTACGTTCAGGGCCTGCTGGAACAGAAACCTACACTGCTGGAGCACCATCTGGCCTATCTTTCCAATAAGGATGGCAGCTATGAGATATGGACCATCAAAGAGGATGGCACCGGTCAGAGGCGATGGACGGCTTTCAACTGGGAACAGCCGGCTACAGCTATGGCTGCTATCCCCGGCAAGGGGTATCTGGCTGTCAGTCAAGGGCAACTGGCCTATGAGACCAGAACCTGGGTGGTGGCTGCTCCTGACCCTCAGGAGGAGATACTGGGCTTTCAGCCGGTCCAGGTGGGTGGGGACACCATACGGCTTGTGCAGTGGTCGGCTGACGGCACACTCCTTCTGCTGGAGAATTTGGCCAGCCAGACCCTTTGGCTGGTCAACGCCAATGGAAGCGGCATGAGGTTGGTGCCCATACCGGATATCCCTCGGGGGGTCACTGGGGCCACCCTCTCTCCCCATGGTCAGCAGATAGCCTATTCGAGCTATGACCGGACCTGGTTGATGGATGTTGATACCGCATCTCGGCAGGAATTGGCTCTCAATGGCCCGGCCGGCAACTCTTTCTTGCGCTGGTCCCCTGACGGCTTACGCATCGCCTACGTCAAGGTCATGGTTGACAATGTCTACCGGGCAGGGGAGTTGTGGGTGATGAACGCCAATGGGAGCGTGCCTAAACGTATCAGCCTGGGTAACTCCCAGGACTTCGATCCGGTTTGGTCGCCGGACAGCAGTCGCCTGGCCTTTGTGCACCGTGAGAACGTGGGGGACGCAACTGCCGATCAGGACCCATCCAGGTTGGTCAGCAACCTGTGGGTTTTTGACATAAAGGCCGAGAGCTTGCGCTCAGTGACCGCCTTTCAGGGCCAACGGGTGTGGCAACCCTCCTGGTCGCCTGACGGCCGTCTCCTGGCTTTCGTCTGCGATGATAGCGGCCGGGACGAGGTCTGGCTGGTCAATGTGGAGGAAGGGCGGGTTTGGCAGTTGACCCGTGATGAGAGTGAGGCTGCTTTTCCCGTCTGGCTGTGGTAGAGACTATGGTTGGCCGTACCCTCCACCTCCCGGCGTGCGGATGCTGATCACGTCGCCACTCTGGGCGAAGAGATTTACCTTCGATGATAAGGGATGTTCTTCTCCTCCTTTGATCAAGATATTCTTCCCCGGAGCCCCGGGTTGACCACTCAACAGGCCGTAAGGAGCGAACTTCCGTCTGTCGGAGAGGATGGTCACCTGAGCGTCGTAAAGAAGTTGGATATCCCTTCGCAGACCATCTCCACCCCGGTATCTCCCCTTTCCTCCCGTCCCACTTCTTATCTTGTAGCATGTCACCAGAAATGGATAGGTGTACTCCAGGGCCTCGACAGGGGTGTTCATGGTGTTAGTCATGTGGGTGTGGATGCCATCAATACCATCCTTGGTAGGGCGCGCACCCATACCTCCACCGACAGTCTCATAGTAGGCATAGTTCCGCCTGCGGAAGGGGTCATACCCCCCGATGCTGACATTGTTCATCGTCCCTGAGCTGGCCGCTGGCACACATTCCGGGCAAGCCTGAGCCAGGGCTCCCAGGAGGACGTCAACGATGCGCTGCGATGTCTCCACATTTCCACCAGCCACAGCCGCTGGTGGGACAGCGTTCACCAGGCTGCCCCGTGGAGCGATGATCTTCAGGGGGGCCAGACAGCCACTGTTGGAGGGGACATCCAGGCCGATGATTGAGCGAAAGACGTAGTAGACGGCTGAGAGGGTGATGGCATAGACGCAATTGATACTCCCCCTGCGTTGCGATGAGGTACCGCTGAAATCAATGGTCGCCTGATCGTCAGCGATGGTGATGCGCACCACGATCTGCGCTGGCCTGTCCTCGACTCCATCATCGTCCATCACGTCGGAGAAGGTGTAGGTGCCATCGGGCAGTTGGGCGATAAGATCGCGGGTCATACGTTCGGTGTAGCGCACAAGCTCCCCCATGTACTGTCTCACCTCAGCCTGGCCGTATTTGGCCACCAACTCCCGCAGTCGAGCACGGCCCCTCTCATTAGCCGCAATCTGGGCCCTTAGATCACCGCCTCTCTCCCCCGCCGTACGCACGTTGGCCATAATCAAGTCCATCACCCCCTGGTTGAGTCGGCCCTCCTCCATGAGTTTCAGTGGCGGGATGATCAAACCCTCCTGATAAATCTCCTGGGAGAGGGGCATGGAGCCAGGGGTCATCCCTCCCACGTCAGCGTGGTGGGCCCGATTGGCGGCGAATCCAAATAGTTGTGGCCTCCCCCTCCCTTCCACGAAGACAGGGGCAACCAGGGTGATGTCGGGCAGATGGGTGCCCCCGTGATAGGGATCATTGAGGATGATAGTGTCGCCGGGTCTGAAATCGAACTGCTCGATGGCGCTGAGAACTGAAAGGGGCATGGAACCGAGGTGGACGGGGATGTGTGCCGCTTGAGAGATCATCGTCCCTTTCTCATCGAACAGGGCGCATGAAAAATCTCGCCGTTCCTTGATGTTGGGTGAGTAGGCGGTGCGGCGCAGAGTCTCTCCCATCTCCTCGGCAATGGAGGCGAACAGATTCTTGAAAATCTCCAGACGGATAGGGTCGTAGGTCATAGTTCGAAATGAATGGCAGGAATCGTCAGGTGGTCCCTGCCACCTGTATGATTAGATTACCGTAGGCATCCACCTGAGCCAGGTCATCGGGACCGACAAATATGGTCGAATCCTTCTCCACGACAATGGCCGGGCCGACCATTCTGTTTCCCGCTTTGAGCTTCTCTCCCCAATAGAAAGGGACTAACCTTTCCCCTCTGTCCAGCACCACCTTCCGCTCATCTATCCTGGCTTGGGAGGGATCGTCACCACCAGGGGGGAGCAACGGTGGTGAAGGTTTATCAACTTTCCCCAGGGCACGGACCCGGATATTGACTATCTCTGTGGCAGCCTTTTCCTCGCTGTGACCATAGGTCCGCTGGTGGGCAGCGTGGAAGGCGGCCACGAACTGCGGTGTAAAGGGAACAGTCAGTTCATACGACTGACCGACGTAGCGCATGTCCAGCAGTCTGTCTACCACAACCTCCTCAGGTGACACACCCTCAGCCACCACCTCCTCCAGTCCACGCTGGGTCAGGGGGACGAAAAGCTCTTCTAACCCCTGGCAACTGGTCTGTTGACATGGTTGCATCACCGTCAGAGAGTAATCTTTGATCACGTCCGCGGCCAGCATCCCCAGAGCCGACAGGGTTCCGGCGCTACGGGGGACCATGACTGTAGGGATGGCCAGGCTACGGGCCAACTCAGAAGCGTGCAGACCACCAGCCCCCCCGAAGGTGACCAGTACGAAGTCGCGGGGATCGAAGCCCCTTTCCACTGAGATGACCCGGAGCGCCCGCTCCATGTTAGAGTTGGCTACTCTGACGATCCCCTCAGCCATGGCCCTCACCTCAAGTCCGGTCTCGGCCGCCAACCTTTCCATCACCATCCAGGCCCGTTCGACATCCAGCTCCATGCGCCCCCCCAGGAAGAAATCGGGAGCCAGCCGCCCCAGGATCAGATTGGCATCGGTGACGGTGGGATCATCCCCTTGCCCGTAGCAGGCCGGGCCGGGGTCCGCGCCAGCGCTTTGAGGTCCCACCCGTAGAGCACCCCCGGCATCCAGGTAAGCGATGGAACCTCCTCCGGCCCCGACGGTGTGGATGTCAATGATAGGAACCCCGATAGGGCACCCGGCCACCGTTGACTCTGTGGTGACCATTATTTTCCCATGGCAAAGGGAGACGTCGGTGGAGGTACCACCCATGTCGAAGGTGATTATGCAGTCGCGGCCGGCCAGTTGGGCCAGGTACCTGGCTCCCACCACTCCGCCGGCTGGCCCGGAAAGGACGGCGTGGACTGCTTCCTCAGCGGCTCGGCGTAGGGTAAGATGGCCCCCGTTGGAAGCCATAACTCGGAAATCATCGGCCTCGATCTCTTTCCCCAGGTGGTTCAGATAACGGCTAAGCACAGGTGAGATGTAGGCGTTGACCGTAGTAGTGCTGCATCGTTCGTATTCCCGGTACTCCGGCAATATCTGGCAGGATGAGGAGACGAGGAAGCCAGCCTCGCGCAGGCGACCAGCCAGTCGCTCTTCGTGTCCGGGGTTCAGGAAGGAGAAGAGCAGGCAGACGGCTACTGATTCCACCCCTTGCTGCTGCAACGTGCAGATGATCGGTTCCAATTCGGCCATATCCAGCTCTTGCAGCACTTTTCCCTCGTAATTTATTCTCTCCCTCACTTCAAAGCGCCGGGAGCGAGGGACGAGCGGCTCTGGCCGATCCACGAAGAGGTCGTAGATGTGTGATCGTGTCTGACGACCAATCTCCAGCACATCTCTGAACCCCCGGGTGGTGAGGAGGGCAGTCACAGCCCCTTTCCTCTCCAGAAGGGCGTTGGTGGCCACTGTCGAACCGTGTACTATCTCTCTCTTTCCTCCTTTGTGGCCGATCACCTTCAAACCCTCGACCACAGCCTGAGAGGGGTTCCGGGGGGTGGAGAGCACTTTGTAGGTCCAAACCCGTGGTGGCTCCTCTTCGTCCTCAACGAAGACAAAGTCGGTAAAGGTGCCTCCGATGTCAATGCCGATCCTCATCTGAACTAGCTACCTTCCTGTAAACAACAAAAAAGGAACTAAGAGAGGCTTAGTTCCCAACGATAGCCTGTTCTTGAAGGCGGAAATGGCCAACCCTGCTACTTAGCGGCGCTCAGGGTCGCCAGCTTCTCTCGTGCCAGGCGTTTCGCCGCGGCGCGGGGTAAAATACCTTCATCGCGGCTGGCGGTCAACACCTGATGCGTGGCACCGCCAATCCGCTCCACGAGACCGGACAGGATGGACTCCAGCGTGGGTTCCGTTCTGCCGAGGAGAAGGTCTATATAGAAAGCAGCCGCTCCAGCGTTGGCCACGAAATCGGGGACGGCGATGATACCCTTGTCGTACAATATCTTCTCCGCCCCCTCAGTCACCGGGATGTTGGCCGCCTCTACAATGGTCCTGGCCTGCACGCGATCAGCATTTTCCTCAGTGATAACATCTTTGACCGCGGCTGGCACCAGGACATGGACTGGCAGGTAGAGCACTGCCTCGCGGTCCAAAAGCTGGTATTCACCTGGCAGATCGGTTCGATCAATGATGCCAGCCTTGTCCCGCTTCTCAAGCAATTTACCTACCTCCAGACCATCCTGGCAAAGGATAGTCCCCTGGGCATCGGCCACAGCCATGACCTTTGTGCCCTCTTTGGCCAGAAAGTGAGCGGTACTGCCCCCTACACTACCGAACCCCTGCACGGCCGCGCTGGCCCCGGCCATGGTCAGTCCGGCGAAGGTTAGGGCTTCCCTCGTGGCCGCCATGATCCCATAACCGGTAGCCATCTCCGCCATAGGGAATCCATCGTAGGTCAGGGCCAGGCCACTCGCTATTCGCTGCAAAGCCTCATCCCCCATACCCAGTCTTCTGGGGACGGCAGCTACCGAAGAGGGCAAGCCGATGTGGGCTGCGACCTCGGTTACCTCCTCCTCGCGAGTGCCAAGGTCTTCCCCTACAGCATATACCTCGCGCAGCAGGGGAGCGATGGCCTCTGCGAAGCGTTTCATGACCTCAAGCTTGTCGGGAGCGGCTGGATCATAGTCGAGGCCGCTCTTGGCCCCGCCGATGGGCACGTCAATGACCGCAAATTTATCGGTCATGGTCTGGGCCAGACGAACCACCTCCTCCTTGGTGAGCCCTTTTCTGACGCGCATCCCTCCAGCCGAGACGCCATTGACCAGGGTGTCAATGACCAGGTATCCTTTTACGCCGTTGACGGGGTCGGTGTACTCCACCGTCAGCAGAGGTTGCCTGTCGCTCACGGTATCTCCTTATAGAGGGACAGTTAAAACTCGTGCAATCGGAGTCGAGGCTTTCCCTGGCACCTGCGCGCCAGGGCAGGTGAGCCGGAAAACCGCCTGAAGGCTCGACTCCATT
>JBHIDP010000158.1:0-6490 GCA_046760185.1 Anaerolineae bacterium
CTTAGTACCAGTAGAAACGGCGGGTGGTACTCATGGGGCTCAGGGCTTCGCCTTCTCGTGTGCCATCAGGCCTCTCTCCCATTTGCCTTACCATTGTCACGTCCCACTTGAAGAGATGGGACTTCGCGGCAGGCGGTGGATACAGGTCGGTCGGCAGGCGAAAGCTGGTAGCTTTGGTCCAGATACTGGTCGTTTGAAGCTCTCCGTCGCCAGGGTGGCGCAGGCGGAGGACGTACCATTCGTCGTCGGCCAGGATGCCCACCGAGGTCCAGTTCAGCACCACCCGAGCCGTGGGCCCTCGAAAGGCATGGCCCTCAGGAGGGTAGAGGAGGGAGGGGGCAGGGTAAGGAGGGCCCGGCGTCGGGGTGGAGGTGGGCAGAGGGGTGGCTGTCGGCTGGGGGGTGGGCGTGGGAGAGGGGATGATCAGCCTTTGGCCAATGCGCACGAACTCCGGGTCGGTGAGGTCATTGGCCACCATGATGGCGTGAACGGTGATGCCGTACTGGATGGCGATGGAAAGCAGGCTGTCACCTTCTCCCACCACATGCACCACCTGCTCAGGGGTGGCAGTTGCTTCCGGTTCGCTTGTAGCCTCGGGTGGGACAAGGGTAGGGGTGAGGACGTAGGTCGGGGTGGGTATCACCAACTCCTGACCGACCCAGATCATCTCTTGATACTCCAGGTCGTTGGCCTCCATGATGGCCTCAACCGATACATCGTACTCAATGGCAATGGAGAGGAGGCTGTCACCTCTCTTGACCACATGCACCACCTGTTCTGGAGTAGCCGTGCCCTTCGGCCCGGCTTCAGCGCTCAAGGGGGTGGCAGTGGGCAGAGGTATCACCAACTCTTGCCCGATCCAGATCATCTCTTGATCTTCTAAATTGTTGGCCTCCATGATGGCCTCAACGGTGGTGCCGTACTCAATGGCGAGTGCCAGGAGGCTGTCACCCATTTCAATGGTGTGGATGATGGCTTGGGGCAGCGGTGTGGCAGTGACAGTGGGGGTAGGGGTGGGAAGGGGAGTGGCTGTTGGAGAAGTGGTAGGTGAAGCTGTGGCCGTAGGGGGAAGGGGGGTGGGTAGAGCTCCCCTTTCTTGCGCGACCTGTCGGGGCCGGGCCAAAGCGATGACTACGGCCGCCATGACTACGGTGGCCAGAGCGATGATGGCCAGGATGCCAGGGAAACTATAACGCCCGTTGAACCGTTTCATTTTTTCCTTGACCAAACCAGGAACAGCAGGGCTGCACTCAGGCTCAGAATGGAGATGGCCTTCCCCACCAGCCTGATGGGTGTATCACCAAAGCGGATCTCCACCTCGTGCTCCCCGGTCGGCACCTCCAGGGTTATCAGGGCCTGAGGGCCTTCAGGGCGGATGGCGACCTCCTGACCATCTACGTAGCCCCGCCAGCCGGGGAAGTAGTAGGTGCGGAACTGGACTGTCGCTTCCCTGTCAGAACGGATGCGAACTTTTTCCGAGGCACCTCCGTGTCTGATCATCTCCACCGTGGCCCCCTCGGTGAGAGCCACCGCTTTAGTCAGTCGCTTCCCCGCCAGGTATTCGGGCACCAGCGGGGTGGTCTGAGGCTGCTCTGTGACCCAACTGGTCATGCCCACCCGGTCGCGGTAGCTGAAGGTCTCGAAGTCTATGATGGCCACCGGCTGTTCGGAACGTGGCGATGGGTCGGTGTACTGGGGCAAGAGGTACTCCCGACTGGCCAGGATGGTGATGACCAGAAGAAGGCCGACCAGAGGGTTTAGGTCATCGGCGGCCCCTTGCGGAGCCAGGTGGTGCACCACTGCACCAGCCAGGATGGAGGTGGTGATGGTGGTGAGGGCCAACAATCGCCAGGGGAACTGGATAAGGGCGGTGATCGGTAGGCCCTTCCACAGGGATGCCGAAGCAGGGGACATGGCGAACAATAGGATGAGGGTAACCAGGCCGAAGAAGCCCACATGGGCCCGGTTTCGACCATTGCAGCGAAGGGCGATCACCACGGTTGTCAAGGCCAGGACAAGGGGAACAACCCCCAGTTGGAAAGACATGTCATCCAGCAAACCCTCGCCGCTGTAACCATAGCCCCAGTAGGGTGACAGGAACTGGGAGGGGTAAATGAAGTGCCTCTGGTAATCGTAGCTGACGCTTGTCCACTGCTCGACCTTGATAAACCGCTGTTCGGTCACCATCGGCAGCCAGAAAATGGCGCTCAAGCCCAGGGCGGTAATCAGGGCGGCACCTATCAGGAGCCAGGCATGTGAGGTCAGGGAAGGGCTTGGCCGTCTCTGAACCTCAGACATCAGTTTGCCCTGACGCTTCCCTTGCCACCAGGCCATGGCCAGCAAGAAGAGGAGATAGCTGCCCAGAAGCAGGGTGAAGATGAAGGCCGTACCATTGTGGGAGAGGATCACGGCAGCGTAGGTCATACCGGCCAGGACTACGTAGCGTGGCTGGCGGGTCTCCACCAGTTGCTGAAAGAAAAGGAGGGCCAGGGGGAAAAAGATGAAAGCGAAGAACTCGGCCAGAGAGCTACGCACGTAGATGTCCACCAGGTGGTAGGGGGCATAGGTGTACACTGTAGCGGCCAGGACCCCGGCCGTCTTGTTCCAGAGCCGTCCCACGAAGGCGTACATGGCCAGAGCCGATGAAATAAAGGTGACCAGGTAGGTAAGCTTGACGGCTCCCGTCAGACCAGCCCCCAGCAGGTGAAAGGTCTCGGCCACAAAGAAGACGAGGGGGGCATAGAAGTTGAAGAGGGGATAGCCGTAACCCAGGGCGAAGTCAATGCCCCAGCGAGGCCACAGCACGCCATCTCTGATGGCCTGGTCGAACTCGGTCAGGAAGAAGATGCTGTGGGGTGCGTCGTGGGCCTTCAAAAAATAGCCGGGTGCGGTCAAGGGCGCCCAGGCAAAGAGCGAGAGGGCGATGACCAGAAGGATTGGTTTGTCAATCCGTTGAGCTATGCTTTTCAAGCGAGCCATTTGCTTGTGTCCACTTCCTCTTCAGGTAGATTTTTGCAGCCAGGACGATCACCACCAGCAGTAAACTTCCTAATGAAAGGTATTTGCCCAGCACCCGTACCGGCGTCTCCTCGAAGCGAATTAGCACCACGTACCAACCGGCCGGCACCAGCACTGACATGCGGCCCAGGGTTCCCTGGGGAACGATCTCAAGCTCTCGAATTGTCTCTTCTGTATCTTTGTCAAGGAGATAGGCCCGCCAACCTGGATAGTAGAAGGTGTTGAATATGATCCAGATATCCTGTTCGGCCAGGTACTCCACCTTCTCGTGCGTGGTGCTGAACTCGCGGGTGCCCGTTTGCGTGCCTACCGGCAGGGCGGTGAAGTCCAGTTTGGTGTTTATGGTCAGGCCGGCCATGTAGTGATCGGCCAGGGTGGACCATTGGGGTATCTCTCGTACCCACGCTGTCGAGCCGGTCATCTCCCCGGCACTCTGCTGGAAGGTCATGAGGCCGGCCATACTGGGTGGGCCCTCGGGGGGCTCGATGATCTCAGGGGTGAGGTAGTTGTAGCTGGCCATGATGATCAGGAGGGCCAGAGCCAGCACAGCGAAGATGTTCGCTTCCCGGCCGGCATCGTGAGCCAGGACCGAGCCGGCCAGGAAGGCCATGGACACTGTAGTCAGGGTCAGGATGCGCCAGGGGAACTGGGCGAAGGTGACGAGACGCAGCACCTCCCAGGTGGGGGCCGAGATGGGAAGCGTGAGCAAGACCAGTCCCAGGCTGATAGCCTGGAAGAAGAGGAGCTGTCTCCTAAGTTCCCTGTTCCTGGTTCGCCAGGCGACGGCGAGGGAGAGGATAGAGAGGACGGTGGGCACAACCCCCAACTGGAGGGAGAGGTCGTCATGAGGACCGGCCTGGCTGATCCCGAAACCCCAGTGGGGAGAGAAGAGCTGGAAGAAGTAGGTAAAGTGGCTGCGGTAATCGTAGTACTTGGCCAGCCACTGGTCGGTACGCACAAATTTGTACTCGGTGGCCATGGGCAACCAGAAGATGCCGCTCAATCCCAAACCCAGCAGGAGGCCAGAGAGGGGAGGGATGGCCACATGCAGGGCGTGGCCCAGCAGGGGCAGCAGTGAATCAACCGAGAGCTGGTTCAGCGGCTGGTGGCGGTGAATCCTGGTCACGGCCAGGAAGATCAGGTACAGGCCCAGGAAAGGGGAGAAGAGGAGGGCCAGGCCGTTGTGAGCGAACATCAAGCCGGCGTAGGCCAGGCCGGCTCCGACAATGGCTATCAGGCCAGGCCGTTCTACCGTCTCGTAGAAGGCCCAAAGGGTCAGGGGGATGAAGATCAGGGCGAACGATTCAGCCAGCGCTCCGCGCACGTAGATATCCACGATGTGGTAGGGGACGTAGACGAAGGTCAGAGCGGCGACCAGGCCCGCTGCTCGGCCCATGATGCGGCGCACGAAGAGGTACATGGCCAGCCCGGACAGGACGATGCTCAAGGCGAAGACAGCCTTGGTGGCGCTGACCAAGTCGAGCCCCAGCAGGTGTAGAGCTTCCCCGACGTAGAAGGCCAGAGGGCCGTAGATGTTGAAGAAGGGGTAGCCGTAGCCGAAGGCAAAATCAGGCGACCAGCGGGGGTACCAGATGCCATCTTGGATGGAGCGGTCGAACTCGAACAGGAAGTAGACGCTGTGGCGGGCGTCGTGTGCTCCCCAGAAATAGCCCGGCTGCAACAAGGGCCCAACGGCGAAGAGGGAAAGGAGAAGGACCAGAAGGAGGTAAGGGTCCCACCAGCGTCTAGAGGAGATTTCTCGGAAGGTCAGGGGAAGCCCTCGGCGTGAGGCTTTGGTGAGTTCAGAAGTTTCAGGATTTGCTTTCATCTACTGTTCCCTGCCCTGGATGGTTACGCTCGTCCGGTCGGGTCCTGCCTTCATCCTCTCCCCTGTTTCCACGTCGTACATCCCTAACTCAATGTGGTATCCCTGTCGAGGGCCCTCCACATCAATGGTCACTTCGTATTCGTCTTCGAGGATCTCGCCTGGCTGCCAGGTGGTCGTAGGCCGGTCGCCATCCCTGGGTTCCCGGTCCTGTTGTCCCCAGATCGTCCCTTGCTCATCAACGACCTGGACGAAGATGGTGTAGTCCTTCTCCAATGGCTTGAGGGCCTGCCAGCGGGGCCGCAGGCGGATCGTAGCTCCGTGCCGCAAAGGGCCCTTGAGTTCGTAGTCAATGAGCACGATTTGGTTTTCTCCAAGGACAGCCACCGGCGGCTCCGAGGGCACGTGATCAATGAACTGCGGCATCAGATAGGTGTAGCTGGCCAGGATAGCCATGGTGATCAAAGCGGCCTGGATGGGGAAACTGGCCAGGCGTTCGTCCAGAGCGGCCACCGAACCGGCCAGGAATGAGACAGCCAGGCCAACCAAAGCCAGAAGCTGCCAGGGATACTGCACCAGGTAGGAGAGGAGAGTTACCCGCCACAGGGGAGAGGAAAAGGGGAGAGTCAGTACCACCAAAAGGGTGGCCGTCGTGGCGAAGAAGATGATAGTGCGTCTCAAGCCTCTGTTCCGTTCCTTACGGCTGGCCAGGAGGAAAAGGGAGAGCAGGCCCAGACCGACCGGTATGACCCCTATTTGCAAGGGGAGAGTATCGCGCCAACCCGGTTGGCTGGCTCCATACTCCCAGTCTGCGGCCAGGAGTTGGAAGGGGTAGACAAAATGTTGATAGAAGTCCCCTGCTGAAGTAAGCCTGAACCCTTGCCTGATGATAGCCGGCAGGAAAAGCAGCCAGCCAAGCACGAACCCTGCTCCGCTGGCAACAAGTCGCCTGGCCATTCCCTGGCGGGAGGGAAGGGCAAGCGTGACATAAGCCAGGACTACCAGAACGAAAAGGGTGGCCAGGCCCGCTTGAGTTAGAATCAACATTGCTACCAGAAGGCCAGCCAGGATCAGGCGAGATGGGGAGGTACGGCTATTTTCTGCGGTCATGGCCCACAAGATGGTGGGGAAGAGGGCCAAGGCCAGGGATTCACCCAGGCTGCCCCGTACATAGGTGGTGGCCAGGTGATAGGGAAGGTAGATGTAGACAACGGAGGCCACCAGGGCGGCGCTGGCCCCCAGCCAGGTCCTGGCGAAGGCATACAGGCCCAGTCCTGACAGGATGAAGGCCAGGGCATAGACCGCTTTCACAGCATCGGCTGGACCGAGCCCTAGCAGATGAAAGAACTGGGCCAGGGCATAGGGGACGGGCCCTTCGCCGATGAAGAGGTGCAGATCTCGACCAACGGTCGGCACCCAGCTCCAGTTGTGGGCCAGGTTAGCATCCAGATCGAGCAGGTTGAAGATGCTCAAAAACCCAGAGTGGGACTGGAAGAAGCCTGGATAGGTCAGAGGGGCGAAGGCAAAGACCGACAACAGAATGACAAGGATCAGATTGCGGTCGAACCTGGTGGGCATGCTCATTCGTCCTGTACTGGCTACCTGCAATCAAAAGCCGATGCTCCTATCCGAGCATCGGCTAGGCTG
>JBHIDP010000159.1:0-6400 GCA_046760185.1 Anaerolineae bacterium
CGTCCCGAGCTCAGGCCGAGGGGCTCGACGAAGTCTCACTGCGGAGCTCAGAGCGGGGCTCACAGCCGAACGGATGGGCTTTGGAGCTTACAAAGGGCGCGGCTGAAGTGCGTGTAAACGACGAGTCCCGACCAAGCCCTCTTCGCCCCTTCGATAAACCTTCGTGATGAGCCTGTCGAACCATCAGGACACCGCTCAGTCGGGAGACCCTCGGCGATCAAACTGAGCTTCTTACATCCGGGCCAGGCGTCGGGCGGAGGACTCCTCACCTATAGCCCGTCGCAGGCTCATCCAATCCTTCACTACCAGAACAATCCCGTTCTTCACCAGTATCTTGTCTCCTAACCACAGCCGCAACCACCAGCGAGGTCGTCTGAACTTCTTGACCCGAACTACCACGGCCGTCAGTTTGTAGAGAGGTTCCAAATGCTGGCGCGTGGACCAGGACTGCTCCTCCGGTGGGAACAACTGATACAGGGGAGCCGGGCGGGTGTTTTGAATGTCGTCGTAGGAGAGGTCAAACCTGTAGAACGGAAGCTGAAGGTGCACCCCTTTGTCGTCAACCTGAACGTGGGCCAACCTGGCCATGGCGAAGGTAAGGAGCAGTAGCAGGGCAGCCAGGGCCAGAATCAGTTGCAGAACCGGCCTGTACTGCTCAAGCTCCGGCGGGTCCCAGACCAGCAGGCCCGCTGTGAGGAGGATAAGAAGTAGTCCTGTGGGAAGGAGTTGGCGAAAAGTGCGTCTGTAGTAGAGGATCGGCTGTTTCTTTCTTTTAGCCATAGGTCATGAGCTCCTTCTATAAATATTCACACATGGAATGCAGCCCACAAATCCCACAGCGGGGCTGCGAAGCTTTGCAGACCTGGCGACCGTGGGCAACCATATTGAGATGAAAGGTGTAGTAGATTTCGATGGGGAGCAGCTCTTCCAGCAGCAGGTGGGCCTGTTCACGAGTTGTCTTAGGTCCAATCAGGCCCAGACGCCTGCTGACCCGATGGACGTGGGTATCAACGGGGAAGGCTGGTTTGCCCAGTGAGAAAAGAAGGACAATAGCTGCCGTCTTGGGGCCGACGCCGTTGATGGAGGTAAGCCATGCTTTGCCTTCCTCCACATCCATGTCACGTAGAAAGTCCAGGCTGAGTTCTCCCCGCTCGTAGGTGATGCGTTGAAGTGCCTCTTTGATCCGCGGCGCCTTCTGCTGGGCCAGCCCGGCCGGCCGTATGGCCTCGGTCAGTTCTTCGACAGGGGCATCCCGCACCTGCTCCCATGTGGGAAAGCGTTCGTGGAGCCGCTGGAAGGCTCGATCCCGCAGCCTATCATTTGTATTTTGACTGATGATGGTGGAGACCAACGCGGTGACGGGGTCGGGGTGGCGCCGCCTGGGCTCCCCATAGATGTTCACCAGTCTCTCGTGAATCTCCAGGGCCTTGGCCCGAAGATCAAAATCGTTTGAATTCATGAGCTCTTCCAGTCGTCTCTTCAGATGTTCTATGATTCGAACTCTATTTCGACTCTTCCCTGACCGGTCAGGGTGAAGCCAAGACCCACCACCCCTTGCTCCACCTCCTTCACTCCCCGCCTACGGCCATTGACGGTTACCCTTGCCACCCGGTATGGCTCAGGTACGGAGAAGAGAAGCCGGCCAAATTGACGCCCCCGCTTCTCCAACTCAACGGTCAAGGTCCCCTTCCTCCCCCTCTTTCCGCGCCACCTGACATCCCTCACCTCCACCCCTCCCTGGGTGATGTGGAAGGTCGAAGTCAGGAGATCGGGCCGGGCGGCCACCTCCTTGAAGAGGAGCAAAGCTGTCTGGTGAGGTTGATGGCGCGGGATGGTTATCTGATCTCGCACAACTCCCAGGTAGTGTCGCTGCCAGTAGTTGTAGGCACGGTACTCCCTGCCAGGTTCAAGCCCCAGACGGGATAGATCAAGCCTGGTTTCCACAGTATGGTCGCTCCAATTGATGAGGGCCGCTACTAACCAGCGGCCGAAATCCCGCTCCACCGGCAGGGCCAGGAGAGAGGGCATTTCATTCTCAAACAGGTCCAAAGGGCGAGCAGCTTTCCCGTAGGGAGGCAGAATCTGGCGCAGGTATTTCAAGCGGCCGGGGCGAATGGTGTTGAAGTTGTCACTGGAGAGGGTCAATCCCCCCACCAGACCAATCAGCGAGACCAGGGTCCTCATCTCGTTCAGGACCAAGTCGCACTCATCGGCGCGGCTTCGCACCAACACGCAGTCGGGGTCATTGGCCCAGAGGCGCCCGTGCATAAAGTGGCGTGTTACAACATTGCGAAGGGCGTTCTGAGCTGCGGCCATAGACATATCACCCCAGAAGGGCTTCCAGTTGACAGCCACATCGGGGCCAATACGCATCCCGTCCACCAGCCCGATAGCTGGTCCCAGGGGAGCGCCGCATGCCAGCAGAAACCGGTCGCCGATGGCCTGACGAATGATCTTCAGGCCCCGGCGCAAAGCTTGAGCCCTGGTCATGGTCGGATCATGGCGCTGGCCCGGAAGGGCGGCTGCATAGAGGAAATCAATCTTGAACAGCTCGAAGTTCCACTCGTAGCTGAGGGTGTGGAAAAGGTCACCCAACCACTCCTGGACGGCCGGATGGGAGAGATCGAGGGCGTAGATGTCGGAGCCGAAATGCTGCCAGGCCACAAGCGGCTCACCATCCTCCCCCTTGATCACCCAATCGGGATGTTGGGCGTACAGTTGGGACTCCGCACTGGCGGCGAAAGGGGCTGTCCAAAGGGCCGGACGATGACCAGCGGCCATGATCACTTCTGCCAGCCACTGCATACCCTGGGGATACCTCTTCTCGTCGCTGGTGAGCCAATCGCCGATGGCTGTCTGATAGCCGTCGTCAATGAGGATGTAATCCAGCGGGAGTTGTTGTCCCTTGATCTGACTCATGTTGCCCAGCACATCAACGGCTTTGTCCTCGCCGTAGAAGTAGTACCAGGTGCACCACCCGGTGGGCATCTCCTGGGGACAGCGTGCCCCCATCCTCTCAGCCACGACGGTGACATAGTGATCCAGCAGAGAGAACGGGTCTTTCCCTGGCCGGAGCAGAAGCCGTTCCGAGGTGAGCTTCTCCCCAGGGGGCAGAGGGATACCATCAGCATGGCAGGTGGCTACCAGACCGTAGAATTGATCTTTATCGGCCTGAAGACGTATCTCGGCCAGTTGGTCCCTGGTTGTGACGAAACCCAAAAGTAATGACCGGTCCGGAGTTGACTTTGGCTTCTGACCCTTGGGTCTCGCACATATCACTGAGAACCACTCGCTGCTCATGGTCTTGGGCCTGGAGGGGAGGGGATGAGGTTGATGTTTGAGGCGGTAGTCGTCGGTGCTGGGATCAATAAAGAGGCCATCGGCTACATGGCGGGCGAATGTCGGGGACCAGGATTGCCAGCCGTTCTGGTAGAAGCACCAAAGCCTGGGGGGGATACCCAGGTTCAGAGTACTTCCCGCAGCCGCGTCGGCGGAGAGGGGGCGCAACTCCTCGATGTACAGGGGTTCTGAAGCGAGGTTAACCGCCTCCAGCCAGATCTCACATCCCTCCTCCTTGGCCTCCAATTGCCAGGTCAGTTCAAGCTCTTGATCGCGGCGGCTGAGGCCTGCCCTCCCTTCACCAAGGCCGTAGCTCAGCTCTTTGTCCGACAGGGTCAAAGTCACCTTTCTCCCATCACCGCGGCGATAGGTGATGCTGGCCGTGGCCCCGCTGAGCACCACTCTCTTGCCGTGAACGATCTCTATGGTCCCAGCCGCAGGGTCTACCAGCAGGTGTCGGCCAAGACCGACCTTATCCTCAGCCATCGTGCCTCCACTTCAATAAGAGCCTATCCGAAGAACCTGCGGTCTAGGGCCTGGTGCCCGTTGACAACGGCCACCGGGGGCCATGCCACCACTTTTCGGACAGGTTCCGAGAGGGTGATGCGCCCGGTAGTCTCCCTCTTGGGTGTTGGTGTCGCAGGAACCGTCATTGCGAGCGTAGCGAAGCCTGTCCTGAGCCCCGCCCTGAGCACTTCCCTTCGACTGCGCTCAGGACAAGCGACTCTGCTCAGTGTAAACTCCGTCGAAGGGCCAGGCCGAAGGGAATCTTGCGCCGGAGCGGGCAGGAGACTCTTCGCTCCGCAAGCCTTCGGGCTGAGGCCCTCAAGGCCGAAGGCTCCACTCAGAGTGACAGACTAGTAGTGAGCATAATCTAAAAGAGCTCTCCAGTCAAGTGTTGACGACTGAAGAGCTCCCTGCTCCAGACGCAAGAGCTTACGTTGTCTCCTACTCTTTAAGTTTGGGGTCAAGGGCATCGCGCAGGCCATTACCCATGAGGTTCACGGCCAGCACGGTGATGAAGATAAGCAGACCGGGGATGACAACAAGATGAGGGGCTTTGTACAGGTAGGTTGAAGCCTTGGTCAACATGTTGCCCCAACTGGGTGTGGGGGGCTTAACCCCCATACCAAGATAGCTGAGGGCAGTCTCCACCAGGATGATGTTGCCAATCCCCAGCGTGGCGGCTACGATCATAGGTGTGGTAGCGTTGGGGAGGATGTGTCGGAAGATGATACGAGCGTTGCTGGCCCCTACCACCCGCGCTGCTTCAATGTAGTCCCGTTCCTTGATGGAGAGGAACTCACCGCGCACCAGTCGGGACACACCCATCCAGGCCACCGAGGCGATAACAAAAGAAAAGGTCCTGAGATCCGGTTCGAACACTACGGCGATGAGTAGTAAGAGGAAGATAGCTGGTATGGAGAGCATAATGTCTACGAAACGCATGATCATGGAATCAATAAAGCCACCATAGAAACCGGCAATAGCTCCCAAAAGAGTGCCAATGGTCAAAGAGATTGCTACCGTGGTCACCGAGATGCCGATGGAGACGCGGGCTCCGTAAATGGCCCGTGTCAGAACATCTCGTCCCAATTCATCGGTTCCCAACCAATGAATGGCTGCTGCGTCAGATCGTTTGTAGCCAGGGGGTTTGAGATTGGCCAAAAGTTCAATGGTTTGCGGTTCGTAGTGGGTCAGGTATTTGGACAGAAGGGGGGCCGCAAGGGCCATGAGGATGATAAACAGCAGGATAAATGTCCCGGCTAGGGC
Organism: Anaerolineae bacterium; assembly: GCA_046760185.1. GTDB lineage: Bacteria > Chloroflexota > Anaerolineae > JBHIDP01 > JBHIDP01 > JBHIDP01. The sequence continues at coordinate 5,113 of JBHIDP010000159.1, forward strand.
CAGTTTGTCACGGCAAAACCGATCCCAGGCCATCTTCCACTGGCTCTTGCTCTCCCGCAGGGCAAAAAGTCGTTCGGTTTCGATCTCCTTTTTCTTCAGGGCGCCATCCAACCTTTCCCCTACCACTCCTTCTTGCCGGACGCTCATCCAGCCCTCCCTACTCCTGCTTTATACGAGGGTCAAGATAGCTGTAAGCTATATCAGCCAAAAGATTGCCAACGATCACCATCGCCGTCCCCAACACCAACACGCCCATGATGATCGGATAATCTCGTTTAGTAGCAGCATGCCAGGCCAAACGCCCAATCCCTGGCCAGGAAAAGATGGTCTCGGTGATCAAAGCACCGCTAACCAAATTGGGCAGCGTCAACCCCAGGAGGGTAGCCACCGGGATCAGGGCGTTACGCAGAGCATGGCGGAAGATCACCGTCTGGTCTTTTAGACCCTTGGCCCGGGCCGTACGGACGTAGTCCTGCCGGATCACTTCCAGCATACTTCCTCTGATATAGCGGTTCCAGGCCGCGATATTGATGGCTGCCAGCACGAAAGCAGGCATAGCCAGATGGTGCAGCAGATCCATTATGGAGAATGGCTCACCGATGGTGGTTACTCCACCGGTGGGGAACCAGCGGAGACGGACAGAGAAGATAAGGATCATCATCAGCCCCAACCAGAAGCTGGGGATAGCAATGCCGGCCGTGGACAAAACGGTGGAGATGTTATCGAACGAGGAGTATTGTTTCACCGCTGAATAGACACCGAAGGGCAAGGCTATAACAAGGGTAAGCAGAAGGGCCGTGCCGGTGAGCAGAATGGTCTTCGGCAGCCTTTGCATCATCTCCTTGCTGACCGACAGTTGGTTGATGTAGGAGACCCCAAAATCACCCCTGATAATGCCACCTGTCCCGGGAGGCCATCCCATAAACCACCTGATGTACTGTTCCCAGACCGGTCTATCCAGGCCCATGTTGGCCTTGATACGGGCTATATCCTCAGGCTTGATGTCAGGATCCAGTTCCAGGCGGGCAGTCGGTCCGCCGGGAACGGCGTGGATGAGGGCAAAGGAAAGGATGGTGACACCGATGAAGACCGGGATGGAGACGATGATGCGCCTGATCAAGAACTTGGCCACTGACGGTCACCTCTTCGCAAAGCGTTGAAACGCCAGGAGAGGGAGACTGAGGCCATCTGCCTCAGCCTCCCTCATAGCCTCTCCTACCACAAGCCGCTGTAGTGGCAACTTTAGTCGCTCTGAAGCGGCTCACCTGTCCCTTCGGGCTGAGCCCCG
>JBHIDP010000160.1:0-6331 GCA_046760185.1 Anaerolineae bacterium
GTCAACGTAAGAAAGTCTCTTTTGCTCCCAAGCACATTCCGCCCATTGAGACAGAGATAAAAAACCTGCTCTAGCGGTTTGAGCTTTGATGAGTGGAATACGCGCTAACGGCTCACTATTTTTGTTTCGTGAAATATAAATTTCCCGTCATGCCGTTGTCATCTGCGTACGTCGGCTTCAGCGACAGTCTCAATAAGATTGATTAAGGAGGAATCTACTATGCTCAAAATTCAAGAAATAGAACAAGCGGTTTCACAATTGCCGCTGGACGAACTAGCTCGCTTTCGCGAATGGTTCGATGAATTTGATGCCAAGATATGGGACAAGCAATTTGAGGTGGATGCCCAGTCTGGGAAGCTCGACAGGATGGCTAACCAAGCCATTGCAGACTTTCGCGCGGGAAAGTACAAAGAGCTATGAGGCATTTCACCAGCCCTTCATTCTGGCAATGCTATGGCAATCTACCGTCATCTATACAAGAATTGGCGGACAAGAACTATGAGCTTCTCAAAGCGAACCCGCGCCATCCTTCATTGCAATTGAAGAAGGCAGGAAAGTATTGGTCAGTGAGAGTTGGACTCAAGTATCGTGCGGTCGCAGTTGAGATTGAGGAAGGCTTACTCTGGTTCTGGATTGGCACGCATGCGGAATATGACAAGTTCTTTGGATGAAAACCTATTATGCACGAACGGGAAACACCCGCCCCCTGACGTGCGGCGGAAGGGACGGCGCGTCGCGGAAGGGAAGTTGATTGCCGCCGCACGTCAGGGGGCTACAGCGTTATGACGGACGCTTCACTCGCTCCTTCCACTCTATCGGGCAGCGGGTGGGTGGGCTCTTTTCACCTGGCGGCTGGTGAGACCACAGATTCAAGTCCTGTCGGGAGTGCCAGCAGAAGCAGAAGGGCCTTGGAGTCGTCATCCCCCAAGGCCCTTTTCCTTGCCTCGGCAACTTGCGACAGGCGAGTTCCTATTCCCCAAATTCGTGCCTTTGATCAGCCCCCTTCTCCTGCCTGAGAAGTTCCAGTCCATGCGGCAGGGCCGGCAAGATCGTCTCCAGATTCTCCCTGACCGCTTTGGGGCTACCAGGCAAATTGACGATCAGGGTGTGGCCGCGGATGCCGACCACGGCTCGGGAGAGCATGGCATGGGGCGTTACCTTCAAGCCTTCAGCCCGCATGGCCTCGGCCAAGCCAGGCGCTTCCCGCTCGATAACAGCCCTGGTAGCCTCTGGAGTCACATCTCGCGGAGCAAACCCCGTACCGCCGGTAGTGAGGATCAAATCGAGCCCAACCTGATCAGTCCAGGTCATTAAGGTGCCAGCGATTATGTCTCGTTCATCCGGCACCACCGCCTCCAGGCTCACCTCTGCATCCAAATGCTCCAGGACCAGCTCCCGGATGAGCGGCCCGCTCCTATCCTCCTGTTCGCCCCGATAGGTCCGATCGCTGACCGTCAGGATACCAACCTGTATCACCGCTTCCCCTTTCTACTTATATCAACATTGCCGGGCAGACCAATTCCCAATTCGGGTGACGCCCACTCAATCAAGGGGTTCTGCTTCGGATGAGGAATGGAACTGGTGGGGGGAAGGGCAACTGCACCTGGTTATCAAGGAGCGGAGGCCAGACAGATGAGGCCCTATCCCTTCAACGACCCGGCCAGCAGCCCGCGCATGAAGAAGCGTCCCAGGAAGATATACACCAGCAGGGTGGGCAGGGCTGCCAGCAACGAACCGGCCATCTGCACATTCCACTCGACGATCAGGCTGCCGGCCAGGTTGTTCAGAGCGACGGTGATGGGTTGGACTTCAGGGTTGCCGGTAACGGTGACGGCGAACAGGAAGTCGTTCCAGATGTTGGTAAACTGCCAGATCATCACCACCACGAAGCCGGGCATTGAGAGCGGGAATAGAACATGGCGATAGACGCCGAAGATATTTGCCCCATCAATACGGGCTGCCTCGACCAGTTCCGACGGCACGGCGGCGTAGTAGTTGCGGAAAATCAGGGTGGTAATAGGGATACCATAGACCACATGGACAAAGATCAGACCGGGGATGGTGCCATAGAGCCCTATCTTGCTGAGCACCTGCACCAGCGGGATGAGGATGCTCTGGTAGGGGATGAACATCCCGAACAGGAGCAACGGGAAGAGCATGTCCGAACCACGGAATTTCCATTTAGACAGCACGTAGCCATTGATCGAGCCGAGCATGGCCGAGATGATTGTGGCCGGGACGGTGAGATACACGCTATTAATAAAGTTCCCCCCCAGCCCACCAAACTGTGCTAGCCCGCCAAACCCTTCCGCCGCGGTACCCCCAGACCAGGCTTTGAAGAAACTTTCGAAATGCAGCCCGGACGGCAGGTCCCACATACGGGACATGCTCACCTCGGCAAAACTCTTCATGCCGGTGATGAACAAGAGATAGACCGGCATCAGGTAGAAGGCGGCAAAGGCGATCAAAACGACGTAGATGAGCCCCCGCTGCCAGCGCACCCCCTGCTTCACTCGCCGACGCCATTCGTGGATTTGTGTGGTCATAGTTCGGCCTCCGTGCGGGTACTGTGCACCAGGTAGGGAACGATGAGAACCGCAACCATTAGCAGCAGGATGGTGGCAATCGAGGCCCCCCGAGCGAAATGGTTGCCCTCGAAGGTCGTCTCCCACATGAAGTAGGCCGGCACGTCGGTGGAAAAACCGATGCCAGGCCCCGTCATGGCTACCACCAGGTCGTAGATTTTTAGCGAGATGTGCCCCAGGATGATGACAGCGCTGAGGGTAATCGGTTGCAGGAGCGGCAAAATGATGTGCCGGATGATCTGCAACTCTGAGGCTCCATCCACCCGCGCTGCCTCGCGCAGCTCGTCGGGGATGCTGCGCAGGCCAGCCAAGTAGAGGGCCATGGTGTAACCGGACATCTGCCAAGTGGCGGCCAGGACGACCGACACGATCCCCACCGACATCCCAAAGTTGGGGTGTATCAACGCCCCCAGCCCTACCCGCTGCAACAGTTGTCCCACGCCGGACTCGGGGCGGATGTACAAAATGGTAGGGTCAGTGAACCAGCCCCACTTGAGAAATCCCAGTCCGACGCTGTCGAACAGCAGATTGACGCCAATACTACCCGTCTCAGGAGTGCCGGGATTGAGCAACCAGCGCCAGGCCACGCCAGTGACGATGAAGGAGATGGCCATGGGGAAGAGGTAGATGCTGCGAAAGATACCTTCGCCACGGATGCGCCGATCGAGCAGTACGGCGAGCAAGAAACCGATGATCAGGCAGGCGACCAGGAACAGGACGGTGAAGGTGACCGCGTTGCGCAGGTCAATCTGGAAGCGTGGGTGGGCAAATAATCTCTGATAGTTGCGCAGGCCGACCAGGGTGAAATCGGGGAGAAGAGCGTTCCACCTGGTCAGCGAGGTAAACCCCGTGAAGCCGATGAAGCCATATACAAAAATGGCGATGGCGATGGCCGAGGGTGCGATCAGTAGAACTGAGGTCACCCGCTCCCAACTCAAACGTCGCACACAATTCCTCTCATAGAGAAAGGGCCCTTCGACGAGCTCAGGGCAGGGAGTCCACGGAGGCTGAACCTGTCGAAGTCCCCATGCCAAGACAAAGGGCGAGGCAGCCCTTTCGCACTCTTTGGCGTAGGGCTGCCTCACTGGTTCCGTGATCTCTACTGGCAGATGCCAGCGTCCACGCAGGCCTGCTGCAAGGCTGTCTGCGTGCCGGCCACGTCGCCGCTGGTGATGAAGAGGGCGATTACGTCCTTGAAGTCACTGACCCAAGACTCGTAAGCCGCCGCCCCGTGCATCACGCTGGGTACGATGGCGTCCACGGCCCAGTCGGCCATGGCCGACTGCAAGTAGGCGTTGAACAGAGCCGGGTTGCAGTCAGTGCGGGCACAGATGGAACCCTTCTGGGGGTTGAAGGCCTCCTGTCCCTCCAGGGAGCCGCACACCTTGAGCCAGTTGCGGGCGTTCTCCGGGTTCGGGGCCTGCTTCGTCAGAGAGAAGCTATCGGACAGAGCGACGAAGATCCCCTTAGTGCCTGGCGGTGACGTCCAGCCGTAGTCGGTGAAGGCCTTGGAGGTGAAGTAGCCGTCGGTCCAGTCGCCCATGATGTACATAGCACCCCGGCCGTCAACGATGTACTGCGCGGCCGCAGCCCAGTCGAGAGCTGGGTGGTCAGTGTTGGCGTAGCTGACCATCTTCTTGAAGTTCTCCAGAGCGTCAGTGACGCAGGCATCGGTCCAGGGAGTAGCACCGGTCCACAGGCCTCGGTACTTCTCGGCCCCGCACGTGCCGGCCAGCACGTCCTCTAAGACATGCGGGCCCTCCCAGCCGCCACTGGTGCCCATGATGTACGGTGCGATGCCCTTGGCCTTCAGCGCCTCCGCTACTGAGAAGAACTCGTCGAAGGTGGTCGGCGGCGTCACGCCACCCTGATCGAAGAGGGTTTTGTTGTACCAGAGCACGTTGGAGCGGTGGATGTTGACCGGGACCCCCCAGTAGTGGTCTTTGTACTTGAGAAGCGTGAGCAGGTCGGCCGGGAAGACATCCTCCAACCCTTCGGAGGCGTAGATGTCATCTAGTGGCTCCAGGTATTGCTCCGGGCTGTAGCCCTCAACTTCCAGACCGGCGTGCAACTGGAAGGTGTCGGGCGGATCGCCGCCGATCAAGCGGGTCTTGAGCACGCCCTTGAAGACCGAGCCCGCTCCCCCGGCCACAGTGGCATTGACGATCTCGACGTCAGGATACTTCTCCTTGTAGATCCTGAACATCCCGGCCAGGCCTTCGGCCTCACCGCCGGCTGTCCACCAACTGCCCACCACTAGCTTGCCCGCTGCACCGGCCGGGTACAGCAGCTCTGGCTTGGCAGGATCCCAGGCCGCCAGGAAGGTCTCCGCATCCGTCACCGGTGGCAGGCAAATCGTCCAGCCTACCTCGATAAGGTCGGCGTTCTCGATGCGGGCGTACTTGGCGGGGTTGGCCAGAGCGGCTGTGTTCTGCCAGTACATGATGGCCGGCCAGGCGAAGATGTTGTCGTAGTACTTGTCGCCGTACTTCGACAGCCAGTCATCCTTGGCCACAGCCACTTCTTCCAGACAGGTGACCTCCTGGGCAGCCGGGGCAGCGCTGGCCACAGCCGGCAGGAGAATCAACATCAAGGCACTGATCACGATCAGGTTGAACAACCTCTTGCTCATCAGACTCCTCCTTGAGTAAAACTAAGATAGTTGATCAGCCATCTGAAACTCGGGCTTGGTGTAAACTCCGGTTCACTACACATCCCCCCTTTCGACTGGCAGATAGCGTATGGCATATGGCAGACAACGTATAGCGTACTAGCGCCATCAGCCATCGGCTATCAGCCATCAGCTATCAGCTATCTTGCACAGCGGAAGCCCAGCTCATCAACGGCCGTGATGTTGGGATCTGCCGCGTTGCGGTTGAACGCCCTCACCTGAGGCTCTTCTTCGAACCAGGCTCCCCCGCGCGTCACTTTGAAACGTTCTCCGTAGTAGGGGTCCTCGACGGTGTTGCCCGGATAGGGCTGGTACCAATCGGCTGTCCACTCCCACACGTTGCCGGCTATATCCTCGACCCCGTAGGGGCTGGCTCCGGCACCAAAGCTGCCCACTGCCGCCGTGCCGCGCAGGCCGGTTGCCTTCACGTTGGCCTTCTGCGGGTCCCATTCATTCCCCCACGGGAAGACACGCTCGTCGGTGCCACGGGCGGCTTTCTCCCACTCGGCCTCGGTCGGCAGCCGCTTGCCGAGCCACTGGCAGTAGGCCACAGCATCATTCCAGGTGACCTTGACCACGGGGTGGTTCTCTTTACCTGCGGCGTAGTCTCGCCAGATCTTCTGGCCAGCCTTTTCAGCGTCGGTCACGTAGTCGGTGGCCTCGACGAACTTGGCGAAGTCAGCGTTGGTCACCTCGAACTTATCTATCTCGAAGGCCGGCAGGTCCACCTCGTGGGCGGGGCCTTCGTCGGGGTCGCCGATGTTGCTGCCCATGATGAAGGGGCCGGCCGGGATTTCGATCATAATGTCGGTGACGCCAGGTCCTTCCACCGTGGTAGGCTGAGGGGTTGGCGTGGGAGGCGCCGGCAGCGGCGTGGGCGTGGGCCGCACCTCAATCGGCGTAGGCGAGGCCACCATAGAGGGGGTTGGTGTCACCGCAGGCCCGCAACCAGCCAGGATCAGGCCAATGGCCAACGCCGAGGCGAACGTCTTCATAATTCCCTTTCTCACGTTGTATGGAGCCACAGGAGAACTAACTCAATTATACTCTAACAAGAGGGAGTTTGTCAATACGT
>JBHIDP010000161.1:0-6299 GCA_046760185.1 Anaerolineae bacterium
CGTCCGAAGGAGAGGGCCTGGTTGCTGCCGCTCTGGGCCTGCCGCAGCATAAAGAGCAATAGCCCGCCGAAGATGATCAGCGGCAGGAACGAACCAAGGACGGTCAACCAGTTGCCCAATTGGCTGGGGCGCTCCACCTCGATTTCGATCTGGCTTAGCTCTTTCTGACTGACCCCCATATTAAGCAGGGTGTTAACGACACTGACGTCCTCTTCCTTACGTGAGATAACCTTGCTGCCATCCTTGCGTTCGATCTTCAGGATGTTGCCAGAAAGTGTGATCTTCTTCAGTTTACCAGCCTTGGCCTCCTCTGCTACGGCGTTGACGGAGATGGAAGGGGTCTCCTTAGCGGGAGAGAAATAATTAAAGAACAAAGCGCCGAGAGCGACAGCAATCAGCAACCACACGAATCCGTGCTTAAACCATCTTGACTGCATCTATCCAGTTCCTCACTTCTAAGTACAGCTTTTGGTTGGGGCCATCTATCCTCCCGCAGGTTACAGCGAAGCTTTTGGCACGAGAGGTTTCCCAGGTCTAAAGGGACCTCAGGGTTATCACTCCTCAAACCTGCGGGAGGATTTAACCTTGTCGAGTTAAGGTATGAACTTATCGAACAAACCGATGGACTGAGTGCCCGCGTAGGCTATCACCAACGACTTCACGGTCTTTCCCAGCAGGCAACTCAGCAGGAACCTCCACAGGGGGAAACCCAGGGCCCCGGCGGCCATACCACCGAGATCAAAGACCGGGTTGGGGATGACGGCCAGGACGAAGATAGTGATGTCACCATTGCGCTTCATCCACTTCACCAGGCGGTCATACAGCCTCCGATTCTCTATGACCGCCTGGCCCCCGTAACCGGCCAGATAGCCTGTTAACTCCCCCAGGGTTTGACCGACGCCAGCCACCAGGCCCACGGCCAGGGGATCGAAAATGCCTCCCCCTACAAAGGCAGCCATCAGCCCCGGCACGGGGAAGATGATGGTCGCGTTCCCCAGCAGGGTTATGACGAAAACCCCCAGCAGCCCGTAGACGGTGAAGTGCTCCAGTTGATGACGAAAGAGAAGGATCAGCACCGTTATCAGTACCGCCATCAAAAGGGCCAACAATCGGGGGACGGTGCTCTTTGTCTCGGTGCCTTCGCTCGTTTCCATACATCAATGATAGCACAAGCTCAGGCGAGGGTCAAAGGCTGCTATTAACATTATAGTGCAAAATGTGGTATAATGCAAAGGAATTGTCCGCCTGATTTTACCTGCAATAGAAGGAGGTCAGTCTAATGACACCCGATCCTGTAATCTTTCGCCTCGGACCCCTTGAGTTTCGTTGGTATGGCCTGCTCCTGGTCATCGGTGTTTTGCTTGGGGCCTTTGTAGCCAGCCGCGAAGCCAGACGGCGTGGCCAGGACCCCAATCACGTGTGGGATGGTCTGTTGTGGTGTCTGATCTTCGGTATCGTGGGAGCACGCCTCTATCACGTTATCTCCAGCCCGGCTGGCACCACCATTGGCCTGCAATACTACCTGCAACATCCCATTGAGATTTTGGCCTTTCGGCAGGGAGGTTTAGGTATCTACGGAGCGGTGGCCGGTGGTGTCCTGGGCCTGTACATCTTCGCCAGACGAAGGGGCCTTAAGGTTCTCCCTTGGTTAGACATCGCTGCCCCTAGCCTCCTCCTGGGTCAAGCCATTGGCCGCTGGGGAAACTTTTTCAACCAGGAATTGTACGGCTATCCCACCGATCTGCCCTGGGGTATTCCCATCGAGCAATCTCACCGCCTCCCCATCTTTGCCGATTTGCCGGCCAGCACCCGTTTCCATCCCACCTTCCTCTACGAATCAATCTGGAACTTCCTGGCCTTCCTGGCCTTGATATTCCTGGCGCGGCGCTTCAAGGAACGCTGGCTCGATGGCGACATCTTCGCTTTGTACCTGATCCTCTACCCCCTTGGTCGCTTCTTTGTAGAGATGCAGCGCCCCGATGCCTGGACCATTTTGGGCGTGGCTGCGGCCCAGATTGTGGCCATGGGCTGCATCCTCGCTTCAGTTGTGTGGATGGTCTACCGGCGTCGGAGGGCCAGGGAAGCTCCAGCTCCTGCGCCAGCCTCCGGACCGCTAATGCGGCGCAAGGGGCGCGTGCGTAGGCCCAGGAGGCCTTCAGAGTGATCAGGAAATTCTTCGCTTTTGTCTTCGCCGTAATCTTTATCCTTGTTACGCCCTTGACCTTGTTTGCCTTCGACCTGCGAAGCGTGCTCTTGAACCCTGACTTCTACAAGCAGGAGTTGACTCGCTACGGCATCTATGACAAACTGTTTGACATGGTGGCCGAAGAGGTCAAGGGTTTGGCACAGCAGGAGGGACTCGGAGTAGGCGAAGGACTGATGCTCATCCCTGAGAGCGAGATAATGCGCCTATTGCGGGTGGTAGTGCCACCGGATTGGGTGCAGGAGCAGGCGGAGAGGGCCCTGGACCAGTTCTTCTCCTGGCTTCGCTCTGACCAGGATGTGCCTACTATCGTCATCCCTCTCAAGGAGGTGAAGGGGAAGCTCGTCACCCAACTGGAGAGGGAGTTGGAGCGCAAAGTGCGCCAGTTCCCCGAATGTGAGCCTGGACAGCAGCCGGAAGTAGGGGAAAATGGGATACCCTCCTGTCTGCCACCAGGAGTGGATAAAAGTGCGCTGCTGGAGAGGTTCAAACCTCAGTTGATGGGTGAGGCAAACAGACTCCTGCAGGAGATACCCGATGAACTGAACCTGGTTCAACTCATGCGGGAGCAAGCGCCTGGGGAAGGTGATGGGATCATCAGGGTTCTTGCCCAACTGCGCCGGATCATCAGGATAGCTAACCTGGTTTTGGTCGCGGGGGTGGCCGGGTCGGTTCTGCTGTTGATCCTGGTGGCGGCCCTGGCCGCTACCTCCTTGCGTTCGGTGTTGGCCTGGGTGGGAAGTACTCTATTCGTGACGGGGGCCGTCGCTTTCACCCCCCTTCTGCTCCTTCCCGACCTGGTGGACAGTGCTCTGACTGAGGCCCTATCGGGGGGAGGGATGGAAGAAGTTCCGCCAGCGATGGTGAACTTGGCTACAAACATCATCAACGATTTGGTGAATGCTTTTCTATCTCCCCTCCGCCTTCAGGTACTGGCCATGCTGGCCCTGGGGGCCCTCCTCATCGTCCTAGCCCTGGCCCTCTGGCTGGTGGAGGGGGCCAGGCAGCGGCCTTAGGTTTCAGATTCAGTTCTGCCAGCCCCACTTTGCGAGACCGTCGTCGAGTGGGGCTTTTTTGTCACCATCCATCGTCACCCTGAGCGCAGTCGAAGGACTCAGCATGACACCAAAGGGCAGTATGGCGAGATGGGTTCTTGGGCTTCTGTTAGTTCTGTCGTCGGCTGCTTTGATCCCCTGGGCTCTGAGGCGTGGAGAGGAGCTTTCGGCGGCACGGAATATAGTCCTTTACCGCCTGGAGAAGAAGTGGGAAGCGGTCTTTGGCCCGGTCGAGTTCTCTGTCCCCCTTAAGGGGGGCTCTGAACCCGGCGGCGCACTGGCCGGTACCATCCGTGACAAGGCGGGTCGGCCCCTGGCTGGGGCTGTGGCCCTGGTGGCCGGTCCGACCGGAGTCACCTACGCTGCCCGTTCAGGCCCTGATGGTCGCTACCGCATCGCTCCGGTCCCTCCCGGTTACTATCTGCCGGTAGCAGCCAAGGGGGGATATCACGATGCTGTCTACCGTTGGCCCCTCCTTGGCCTGCGCCGTGACGTACGAGTCCGTCCTGGATTCGAGGTCGGTGGGGTCAATTTCTGGCTCCAACCGGCCCCACGCCGCCGGGGCCAGGCCGATGATTCCCTGCGGTTGGGGGTGGTGGAGATGACCTGGACCGCCTTGCCCGAGCCTAAAGAAGCGCGGCGCCGCACTTTCAGCTTCAGCCGTGCTGGTCAGTCGGTGGAAGGGGGCCTTGTCTACGAACCGGTCGAGGGGGAAGGGCCATTTCCCACTCTGCTGGTCATCTACCCCGATGCTGCGCTCAACTGGGATGTGGTCTCTGCCGCTGTGGCCGCGCAGGGGTATGTCATCGTGGCCGTCGCCCCGGTGCACGGTTTGCACCTGGAGGAGGATGTGGATGACCTGCTGAAGGTCGTGGCTTTCATAAAGGATGGGCGCCTTTCGCCCCTGGCCGATGGGCAGCGTCTGGGGCTGATGGCTGGCAGCTTCACCTCGTTGCACGCCTACCGCCTGGCCCAGACCAGCCCCGACATTGATGCCGTCCTGATCCTGGGAGGGATCAGCGACGCCTTTCTGTTCCGCCGGGCTTTTGAGGAGGGGAAGGTGTTCCTCCAACCGCCCCTCGATTCGATTGTGATCGGGCTGGGCCGGCCAACCTTGCAATCGGAAGTCTATCTGAGATACTCAGCCGCTTACCACCTGGAAGGGCTGCCGCCTCTGTCCATCATCCACGGGGAGAGTGATGAGACAGTGCCCTATGACCAGGCTCTGAGTTTCGCCCAGGCACTGGCCGCCAGTGATGTAGAGCATGAGGTGTATCTTTATCTAGGCCTGAAGCATTACTTCCTGGAGCAGTATTTCCGAGAGGGGACACCAGATCCCATAACCCTGGATATGTTTGCCGTGACCCTCGATTTCTTCGCCAGGCGCTTGAACATCCCGGAGGAAGACAGGTAATGGAGAGGAGAAGTTGGGCAAGTGGATGCCTGGTGCTCCTGGTGGGCATCGTCCTCTTGTTGGGAGCCCTCCTCGGTGGGCTGATGGGCGGTGGAGCTGTGTGGCTGCTCCTGAGCAGACAACCTGAGGCTGTGGAGGAAAAGGTTACCCCGGTGCCGACCCCGACCCTGACCCCAACTCCCCTGCCTACCCCTACCCCGGAGCCTACCTCCACCCCACAGTTACCCTTTAGCGCTACTGAGGTGGTGAGGAAGGTCGGGCCGGCCGTTGTTACCGTGGTCAACGTCACGGGCCCCGCCAGGGAGCATTACGGAACCATGATTGAGCCCAAGATCCTCGGTTCGGGCATCATCATTGACAAGGAGGGTCACATCGTTACCAACCATCATGTGGTAGAGGGTGGGGAGAGCCTGAGCGTCATATTGGCCAGTGGTGAGGAGAGGAGGGCCCATCTGGTAGGGAGTGACGCCCTGAGCGATCTGGCGGTCATTCAGATAGAAGATAACGACCTGGCTGTGGCCGAACTGGGAGACTCGGACGAAGTTGAACCGGGTGAATGGGTGGTCGCTATTGGCAGTGCTCTGGGGGACTTCCGCAACACGGTGACCATGGGGGTGGTGAGTGCTCTGGGCAGGACGATCGAGGTTGACGAGGACATGATCATGGAGGGCATGATCCAGACCGATGCGGCTATCAACCGGGGGAACAGCGGTGGGCCCCTGGTCAACCTGCGGGGGGAGGTCATCGGCATCAACACGGTCATCATTCGCCGCCGAGGCCGGTCGGCCGAGATCGCCGAGGGGATAGGCTTCGCCATCCCCAGCAACCAGGTGCGCCAGGTGGCCCAGTTGCTGATGGCTGAGGGGGTCATCGTCAGGCCCTGGCTCGGGATCGAGTACCGGGCCGTGACCGCCTCGCTGGCCGGGACGGTGGGCCTGCCCGAAGCGGTAGGGGTGGTGGTCAGCGAAGTGGAAGTGGATTCGGCAGCCAGTCGAGCTGGCCTGCAAGCCGACGACATCATACTGGCCATCGAGGGTCAGGTCATCAATGCGGTTAATCCCTTATCCAGCTTGCTGGTACAGTTTAGGGCAGGACAGACGGTCAAGCTGACCGTCTGGCGGGACGGCGAGCAGTTGGAGATGACCATCATCCTTGAGGAGGGGAGGTGAGCCTATGCCTTCTTCGACAACTGCCCCTCACAGGCCGCCAGGATACTCTCCAACACTGCATTAAGCTTGCCGAAGACCTGCTTGTTGCTGAAGCGTATTACCCGGTAGCCCCGCTCTTCCAGCCACTCCGTGCGGGCGGCGTCGTGCTCCTCCTGCATGGCGTGCACATCGCCATCTACCTCGACCACCAGCCGGGCCTTGGCGCAGTAGAAATCCACGATGAGGTTGCCGATAGGATGTTGGCGGCGGAAGTAGTGACCGTTCAGTTGCCTGCGGCGCAGGCGTTGCCACAACCTGGCTTCGGCGGGTGTCTGCGGCCGACGCAGCTCGCGGGCGCGCTGGCGGATAGCCGGGTGGATGCGGTGGCGTTTTTCACGGGGCATACTTGATCCTCCTGTAGCGGTTTCACCCTCTCCCCTAACCCCTCTCCCTCTGAGGGAGAGGGGAATCTGGGCCCA
>JBHIDP010000162.1:0-6280 GCA_046760185.1 Anaerolineae bacterium
GAAGTACCGCTTCTTGAAGAACTGCCCGCAGATCACCGCTCGGGCTTCGTGGCCGTGCTGGGCAAACCCAACGTGGGCAAATCCACCCTGATGAACGCCTTCGTGGGGCAGAAGATCGCTATCGTCTCCGATAAGCCCCAGACCACCCGGCGTCGCATCCTGGGCATTTTGACCATTCCTCAGGCTCAGATCATCTTTGTGGACACCCCCGGCATCCATAAGCCCCGCCACCGGCTGGGGGAGTACATGGTGGAGACGGCGGTGCGGACCGTGCCCGACTCCGACCTCATCCTCTTCCTGGTTGATGTCTCGCAGCCCCCCACCCGGGCCGATGAGTGGATCGCTCGCCTGCTGCGCGAACAGGCTCAGGCTCCGGTCGTACTGGTGCTAAACAAGGTGGACCTCCTCGCCCCGGAGGATGTCGAGCCCCACTACCAGGCCTATTCTCAACTGGTTGAGCACGCCGATGGGATAATGATCTCGGCCACGCGGGGGGACAACCGGGATAAGCTGCTGGAGATGGTCATTGACCAATTGCCGATTGGCCCCCAATACTACCCGGCCGACCAGGTCACCGATCAGCCAGAGCGGGTCATCGCCGCCGAGTTGGTGCGTGAACAGGCCCTGCGCTTCACCTACCAGGAGGTGCCTCATTCCCTGGAGGTGGTGGTGGAGGAGTTCAAGGAGCGGAAGGAGGACCTGTTCTACATCAAGGCTATCATCTTCGTGGAGAGGGATTCTCAGAAAGGGATCGTCATCGGAGCCAAAGGGGCCATGTTGAAGAAGATCGGGCAGGCCGCCCGCCAGGAGCTGGAGCGGTTCGTGGGACGCCGTGTCTACCTGGACCTGTGGGTCAAGGTCAGACCCAAGTGGCGGCGCGATGAGAAAGAACTGCGGCGCCTTGGGTATGTTCTGCCCAAGGCCAGTTGACTACCATGTAACTAACGACTACGTCTTGAGGAGAATGACAATGAGAGAGATACACTGCCAGGACATCACTGACACAGTATCCCAACTGTGTCAGGAGGCCAACTTCTACCTGGGTGAGGACGTGCTGGAGGCGCTACGCCAGGCCCGGGAGACGGAGGAGTCTCCCGTGGGACGGGAGGTGCTTGGCCAGATCCTGAAGAACGCCGAGATCGCCAGCACGGAGAAGCTGCCCCTCTGCCAGGATACCGGCTTCACAGTGGTCTACCTGGAGGTGGGGCAGGATGTGCACATTGTGGGGGGCGATCTCTACCAGGCTGTAAATGAGGGAGTGCGTCGCGGCTACGAGGAAGGGTACCTGCGTAAATCGGTTGTGGACAGGCCCTTCACCGCCCGCACCAACACCAAAGACAACACGCCGTCTGCCATTCACACCGACATCGTCCCTGGCGATCAACTGAAGATCACCGTCATGCCCAAGGGCGGTGGCTGTGAGAATATGAGCTACCTGCGCATGCTTTCGCCCGCGGCCGGACGGCAGGGGATCATTGACTTTGTGGTGGACTGCGTGGACCGATCAGGGGCCAACCCTTGTCCGCCTGTCGTCGTGGGGGTCGGCATCGGCGGTACAGCGGATAAGGCGATGGCCATGGCCAAACATTCGCTGCTGCGACCGGTGGGGGAGTTGAGTCCTGATCCTGAGGTGGCAGAGCTGGAAAAGGAGCTCTTGGAGGAGGTGAACAAGCTGGGCATTGGGCCGCAAGGACTGGGGGGACGCACCACTGCTCTGGCCGTGCATGTGGAGACATTCCCAGCCCATATCGCCAGTATGCCCGTGGCCGTCAACCTTCAATGCCACAGCGCCCGCTACAAGACAGCCCTGTTGTAGGGAGCGAGAAGCATTCGAATACGGCTAGAGCCTATCCGAAAACCGCCTGAAGGCTCCACTCCCTAGGTTGGATAGGTGTATCATGAGCTGGAGGAAAGAAGATGAAGATTACCCCACCCCTTACTGACGACGTTGTCAAGCAACTGAAAGCCGGTGACAAAGTGTCCATCACCGGAACCATCTATGTGGGACGAGATGCCGCTCACAAGCGAATGATTGAGGCCCTGGACAGGGATGAGCCGTTGCCCTTTGAGCCCAGGGGTCAGATCATCTACTACATGGGGCCCTCGCCAGCCCCGCCGGGCAAACCGATCGGCTCGGCTGGCCCAACCACCGCCTACCGCATGGACCCCTACACCCCTCGTATGCTGGAGGTGGGCCTGAAAGGGATGATCGGCAAGGGGAACCGCTCAGAGGCAGTGCGTCAGGCCCTCCAGAAACACAAAGCTGTCTACTTTGCGGCTATCGGTGGTGCGGCCGCCCTCATCGCCGGATGCATCAAGGCGGCGGAGGTGATCGCCTACCAGGATCTTGGGACCGAGGCTTTGCGCCGGCTGGAGGTTGAGGAATTTCCGGTCATTGTGGTCAATGATATCTACGGCGGCGACGCCTACGAGGAAGGAAAAGCAAAGTACAGATTGGATTAACCTGGCATCACAAAAAGGCAACAACTAGAGAGGAGAAGGAACAAATGACGTACGTGATCTGTGAACCGTGCATCGGGGTCAAGGATGAATCATGCGTGGAGGTCTGTCCCGTGGATTGTATCCACGCCACCGATGCGGATGAACAGTACTACATTGACCCCGACGAGTGCATTGACTGCGGTGCATGTGAGCCAGTGTGCCCGGTCGAGGCCATCTTCGCTGAGGAGGAAGTGCCCGAGGCGTGGCAAAGCTTCATCAAGAAGAACGCCGACTACTTCAAATAGGACACACGGCCAGATCAACGAAAGACCTCCTTGGAGCCAAGGAGGTCTTTTGCTGTCGGAGAACTGTAGAACAAAGGTTGACCTTTGCTGGCTTTTGCAGTTGTGATATAATCAGTACCTGTGAATCCAGTTTTCCTATCTTCGGTAGGAGGAAGTTTAATGATTACTCACGACATGGTCATTGTCGGAGCTGGTCTGGCTGGTCTCAGGGCCGCCTTAGCCGCCACAGAGGAGGGCGGCCTGGATGTGGCCGTCATATCCAAAGTGCACCCGTTGCGTTCCCACTCTGGAGCAGCGCAAGGGGGCATTGCCGCTGCTCTGGGCAACGTGACCCCCGATGACGGTTGGGAGATGCACATGTGGGACACGGTCAAGGGGAGTGACTTCTTGGGTGACCAGGATGCCATTGAGATTCTGGTCAAGGAAGCACCGCAGACCATCTATGAATACGAGCACTTCGGGGCTGTCTTCAGCCGCCTGCCCGATGGCCGCCTGGCCCAACGTCCCTTTGGTGGCCACAGCAAGCCCCGGGCCTGCTTTGCCGCCGACCGCACCGGACACGTGCTCCTACAGACACTCTACCAGCAGGCACACCGGCAGGGAGTAAAATTCTACTCTGAATGGTACGCCGTTTCCTTGGTAGTCGAGGAGGACGTCTGCAGTGGGCTGGTGGCCCTGGACATCGCCAGCGGCCAGCTCCACCTCATGCGAGCTAAAGCGGTCATGTTCGGCACGGGAGGGTACGGGCGGGCCTACAAGATCACCACTAATGCTTTGGCCAACACCGGCGATGGGCTGAGCCTGGCCTATCGAGCTGGCGTCCCCCTGGAGGATATGGAATTCGTCCAATTCCACCCCACCGGAATTTACGGCCAGGGAATCCTGATCACGGAAGCAGCGCGGGGGGAGGGGGGCTACATCCTCAACAAAGATGGCGAACGTTTCATGCAGAGGTACGCCCCTGAGAAGATGGAGTTGGGTCCCCGGGACATCGTGGCCCGGGCCATTCAGACCGAGATTGACGAAGGACGGGGCATTGACGGCAAGGACTACGTCCATCTGGACGTGCGTCATCTGGGGGCGGAGAGGATCATGACCCGCTTGCCCCAGATTCGCCAACTGTCCATTGACTTCCTGGGGATTGACCCCATCGAAGCGCCGATGATGATCCAGCCCACGGCTCACTACTCCATGGGTGGCATCCCCACCGATGTGCACGGTCAGGTGATCGTGGATGATAAGGGGACGCCGCTCAAGGGCTTCTTTGCGGCTGGTGAGTGTGCCTGTGTTTCCGTGCATGGAGCCAACCGCCTCGGTACCAACTCCCTCCTGGATGCTACCCTCTACGGTCGGCGGGCAGGAGAGGCCGCGGCCCGCTACGCCCGGGAGGTTGACTGGCCATCAGTGCCCGAGGGAGCCCTGGAGCAGACTCAGGGTGAGATAGAGGGCCTTCTGGCTCAGGAGGGGGAGGAGAAGGTCATGGCCCTGGCAGTGGAGTTGAAAGAGACGATGATGATCAACTGCGGTATCTTTCGTGACGAGACCAAGTTGAAGAGGGCCCTGGCCAAGATCAAGGAGTTGCAGGAGCGCTTCACCCGGGCCAGGGTTGATGACAAAGGCAAGGTCTTCAACACCGACCTCCTGGAGGCTCTGGAGTTGAGCCATATGCTCGATTTCTCCGAGGTCATCGTGGTGGGAGCCCTGGCCCGACAGGAGAGCCGCGGGGCTCACTATCGCACCGACTTCCCCCAACGGGACGACGAGAACTGGCTGAAGCACACCCTGGCCTATCACACCGATGACGGCCCCCGTTTGGCCTACAAGCCGGTGGTCATCACCCGTTTCCAGCCGGAGAAGCGGGAGTACTGATCCGGTATGGTTTGGGCCTTGAGAGGTGAAGGAGAGTTCACATGAAAGAAGTCAAGTTCAAGGTTTTCCGCTTTGATCCTGGGAAAGAAGCCAAGGGGCACTACCGGGAGTACGCGGTGGAGTGGAGCAAGGGCCTCACTGTTCTGGATGGCCTGCGTCAGATAAAGGGTTATCAGGACGGTACCCTCACCTTCCGCCGTTCGTGCCGCAGCGCCATTTGCGGTTCCTGCGGCATGCGTATCAATGGGCATAACCGCTTGGCCTGCAGGACGCAGGTGGCCGATATCGTGGGGGACTCCGGGACGGTCCTCGTCGAACCGCTCAGCTACCAAAAGGTTGTCAAAGACCTGGTGGTGGATCAGACGGCCTACTGGGAGAAGTACACTGCGGTCAGACCGTGGTTGATCCCCAACGAGGCAAATCCGCCGCCGGAGAAGGAGTACCTTATCAGTCCAGAGCAGGTGGCGGCCTTAAACGATGCCGAAGTTTGCATCCAGTGCGGGTGTTGCTATTCTGGCTGTACCATGGTCTGGAGCGACCCACAGTATCTGGGGCCGGCTGCCTTGCTCAGCGCCTACCGTTTTGTGGCCGACCCCCGGGACGGAGCCCAGGAGGAGCGACTGAAGATCGTGGACAGCATCCATGGTGTCTGGCGTTGTCATACCATCTTCAACTGCATTGACGCCTGTCCCAAGGAGCTGAGCCCCACCTGGGCCATCGAGCAGTTGCGAAAGCGCATTGTGGCACAGAAAGCACCGTGGCTGCCGTTCTTTCGATAGTGGCGGGTCTATGACCCTGAAGGCTTGCCCTGAGCGGAGTCGAAGGGGAAGCCGAAGGGTAAATTGGTGGATTAGGAGGCAAATCATGTACAAGACAACCGGCTTTTGGTCCTGGATCCTGCGGCGCGTCTCCGGTCTGGGGCTGACCTTCTATCTCATCTGGCACATCCTCGTCATACGCTCCGTAACCGGCGGCTCGGCCAGCTTTGACCGCGTGATGATTTTCTACCAAAGCCCCGTTTTCAAGTTCCTGGAAATCGTCCTTGTGGGTGGTTTGGTTTATCATGGCCTAGATGGCATCCGAGTGCTGGTCGTAGATTTATGGAGCGTGCCCCAGCACGAAAAGCGCCTGTTGTGGGCAGTGGTGGGCGCGGGGGTGGTTATCTTCGTCCTCGGCTCTTTGCCCCTTGCCCTCTTCGCCCTGGCTAAACTTTAGCCAATCAATAACTGAAGACCTCGGAGGTTTCCGGTGGTGCCTTTGCCAGCAGAGCTGCCTTAATTATCTGGTTGATCCGCTGGCGAGATCACCCTGGAAAACCTCCGAGGTCTGGAAGTGGAGGGAGGCAACTCATGACTTCCTGGGTTCTGCAACGCATTACGGCGGTACTGTTGATCCTATACCTGCTAGCCCATATGTGGGTTCTACATTATCCTCCTTACGACATCACTTTTCAGACTGTTCTGGACAGGCTGATGAGCCCGGCCTGGAAGTTGTTTGACATCACCTTCCTGGCAGTGGTGCTGTTTCATGCGCTCAACGGCACCTGGAGCGTGCTCATGGACTTCGCCCCCGTGCAGCGATACCGCACAACGGTGACCTGGATGGTGGTGCTGGTGGGAATCGCTGCCTTTGTCCTGGGAGCACCGGCCATCTGGGCTTTCAGC
>JBHIDP010000163.1:0-6124 GCA_046760185.1 Anaerolineae bacterium
TGGGTTAGGAGGGATTGACCGATGAAGGGTCTAGTCGGTGGAACGTTGGGTCAATACCGCATCGTCGAGCAGATCGGCAAGGGAGGGACGGCTACGGTCTATAAAGCCTATCAACCCTCCCTGGATCGTTACGTGGCCCTCAAAGTGTTGCCGGCCTTCTACGCTCGCGAGGAGGAGTTTCTCAAGCGTTTCAAACAGGAAGCCAAGGCCGTGGCCAGGCTTCGGCATCCTAACATCCTCATAGTCCTGGACTTCGGGGAGGAGGAGGGCATTACCTATATCGTTATGGAGTACGTTGAGGCTGGCACCTTAAAAGACCTGCTGGGCGAGCCGATGGAGCTACATGCGGTGGTCAACTACATCAATCAGGTAAGCAGCGCTCTCGACTACGCCCACGGCCAGGGAGTTATCCATCGCGACATCAAACCCAGCAACGTTTTGATTCCCAAGCCGGATTGGGCCCTCCTGACCGATTTCGGCCTGGCCAAGATGGTAGGCAGCAGCCTCATGACCCAAACCGGGATGGCTCTGGGCACACCAGCCTACATGTCGCCAGAGCAGGGACGGGGCGAAAGGGTTGATCTGCGCAGTGACATCTACTCCCTGGGCGTCGTCCTCTATGAGATGGTGACAGGACAGGTGCCCTACACGGCTGAGACTCCTATGGCTGTGGTGATCAAGCATATCATTGAACCGCTACCCCTGCCCCATGTCGTATCTCCTGATATACCTGAGGCGGTTGAACGGGTCATCCTTAAGGCCCTGGCCAAGGAGCCGAAGGGTAGGTTCGGCAGCGCAGGCGAGATGGCCGAGGCCCTGCAAGAAGCGGTGGCCTCGATCGTAGCTCCACCTGTCGAGGAGGAGATACCCTCGATAAGTGAGGCTGTACCCGCTCCGGTGGTAGAGCCGGTGCCCACCCCGGCGGCGGAACCGACTCCAGCGGTGGCAGTCGAGGCTGAGGCTGCACCACTGGCGGCTGAAGCGGCAGCGCCAGTCAGGAGAAGGATGCCGACCCTGCCGGCCGGGCGTGCTCCCCTGCTGGGCCTCCTGGCGGTGGTCTTGGTTGCTATTTTGGGCGCTGGCCTCTTCCTCTGGCAAAGGGGGGCGGCCTTCCCTCTCCCCGGCGAAATATCGTCACGCGTGGACCTGACACCAGTACCTACCCGCACGGTGGAGCAGCTTGTAGCCGATGGTCGGGCCTTCATGGAGCAGGGGAGGTTCGAAGAAGCGGCGGCCCATTTTGAGAAAGCTCTGGAGCTGCGGCCCGATGATACTGGCCTCTACAACGATCTCAGAGATGCCTATGAGCGATTGGGGCGGCCCGAGGAGGCCATCAATGCCCTGCTGAAAGTAGTAGAGAAGTATCCTGGCCGCCCAGAGCTTTATGAATCCTTAGGATGGGCCTACCAACAGGTTGGGAAGCATGAGGAAGCCATAACCTATTTCCAGAAGGCCATTGAGTTGAATCCGGCATCTGGTGGGGCCCTTGACGGCCTGGCTCAATCTTTGCGACATCTTGGACGGCCGGAGGAAGCGGCGGCAGTGCTGGAGAAATCGGCAGAGAAGGTGGCCGGTGACCCCGGGGCCTACGAGGCCATAGCGCGGTCCTATCAGAACCTGGACCAGCACGAGGAGGCCATCGCCTACTTCGAGAAGGCGATTGACCTCGACCCCAAAATGACATCAGCTTATGAAGGTCTGGCCCAATCCTATTGGTCCCTGGGTGAGCAGGAGAAGGCTATTGCGCTCCTGGAGCAGGCCATTGAGAAGAACCCTGGTGACCCTAGGTTCTACCAGTCTTTGGGGAGATTCTACATGGAGAGGGGGCGGGGAAAGGAAGCCATCAATCTCTTTGAGAGAGCGATAGAGGCGGACCCCAACAACCTCTGGGCTTACAGAGATCTGGCCGATGCTTACGAACAGATCGGGGAGCAGGCTAAGGCCATAGCTATACTGGAGGAGGCCATCGCTGCTCCGCCTGATCAGGTCTATCTGCCTGATCTGGCTCATCTGTATGAAAGGCTAGGTCGGCTGTATCAGGAAAAAGGTCAGGATGACAAGGCCATTTCGTACTTTGAGAAAGCCATCGAATTGGATCCACACCAGTGGCCAGCCTACGATGGGTTGGCCATGCTCTATCTACGGAAAGGCCAGCGGGAGGAAGCTCTCTCTCTATTAGAAGAGGCCATCAAGCAAAATCCGAATGACCCCTCACCCTACGAGAGGCTGGGAAACCTGTACATGGAGCTGTGGGAACTCGATCAAGCTCTTCTCTATTTCCAGAAATCAATTGAGATAGAGCCGACCTTCGGATCTGGTTACGAGGGCATAGTGCGGGTCTACGAGCGCCGAGGCCGGCTGGAGGAAGCTATCCTTGTCCTCAAAGATGCCCTTGACCGCAACCCGTCCGATCCCTGGCTGTGGACGATGATGGGGCGTATTTACCGCGATACCGGTCGTTGTGATGAAGCAATGCCCTATTTTGAAAAGGCCCTGGAGCTCCAGCCAGACTCTGAGGACGCCCGGAATGGGCTGAGGGAATGTAAGAAGTAGCAGGATAGTTCATAGAGGGACCAGCTAAAACTCGTACAATCGGAGTCGAGGCTTTAGCCGGAAAACCGCCTGAAGACTCGATTCCATTGTCCGAACTTTAATTGTGTTGTCTATTATTTGCCGGCCACGACCATGCCGTCAATCCTTATGGTCGGCGACCCCACTGAACCGAACATGGGCACAAAGCGAAGATCGTTCCCCACGGCCGTGAGCCTGCCCAGCATGTCCAACATAGTAGCCGCCACGGTCACAGCAGTGACCGGTTTCGTCAGTTGACCATGCTCGATCCACAGGCCGCTGGCACCGACCGAGTAATCTCCGCTGACAGGGTTTATACCGGCCAGCCCCATGGTGTTGGTCACGTAGAGCCCTCGCTCCACCCCGGCCATAATCTCCTCCGGTGGCGTATCTGACGGTTCCAGATAGAAATTGGTGGGACCCAGGGAAGGCAGGCTCCGATGTGACCCTCGTCCAGCGTTGCCGGTGGAGCTGATGCCATCCTTGCGGGCGGTGTAGGTGTCGTAGATAACCCGCTCCAGTACCCCGGCCTTGATCAGGCGAGTGAGCGTGGTGGGCACTCCCTCGCCATCAAAGGGGGCCGAGGCCAGACCCCGTCTCAGACGGCCGTTGTCTACCAGGTTGACTAGCTCCGTGCCGATGGTGGTCCCCATCTTGTCAATGAGGAAGGACCTCCCTCGTTGCATGGCCTCGGCGGTCAGGGCCTGGGCCAGAAAGGCCAGGAATTCTGCTCCAACCGTGGGGTCCATAACCACGCTGATCTCCTGGGTCTCGACCGGTTTCCCACCCAGGATCTCCACCGCTTTACGTCCCGCCTCCCGTCCGATCTTCTCCGGGTCAAGCTCTCTGTAGAAGACCGAGGCATCGAAGCCTGTCCCCATCGTTTGCCCTTCCTCGTCCCGGGCCACAGCCATGATGAAACTGCCTCCCCCGCTCCGTTGGTACCAGCCGCTGAACCCGCGGGAGTTGGCCAGATACACTCTGGCCAGACCATCCTGGTAAACGCACCTGACGCTGGCCACCACTCTGGGATCGTAGGCCAGGGCTGTCCGCTCCACGGTCAGGAGGAACTCGACCTTAGCCTCGGTGGTGACACCTTCGAAATCGGGATCGAATATCTCTAACTCTTCTTCAGGTACCGGCTTGGTCTCCGGCAGGGCGCGGAACTGATCAGCATCGGCGCTTTGGGCCAGGGCCTGAGCTGCCTGGCCGGTCTCCTCCAGGCTCTCAGGGCCGAAGTCCGAGGTGTAGGCATACCCTACCCGCCCCCCTTCGATGACCCGCAGGCCAAGCCCTTTGGACACCGCCTGCGAAAGCTGTTCTACCTGACCCCGCCCTACCTCTATATTGGTGGTCTGGCTTTCGATGATGATAGCCTCAGCCTCGGCTCCACCAGCGGAGGCTTTGCTCATCATATCCCTTGCTAACTCCAGGTAGTCCATAGTTTCTCCTCAGACCATCTCTTTGAACTCTTGATCGGTGCCGCCGACCGTTAAACGCGGGATACGGATGGTTGGCTGACCGACGCTGACGCGCGCTCCTTGCATCTTGCCGCACATGCCCATCCCTTTGTCCAGCTCCAGGTCGTGACCGACCATATCTATCTCCGCCAGGACCTTGGGGCCGTTACCGATGAGGGTGGCACCCCGCACCGGGGCGGTCAACCGGCCATCCTCGATGAGGTACCCCTCGGTCACACTGAAGACGAAATCACCCTTGGCGATGTCCGCTTGACCGCCACCCAGATTCTTGACGTAAAGCCCTTTCTTGACAGAGCGAACGATCTCCTCCGGATCGTCCTGACCGGCGTCAATGAAGGTGTTGGTCATACGGGGAACGGGCGCGTAGCGGAACGATTGACGACGGCCATTGCCAGTGGAGTGGTAATTCCCCCGTCGTGCCTCGGCCAGGTCCCACATGTACTCCTTGAGGATGCCCTTCTCGATGAGGACTGTGCGCTCAGTAGGGGTGCCATCGTCATCGTAGCGCATGGAACCACGGCGACCGGGCAGCGTTCCATCATCAACGGCGGTGACGAGAGGGGAGGCCACCTGCTCACCCTTCTTGCCGTAGTAGGCCGAGGTGCCCTTGGTGATGAAATCAGCCTCCATGGCGTGACCACAGGCCTCATGGAAGAGGACACCACCCCAGCCGTGGTTCATGACTACGGTCATCTCCCCGGCCGGTGCTGGCCGAGCGTCCAGCATCTTGACCGCTGTCTCAGCCACCTCTTTGGTCAGGGCCAGAGCGTCGTGCCTGTCCAGGAGCTCCAGCCCCATCTGGCCTCCGAACCCCTGAGTGGCCCGCTGTATGATCCCGTCCTTTCGGGCCATGACCCTGACCCGGACCTCGACCATGCTGCGATCATCCTCTGCCCACAACCCCTCGGAGTTGTAGATCCAGACCCTGCGCCTCAGTTCGGTGTAGCCAGCCTGCACCTGGTTGACCCGAGGGTCATACCCTCGGGCCGTCACGTCTATCTGGTGCAGAAGATCAGCTTTGGCCTGCTCCGCCATGGTGTCGAACCCCTTCTCGACCGGGAAGTCGAGAGGGCTATCCCGACGGGTGAAATCCAGGATTCTGCCCCGGCCACCACCTTTAGCCGCGGCTGCAGCGCCTTGGGCAGCCTGCAACAGACTTTCGACAGAGAGGTCGTCGGTGTAGGCATAGGCGGCCGTGTGGCCGTAGAAGACCCGTATACCCGCTCCACGATCGGCACCGCGCACCGCTCGCTCCAGCTTCGAATCCTCCAATCCAAAAGCGGTGGACAATCTGTCCTCGATGTATATCTCTGCCAGGTCACCCCCGTTGGAAAGGGCTTCCTTGAGTACCTTAGCTACCGTTTCCTTCGGAATCATAAATGCCTCCTGACAAAAAGGCCGAGCACTGCTTCTCCCGGTGCTCGGCCTTCCCTTGTTGTGTTCGTTTGTCTAGCCGGCCAATATGGCGGCGAACTCGCTCTTGTCAATGGTTTCCTGCTCGATAAGCCGCTTGGCCAACTCTACCAGCTTGTCTTTGTGTTCGATGAGCGCATCCATGGCCCGTGAGTAGGCTTTTTCGATGATGCGCCGCACCTCCTCATCAATTATCTCTGCCGTGTCCTCACTGTAGTTGCGCTGTTCACTGATCTCCCGTCCCAGGAAGATCAATTCATCCCTATCCCCGAAGGTCATGGGGCCCAGCTTCTCGCTCATCCCGTAACGGGTCACCATCTGACGGGCCAGGTTGGTTGCCCGTTCCAGGTCGTTAGCCGCTCCGGTGGTGATGTCGTTGAAGATCAATTCTTCGGCGGCGCGCCCTCCCAGCAGCCCGGCCAGGTCGTCCTCAAACTTGGCCCGGCCCCGCAGAGTGCGGTCGTCCTCGGGCAACTGCAGGGTGTAGCCCAGGGCCATGCCACGCGAGATGATTGATATCTTGTGCACCGGGTCACAGTGTGGTAGCACTTTCATCACCAGGGCATGGCCGGCCTCGTGGTGGGCGATGATCTCCTTCTCCTCGTCGCTGATCAACCTGCTCTTCCGCTCCGGCCCGGCAATGACCCTCTCTATCGCCT
>JBHIDP010000164.1:0-6086 GCA_046760185.1 Anaerolineae bacterium
GCTAAATCCGTTCAATTCGTTCTCCGGAGCGGATTGAACGGATTCCACACCTGATCTCACGCCTGAACGGTGCTATAGGGGCTAAATCCGTTCAATTCGTTCTCTGAATCCGCTGACAGCACCCTCTTCCGCCATTTACGCATATCCCTCAGCTATTAAGCCGAAATAAGTCCTTGCCCTCTTTTTCACCCACCGGTAGGTCCAAAAGTGTGCATTACTTTTTTCGAATTGGCGACGGGGATAAATTAGGAAACCATTGCTGGTGTCATCAGCCATCGCCACAGGATCAGCCAGTGAGAAACTCAACCCGCCGCCTACCGTTCGGCTGAGCCCTTCCCTTCGACTGGGCTCAGGACAAGCGGCTACGCAGTTCGTCCCGCTCACGGTGAAGCCTGCCCTACGCTCCTCATGGCGTGAGCCTCAGAAATGTAGGTAAAAGTCACGGCTGAAGGCCGCGGGTTGGGGAAGGGAAAGTCCTGGCCATTCAGGCGCGGGGGATCGGTTCTGAGGACCGAGTGTGTGATCTGATTTGACTTTACCGCTTTGATAGTGTAAAATGCGTATTTATGAAGTAGGGACATCCAACCAGGCATTCCCTTTCGGGCATGATTTTAATACCGGCTCAAAGGCGAGGAAAGTAGCATTGTTGTCTTTTATTTCCTCGCCTTTTGTTACAAAGAGATCTTCAGAAAAGTCGAGCGTCGAAGCCATCAGCCAAACGACGCCCAACGCGGTTGGGCCACTACCGTCAGATAGCAAGGAGGTGAAGAAAATGAAATGACCTTGTTTGCAGTAGTCCCTCGTCTTGATCGGGACAAAATCTGGCCTCCCTGTCCTTCTTCCTGATAGCCGGCTTTTGCCCGATAAAGCTGAAACAAAGGAGGAGAGTATAACATGTCCGAGAAAAGATTGCCCCTGCTTTTGGCAGTGGCTACGCTTGTGCTAGTTATGTCCCTGTTGGCGGCCTGCACCCCGGCGGCCACACCGACACCGGTCCCGGCTACGCCCACCCCTGCGCCGCCCACGCCCACCCCTGTGCCGCCCACACCGACGCCAGCCCCGCCCACCACCTTCAGCATCGCCGTTGGTATTGATCCCGATACCCTCGATCCGGTCGGGATGACCACCACCACGGTGGCCAACATGGTGGACTATGTGATCGAGACCCTGGTCACCATTGACCAAGAAGGCAAAGTGGTGCCGCTCCTGGCTAAGTCATGGGAGATATCGGAGGACGGTCTGGAATATACCTTCACGCTGGAGGAAGGTGTCACCTTCCACGACGGCACGCCCTTCAACGCCGAGGCCGTGAAGTTCAGCTTCGAGCGCATGCTAGACCCTGATGTGCGTGTGCCCATCCGCACACCCTACGAGCCCATTGAGAAGGTCGAAGCGGTGGACCCCACCACGGTGAAGCTTACCCTCGGCCAACCTTCAGCGCCCCTGCTGGCTAGCCTCTCCTGGACGACGGCCGGAATCATCTCGCCTACCTCTATTGACCAGTATGGCAACAGCTATGACAACTACCAGCATCCGGTCGGCACCGGTCCTTACGTCTTCGAGGAGCGGGTGAAGGGCGAGCATATCACCGTCACCAAGTATGAGGACTACTGGGGCAAGAAGCCGTACTACGACATCGTCACCTTCCGTATCGTGCCCGAGGCGGCCACGCGGGAGAGCCTACTCCTGGCCGGCCAGGTGGACCTGATCATCCTGCCCCCTGCAGCAGACATCCCGGCCCTGCAAAAGAACGCGGACGTAGAGGTCCTGCTGGCGCCCAGCGACCGCACCATCTTCATCGCCATCAACAACCTAGACCCCGTTCTCTCCGACCCCAAGGTGCGTCAGGCCCTCAACTACGCCGTCAACAAGGAGGAGATCATCCAAAGCGTCCTCTTCGGCGCTGCCGACGCCATGGACGCCCCGATGGCCTCCAGTCTGTTCGGCTACTGCAAGACCGGCCCCTATGAGCACGATCCGGAGAAAGCCAAGACCCTGCTGACGGAAGCGGGGATCGAGGAACTGGAACTGCGCTTTATCGCCCCTACGGGCCGCTACGTGCAGGACTTCCAGGCAGCCCAGGCCATCGCCGGGTTCCTGCGCGAGGCGGGCATCAAGACTGAGGTCGCGACCATGGACTGGCCCTCCTATGTCGCTACCATCGTGGCACCACCTGAGGAGAACACAACCCAGTTGCACTACCTCGGCTGGGCACCAGCCTATCTGGATGCGTCAATGCAGATGCTCCAGTTCCTGTCCACCTACGCGCCACCGGGCGGACTGGCCACCTCCTTCTACAAGAATCCTGAGGTGGACGACCTCATCACCGCTGCCGAACGCGAGGTGGATACCGCTAAACGCCAGGACCTTTACTGTGAGGCTTCCAAGAAGGTGTGGGAGGATGCGCCTTGGATCTTCCTGTGGACCCAGCGATTCCCCATCATCTACTCGGCTAAGGTCAAGAACGTGTCCTACCTGCCCAACGAGAAGTTCTACGCTCTCTATGCCGAACCGGTGGAATAAGGGACACCGGGGGGAGGCAACAGACAACCTGACTGCGTTTCTGGAGGGCGGTGAGGAGGTGACTTAGAACATGAGTGGCTTTCCCCGTTACATCGGGCAACGCCTCCTCGCCGCCCTCGTCACACTGCTGGGCATTTCCTTCATTGTCTTCCTCATGGTCCGTTTGCTGCCCGGCGACCCGGCCCGCATCATCGCCGGGCTGTTGGCCAGTGAGACGGATGTAGCACGCATCCGGGTTCAGTTGGCTCTGGACAAGCCCCTCCCCGTTCAGTACACCCTCTTCCTGGCGGACCTCATGCGTGGCAACCTTGGCCTCTCGGCCCGCACATCGGAGCCGGTGCTAAAGGAGATCCTACAACGCCTTCCGGCTACGATACAATTAGCCGTCATCAGTTCGCTGCTGGCCACCATCTTGGGTATCGTGGCTGGCGCAATCGCTGCCATCCGCCAGTATTCCAAATTCGATTATGTCGTTTCCTTCGGGACCTTGTTTGGCGTGTCCATGCCCGTCTACTGGCTGGGGCTGATGCTCATCATCCTCTTTGCCGTGCGGCTGCACTGGTTTCCCGCAGCAGGGGCCGACCGACCTACCAGCTTCATCCTCCCTTCCCTGACCCTGGCCGCCTTTTCCATCGCCCTGGTGGCCCGTATGACCCGCTCCAGCATGCTGGAGGTGCTGCGCCAGGACTATGTTCGTACTGCTCGGGCCAAGGGCCTAGGGGAAGAGCTCGTGATCTACCGGCACGCCTTGAAGAATGCCCTCATCCCCGTCGTCACCGTCGTGGGGTTGCAGTTCGGTACCCTGTTAGGGGGCGCGGTGCTCACCGAAACTGTCTTCGGCTGGCCAGGCATCGGGCTGCTCCTTGTTGATTCCATCTTCGCCCGTGACTACCCCATGGTTCAGGGCATTGTGCTCGTGTTCTCCTTCCTCTTCATCCTGGTGAACCTAAGCGTGGATATTCTCTACGCCTATATTGACCCACGCATTCACTATGAGTGAACTGACCATTCCCCTACGCTACCCTGAAAAGGCCGGTGCCTTCCTCGAAGTATGGCAGAGGTTCCGACGCCACGGTGCCGCTATGGTGGGCCTTCTCATCCTTCTTGGCTTCGTTGTCCTCGCCGTAGCAGCGCCCTTATTGACGCCGTACGATCCGGTTCGCCAAGATCTCTCCCAGGTTCTCGTTGCCCCCTCTCTGGCTCATCCCCTGGGAATAGACTACCTGGGACGTGATATTCTGGCCCGCATCCTCTACGGCACACGTCTCTCCCTCACCATCGGCTTCCTGGCCGTAGCCTTCGGCATCGTTGTCGGTGTACCCTTGGGTGCCGTCTCGGGCTATTACGGAGGCTGGGCCGACATGATCATCCAGCGCATTGCAGATATCCTCCTCTCCTTCCCCGGTTTCCTGTTGGCCCTCTCCCTGGTAGCCATCCTTGGGGTGGGCCTGCAAAATGTGATCATCTCTGTGGGCGTCAGTGCCGTCCCGTCCTTCATCCGCATCGTCCGTGGCTCCGTCTTGATCATCCGCGAACAGACCTACGTGGAGGCAGCTAAAGCCATTGGCACTCGGGACGTGGTCATCATCTTCCGCCACGTGCTGATCAACGCCCTGGCCCCGGTTATCGTCCAGGCCACCCTCAACCTGGGCACAGCCATCCTTGTAGCCGCTGGCCTGGGCTTCCTTGGCCTGGGCGTGCAGCCCCCCACCCCAGAGTGGGGAGCTATGTTGGGCGAGGGTCGCCAGTACATCTTCAGTGCCTCATACATGGCCACCTTTCCAGGACTGGCCATCTTTCTGGCCGTGCTGGGTTTCAACCTGATGGGTGACGGGTTGCGTGACGCCCTCGATCCGCGGCTGCGTGTCCTTTGAGGAGATGGGCCACTTTTGACAGATTGGCGATAATGAGCTAAACTATTGGTAAGGTAAAAGTGAATAGGCTACGACCTTCGGGGCAGGGTGAGCCCTTGCCAGGGCAATTCCCGACCGGCGGTATGGCGATTGGTCAGTTGGTCAGGTAGTCACGTGGTCAGTTAGTCCCGACTACCAGACTAACTGACTAATTCGCCGAGCCCGCGAGCCAATTGGCTGATCTGGTGGGAGGCCAGAGCCGACGGTATAGTCCGGATGGGAGAAGGTCGAATATGAGGGTGTGCAAAGCGCCTGTGCTATCGCGCCCTCTTGAAATAATCCCGAAGGTCGTCAGCCTCGGGATTTTTTGTTACAGCCAAGGGCAAAGCAACATGACGGAAGAAGGAAAATTTCATAGACAGGGGGCGAGCATCAGAGGAACGGAAGGCAAGCAGCTTGTCGTGACGGAGAATGGTGAGCCTGTGGCAGTGATCCTCACCGTCAACGAGTTTGAGGAGATGCGGCATAGACTGGGAGAGGTTGCAGCGGCTGAGGCTGAGCATGAAGGTGAGCCGAGGGGTCCGCAGGCAATGGAGCAGACCGAGAACTCACCCCCCCAGCCGGCGCTCGATGCCCTGTGCCACTTCTGCGAATTGATGATGTAGGCTTTCTTCTCAGCCGATGGCCCAGTACCGAAAGGGTGGCTCGGAGAGGATGTCATAAATCAACACCAGGTCGGCCTCCCACTGCGGAATCTGAAAGCAGATGTTCCCCTCCCCCACCTCATCCTGCTCAAGCTCCAGCGAAAGCTCGTCAGGGATAAGGCCACAGGGTGCCTCCCCTTCTGCCACCAGATAGACTCGTTGCGGTGAACCAAGAAGGGCAAAGGAGGGCGGAGCAACCATAAAGGATTCCGCTTCGGCCACGATATTCTTGGCCTCGATACGAATCAGGACATAGCGGTAGCCGTCGGGGGGAGGTTGATTGGATTGATCCATTCCGGCAATGACAGACCAGGCATCAAGGTTAGCGCCGATGACCCTGATCCGTATCCCGTTGGTGGCCAGGGCAGATCGCCCCACTGGAAGGGGGTTGTGGTAGCTGCGTCCGGGGGCACCAGCAACCCGAACTGGTGTTGGCGTAACGGTGGCCACGGCCGGTATGGTCGGGATAGGAGCATAGGTACCACCTCCCGGGGCAAGGGTGGCGGGCGAGACAGGAGGGGTCCCGGATGTTCTAAACAGCTCCATCGGGCTCCTGGGCAGTTCCGAGCCGGAAGAAAGCATCAGGATGGCGGTGCCGAAACCGAGCACCACGCTGACAATGCCTCCCACGACCCCCACCACTATCGGCAAAGAGCGGTGGCGACGTACGAGGATCAGTAGGCGTTTCCGCCAGCCCCTCTTTCGTGCTGGCCTTACCTTTTCAGGCTGTTTGACCGCACCTTCAACGGCTACTGCCTCCGCTGCGGCTGACACTCGGGGTGAACCCTCTTCCTCCCGTCGTTCCTCCTGAGAAAGCTGCTTTTGGATTTCATCCAGCCTCTTGAGGGCTTCCTCAATGTCAGATCTTCGCTTCTCCGACCACAAGGGCCCCTGGCTATCCTCCATCGTCACCTCGCCCCTACTTCCTCCGACTCAATCTTTGGAGAGCGAAAATCAAAAGAGTCTGGCTAAAATCTGTGGAGGAGTGGAGCCTTCAGGCGGATAA
>JBHIDP010000165.1:0-6075 GCA_046760185.1 Anaerolineae bacterium
AACTGCGGGACGAACTGCGGGACGAACTGCGAAGCCGAAGGGGTAGCCGAAGTATTCGTGTGCTACTGGCTGACGACCACGCCGTGCTGCGGGCCGGACTGCACCTGCTCTTGAACGCGCAGCCTGACATGGAGGTAGTCGGCGAGGCCGTCAACAGTCAAGAGGCTATCGAGAAGGCCCAGCAACTGCAACCGGACGTGGTGCTCTTGGACATCACCATGCCGGGGACTTCGACAGGCTCAGTCGAGCCACGGAGTGGCCTGGAGGCCGTGCGGGAGATCAGAGAGCGGGCACCGGAGGTCAAGGTGCTGATCCTGACCATGCACGACGATGAGGGCTACTTGCGACAGGCGCTGAAGGCAGGGGCCTGGGGCTATGTACCCAAGAAAGCGGCCGATACGGAACTCCTCTCCGCCATCCACGCCGTTCAGCGAGGAGAAATCTTCATCTATCCTTCTCTTACCAAGGGATTGGTAGAGGATTTGCTGCCCAAGGAAGTCGAAGATAGGACCGAGGGCTTAGATGGCTACGATCTCCTGAGCCAGCGGGAGAAAGAGGTGCTTCGCCTGGTGGCCCTGGGGCACACCAACCAGCAGATTGCTGACATGCTCTTCATCAGCGTCAAGACGGTGGAGACCTACCGGGCCCGGGTCATGGAGAAGCTGGATCTGCACAATCGCGCCGAATTAGTGCGCTATGCTATTCAAAAGGGCCTCTTGATCAACGAGGTATAGCGGTCCGCTAAGGCTACGAATCGAGGGTTACCAGCACGGTATCGTGTCGGTAGCCCTCTTTTTTGTTGCCCAAAGGAAGTTCGCCAGTTTTTAGGTATAGGGTTTTCCCTGACAAAATTCAACCTGGATTAGGGATTTCCCCGCTAGACAGCAATCCATAAAAGAGATAAAATTTATATTTGGGAATATTTTCACAAACGGAGGGAGGTGATGGAAGGGGAAGACACTTTATGTCGGACCACTCTTGAATCCTCAAGAAGAGGTGAGGAGAAAGCACTAAGAAACTATCGGAGGTGATCACCCCCCGAGCGCAAGGGGGATGAGAACGTGACGACAGGATGGATAAGGGTGGATACACTCTTAGAATCTCGCGTGTGACGGAGGAGGTGAAGTCATGAAGATCACGAGAAGAACCTTCCTAAAGGGTTCCGCGGCCGCGGGTGGAGCCCTCGTCGCCAATCGCTTCCTCTTCGGCGACCTGGAGACGTTGGTCGCGGCGCCGTCAGGCAAAGCGGCCGCCCCGGCTGAAAAGTGGATACCGACCACCTGCTGGATCGGTAAGCAGGACTGTGGCATGTTAGCCCGTGTGGTCAATGGGCGGGTGGTCAAATTCGAAGGGCACCCAGAGCACCCCCGCAATCGGGGCAGGCTGTGCCCCAAGGGCGTGGGCCAGATCATGGCCCTGTATGATCCCAACCGGGTGAAGGCACCCCTCGTTCGCACCAACGAGAAAGGCGTGCCCGGCACATGGAAGCAGGTCTCCTGGAATGAGGCCCTAACGCTGGTGGCCGAAAAGATGAACGAGGCCCGGGCCAAGGATCCCGCGCTCCTGGTCTGGCAGAAGGGCCGCAGCAAGGCCAAGCCGCTTTACGACAAGGCCTTCATTCATGCCTCCGGGGCCACCAAGCTGCACCACGGTGCCTTCTGCTCCGATGCTGGCTACCGCGCTTGTGAGTACACCATCGGGCTGCACGGTGTGCTGCACCCGGACTTCCGCCACACTAACTACCTGCTGGCCTGGGGGTGGAACATCACCAACGGCGGCGGCAACAAGTTCTGCTGGCTCACCTGGCCCCAGCAGCTCGTCGAGGCCAAGGAGCGGGGGTTGAAGGTAGTGGACATTGATCCCCGCCAGCGGAGCGCTGCCCACTTCACCGACGAGTGGCTCGCTGTCCGGCCGGGCACCGACCTGGCCCTGGCGCTGGCCCTGTGCAATGCCCTCATCGAGCAGGGCACGGTGGATTGGGAATACCTCAAGAAGTACACCAACTCGCCCTTCCTGGTGAAGGACGATGGCTTCTTCCTGCGGGCTGAGCCTGCCGGAGAAGAGGAAGAGGGGAAGCCGCTGGTGTGGGACGAGGCCACGGAGTCGGCGGTGCCCTACGATACCGAAGGGGTAGAACCGGCCCTGGAGGGCGAATTCACCGTTGACGGAGAGAAGGTCAAGCCAGCCTTCCAGGTCTTTAAGGAGCATGTGGCCCAGTACACGCCGGAATGGGCTGCTGATGTCTGCGGGCTTTCGGCCGATAAGATCAGCCAGGTGGCTAAGGAATTAGGTGAGAACGCCCAGATCGGCAGCACCATCGAGGTAGAGGGCATGACCCTGCCTTACCGGCCGGTCGGCATCATGACCTACCACATCGCCGAGCAGGAACTGGGCTTCCAGCTTGTGCGTGCCCAGCTCATGTTGGCCATGCTTCTGGGATCCGTTGGAGCGGTAGGTGGGACGTTCACCGACCTCGGCTGGAAGAAACACAAGAACTGGGAGAAGCTGGACAAGGCCAAGGTCAAGGACCCACCCTACAACATCTACCTCAAGGACAGCAAGTTCTTCCCCATCAACAGCAACAACTCCTCGGTGGTGGCTAAAGTGGTCGCCGACCCCGAGAAGTACGGGGTGGAGACCATCCCCGAGGTCGTGATCATCCACATGGCCAATCCGCTTGCATCCTTCCCGGACCGGGAAGCCAATATGAGGGCTTACGAGAAGTTCAAGTTTGTGGTGGTCATTGACCCCTGGCTCTCACTGACGGCAGACCTCTACGCCGACGTGGTGCTCCCGGCGGCCACCATTGAGAAGTACGAAGGCCCCATGAAAGCCACGGACCAGTACGTTGACGCCAAGGCGATGCGTATCCCGCCCATGGAGCCTATGTTCGACAGCAAGGGGGATGTTGATATCTACCTGGATCTGTGCGAGAAGGCGGGCATCCTATACGGTGAGGGCGGCTACATAGAGGGGGTCAACAAGAACCTCAAACTGAAAGACGAGTACGCCCTTCCATTGGACAAGAAACCCACGCCGCGGGAGATCCTCGACCACTGGTCCAAGGCCAACGGGATCGAAGAGGGCATGGACTACTTCGAGGAACACGGCGTCAAGGTCAAGGGCCCGGTGGCGGCAACGAAGTACTACGGCTATGCTACTGACCCGATCTTTGCCGGCGCTTACCCCCATCGCCTGTACGGGGAGTCCCTGCTGCGCATCCAGCAAGAGATGCAGGCCAAGGGCGCCGATGAGATCTATTGGCAGGACTACACGGCGCTGCCGACCTGGCGCACGCTTACGTTGGAGGGATCGCCTGCGGACTACGATCTCTACCTGACCAGCTACCACATGATCGAGTTCAAACAGTCCCGCACGCCCATTCCATTGGTGCGCGAGCTGGCCAGGGCGCAGTTCATGGAGATCAACCCCGAGACCGCCCAGGCCAAAGGCATCGAAGATGGCGACGAGGTGTGGGTCGAGTCACACAACGCGGTGACAGGAGAGACCCGCAAGGTACAGGTCGTCGCCCGCTATCGCGAAAGCATCCGGCCCGACACGGTGGCCATGCCCCACCATTACGGGGAACATACCGTCCACCCCTGGCTTAAGGGAACCGGGCCGACACCCAACAGCCTGTTCTTCACAGGCGAAGGGTATGTGTCCAACACGGCCGACCAGACCTACCTGGTGAAGGTACGGGTGTACAAGGAATAGGAGAGGTGAATCATGGCTAGATACGGAATGGTGATTGACCTGGACCGCTGCACCGGTTGCCGGGCGTGCATGGTGGCCTGCAAGGTGGAGAACAACACGCCCCAGGGGATCTTCTGGATGTATGTCTTCCGGTTTGAGGACGGCAAGTTCCCCGACACCCGCGTGCGGTTCATGCCCCGGCCCTGCATGCACTGCGAGAATCCTCCATGCACCACAGCCTGCCCTACCGGGGCACGCTACCAGCGGGAGGATGGCTTGGTGGCTACCGACTACGAAACCTGTATCGGCACTCGCTATTGCCATGCAGCCTGTCCCTACGGGGTAAACTACTTCAACTGGGAAGAGCCGGCGGGACGCTATTACCTCGACTGGGGTGCTCCAGAGGCGTCCGAGGTTAGTGCGGTCACCGGCGGCGCTGTGCCCCCTTATGACAATCCAAACCTGGACCTGCCCTACGGCACAGAGCAGAAGGGCATCGCTGGCGGCGGACACAGCCAGGGGGTGATCGAGAAGTGCACCTTCTGCGTGCAGCGGGTGGAGAATGGGCAACTGCCCGCCTGCGCCGAGGTATGTCCGACCAACGTCATCCACTTCGGCGACCTGGATGACCCCAATAGTGAAGTCTCCAAGTTGCTCAAGGAGAGGAGCTCCTTCCGGCTCCTGGAGAAATTCGGTACCAACCCCAAAGTGTACTACGTCGGCGGTGCTGAGCCGGGGCCAGGGTTCCGGGAGATTGAGAAGGTAGGAGGCGCAACATGACAAGGGAACAATCAATCAGGCTAGCTGCCGTCTTGCTTGTGGTTGGCCTCTTGATCGCTACTCTCATCCTTGGTGGATGTGGCGCCCCGCCGCCAACGCCAACGGAAGAAGTGGTCGAGGAGACACCAACCGCAGTCGTCGAGACTGTGCAAGACCTTGCGGAGAAGATCCGGGCGGGAGAGATAGACGTTGGCGAAGAGTATGGCCTGGGTGTTGACCAACGCTACCACAAGATCCATACGTCGGTCTTAGCTCTGGAGTGCACCAATTGCCACGCGGAGGAATTCGGACCGTTGGAGGCGTCATTGTACCAGCAGGACGTCTCGCCCAGTGCCCCGGGACCGGTTGATCGAACATCCTGCCTGGAGTGTCACCAGGAAGGTCCAGCCACCGATCTCTACTGACTTCGGGTCCTTTGGCTAGATCCCTGAGGAAGGAGAGGGCTATGCCCTCGAAGGATCTGACCCGTTGGCGCCAGGGGCTCTATCGTCTCTTTGGGGCTCTGTTCCTGTACCCCGACGCAGAGCGGTTGACGACCCTACGCACCGTGGCCGGGGAATTGCAGCAGGAGCGTGACTTTTGGGTTGACGATTCAGCCCTATCTGACCCCTTTCAAAGGCTGCTGCAGGCTCTGGCAGGGCTGGCGAAAGGGGCCAACGTGCGCGTCGAGGAGGAGTACACCCGTCTCTTCACGGTCAAGCCGGCCGCTCCGCCCTACGAGTCCTTCTATCTGGACCCCGAGGGATACACCAGAGGGTGGATTTTAGTTCAACTGGAACGCGAATATGCTGAGGCTGGGTTGGCTCTGTCTCCCTCGCTGAAGGAGC
The DNA here is from genome assembly GCA_046760185.1 of Anaerolineae bacterium. Classification (GTDB taxonomy): domain Bacteria; phylum Chloroflexota; class Anaerolineae; order JBHIDP01; family JBHIDP01; genus JBHIDP01. The sequence continues at coordinate 5,304 of JBHIDP010000165.1, forward strand.
CACCGGACCACATCGCGGTCGAACTGGAGTTCATGGCCTTCCTGTGCCATGAGCAAGCGCGGGCCTGGGAAGAGGACGCTCTGGAAGTGAGCACTCAGGCCAAGGATCGCCAGTGCGCCTTTATCGGTCAGCACCTGGGCCGCTGGTTCCCCCAATTTGCTCAGCGGGTCAAAGATGCGGCTCCAGAGGCTCTCTATGGTGTGGTAGTGGAAGCGGCCGACGCGTTCCTCCACCACGACCTCGAACTCCTACGACACATCTAATCGCCCCTAGCATACGCTTCACTCTGTAGATGCGCTATCGTGAAGACTCAGTCACAGTGCCAAGCCACCTGCTCGCTGCCAGACCTGAGATATTCCGGGCACTCAACTGGCGTTGGGCATGGAGCTTCGTGTAGGTGACAGCGCTAAGCTGTCTGCTCGCTGCCAGGGCTGTGACGAGTCTGATACCCGCGCCCTCGAGCATCTCCTTCATGGGGTGATGGACATCTTTGCCATTTGGGAGCTCGGCTATGTGGCAGGCCGTGCGTATGGTATAGAGAGGGCGCGGGCGGCAACGATGAATGCCTCTTCCAGGGAAGGGAATTTCTCGTGGGAGAGGCATTTTCTTGGGTCAGAGCTGCCCTTTCAGGCAACAGGGTGGGCATTTCGCCTGGCAGGGAGCCCTCGCGATTCTCGCTCGACAGCATGAGCGGGGTGGGCACATAGTAATCAGGCCCAGGCTTGACTTTTTCAAGGGTGTGGCTAGAATTACACAGGGGATAGGTGTTAGG
>JBHIDP010000166.1:0-6055 GCA_046760185.1 Anaerolineae bacterium
CCCTACCACTGCCTTCTCCGTCTGAACCGGCTTCGGATCAGGGTAGCCACCAGGGTCATGGAAAGGACCAGGGCCAGGAGCACCAGGGCGGTGCCGTATTGGATTCTAGCCGGCATGCCTGGCACCTGGGTGGAGATGACGTAAAGGTGATAGGGCAGGGCCATCGTCTGGTCGAAGAGGGAACGAGGCAGGCGCGGGAGATAAAAAGCAGCTACGGTGAAGAGGATGGGAGCCGTCTCCCCCGCCGCCCGTTCCAACCCCAGAATGAGGCCAGTGATGATCCCCGGCAAAGCATGAGGCAGCACTTGATGCCTTATCGTCTGCCACCTGGTGCCGCCCAGGGAGATGCTGACCACTCTGAAGGATTGGGGGACGGAGAGGATGGCTTCCTCAGCCGTGCTGATGATCACTGGAAGGGTGAGGATGGCCAGGGTCAGAGAGCCGGCCAGAATGGAGGTCCCGAACTGGAGGAAGAGGACGAAGAGACCCAGACCGAACAGGCCATAGACCACCGAGGGAATACCGGCCAGATTGATAATGGCCATGCGGATGGCCCGGGTGGCCCAGGTGTCGCGGGCGTATTCGGCCAGGTAGACGGCCGCTCCAATCCCCAGGGGGATAGCGGCTATAGCTGTTCCGATGGTCAATAACACCGTGCCCACGATAGCTGGCAGGATTCCACCTTCCCTCATGCCGCTGCGTGGTACGGCGGTCAGGAACTCTAAGGTGAGAGCCCCTACTCCTTGTACGACGAGGAAGAAGATGACTAACAGGATAGGGATGACCACCAGTGTGGTGGCCAGGGTCACAAGGGCAAAGGCAATCCTTTGAGTGGCATGGCGGGACATGTCTATCTTCCCTTGTACTCTCACAACAGAAGCCGTCCGCCTCTTCGCGGGCCACCGCGGATGATAACGGTAGAGGCCACGGCATTGATCACAAAGGTCACGAGGAAGAGAATGATGCCGATGGCGAACAGCACGTGGTAGTGGGTGCTCCCCTGGGCTACCTCCCCCATCTCGGCGGCGATGGTAGCGGTCATGGTACGTACAGGGCGAACTATGGAATCCAGGGTGATGGGCATGCGGGCTGCGTTGCCGGTGACCATCATCACCGCCATAGTCTCACCAATGGCCCGTCCTACTCCCAACATCACGGCGATGATGATACCTGACCTGGCAGCCGGCACAACCACTCGCCAGATAGTCTGCCACTGAGTAGCACCCAGAGCCAGGGCTGCATCCCGATAGTCCTTGGGCACAGCATCCAAAGCGTCTTCAGCTACACTGATGATAGTTGGTAGGGCCATGTAGGCCAGCATGATCGAACCGGTCAGCGCAGTGAGCCCGGTCGGTACCCTGAGATACTCTCTGACCAGGGGCGCGACCACCACCATGCCCAGGAAACCCAGCACCACCGATGGGATGCCGGCCAGGACCTCGATGGTGGGCTTGAGAATCTCCCTGACCCATTCGGGCGCAACTTCACCGATGTAGATAGCGCTGGCCAGACCGAGAGGCAGGGCGATGGCCACAGCTCCGGCCGTGACCAGGAGAGAGCCCAGGATGAGCGGCAAGGTACCATAGATATCAAAGGTAGGATACCAATGCTGGCCGAAGAGATTACTGGGAGGAACCCGCCAGAAGGCTGGCGCTCCCTCGCGAAGCAGGAAAAACAGAATAAGGAGCACAAAGACGATGGCCGAGAAGCCGGTTGCCTTGATCAGGCCCTCGATGGTGAGTTCGGTGAGGTTTGACCTTTTCACATCAACTCCCTCTGACCCTCAAAGAGTAGGGAACTATCGCGAACCATAAACGTGCATGATGATCTCCCCAGACTGGACTTTGACCTTGGCATCCAACGTATAGAAGTCGTCCCCCCTCCAAGTCGCGTCGATCCACAGCTCTCGAACGTCTTCAGGCCTCCCCCTCCAAGAGTATGGACGGATTGCATGCTCCTTTTCTTCTTCGTCGTTGAGGTAACCAAGAGATAACTCCATCTTGTTCTCGTTGAGCCGGGTTGCCTGGGCCCAGAGGTCAACGCTGTCAGGGATACGGAGATAAATACCGGTGGTGAAAGCAACGATGGGAGCCTTGAACTCCAAGATTTTCCCTCCCTTGAGTTCTTCCCAGGAAATCCTGAATTCCTTAAGGTAGAAATATCCCTCTCTTCCACGAAGGGATAGATAACCCTCCCAATCAGCCTTTTCCATCCTGACCACCACAGGGGTAGGCAGAGGTGTAGGAGCCAATATTGCCTCCTCCCTCAGCTTGGGTGCAATTAGCATGAGAATTAACCCGCAGGCAATGCTCATCACCACCAACACCATCAACATGAAGAAGCAGACGAACTGTCTGTTCACTGTTCGCTCCCCAGTGGCACGAACCCTAGCTCCTTAACAATAGCCTGCCCCTCATCGCTGACAATCCAGTCCAGGTATTCCTTGATCATCCCCGTTGGCTCACCATTGGTGTACATGTAGAGGGGCCGGGCGATGGGGTAAGTGCCGGCGTTGACCGTCTCAATGCTTGGCTCCACGTAAGGGCCGGCTGCCGTCTCAGCCACTTTGAGAGGCTTTTGGTCAGGGGTGACATATCCCAGCCCATCGTAGCCGATAGCGTTGGGATTCTGACGTATTTCACTGCTAATCCCCTCAGAGGAGGGCATCAGCAGCGTCTCCGGGGAGAAGAAGGCATTCTCCCTCCCCGGCACAGATCGAATCACCCGCTCCAGAAAATAAACATGAGTACCGGAGTTGCTCTCCCGCGATAGAAGCACGATGGGACGGTTCTCACCCCCTACCTGTTGCCAGTTGGTAATAGCTCCGCTGTAGATATCCGAGATTTGGGCCATGGTCAGACCAGTGACAGGATTAGAAGGGTTTACCACCACGGCTATAGCATCACGAGCTACCACGTGTTCAACAGGGATGATGCCGTTAGCTTTGGCCCTCTCTATCTCCTCCGGCTTCATCTCCCGCGAGGCATTGGCGATGTCAACCGTGCCGTTGAGAAGAGCGGCGATCCCTGTGCCTGACCCCCCGCCAGTGACCGAGATGCGTAGCTCGGGGTGCTCTCCGATGTAGGCTTCAGCCCAGGCCAGAGCAAGGTTGACCATAGTGTCCGACCCTTTGTTCTGAACGGTCAGGACAGCACCGGCTCCTTTCGAAACGCCCTTGCTCAGAGAGGGACCACAAGCCGCCGATACTGCTAGCAGGGCAGCCAGGCTTAAGGGAATCCAGGCCCTGAGCCATTTTGCTACAACTTTCACGAAGAAGATTATATCATTGGAGCGATTACTTGTAAAAAGAACCTCATCTGTGATAGAATGTCTAATATGAAAAGCAAGATGACAGTCAACGACTTGAATTTCTTCTACGGCGACAATCAGGCTTTGGAGGGAATCACTGTTGACATCAAGGAGCGGCAAATCACCGCCCTCATCGGCCCCTCGGGCTGTGGCAAATCAACTTTCTTGCGTACGCTGAACCGCATGAACGATACTATACCGGGCACTCGTGTGGAAGGTCAGGTTCTCCTGGACGGGGAAGATATCTACCAGCCCGACTTTGATGTGGTGGAGCTTCGGCGGCGGGTGGGGATGGTTTTCCAAAGACCCAACCCCTTTCCCCAATCGGTCTACGATAACGTAGCCTTTGGTCCGCGCATCCTGGGCCTGGTGGAACGGGACGAGCTAGACACTCTGGTAGAGCGAAGCCTGGCAGGAGCCGCCCTATGGGATGAGGTGAAGGATAACCTGCGCGGCCGGGCCCTGGCCCTGGATGTAGGTCAACAACAACGGCTTTGCATCGCCCGGGTCATTGCCGTGGAGCCGGAGGTGATCCTCATGGATGAGCCTTGTTCGGCCCTGGACCCTATTGCCACTCTGAAGATCGAGGAATTGATGCGAGAGTTGGCCGAGGACTACACCATCGTTGTCGTCACCCACAACATGCAGCAGGCGGCCCGCGTCTCAGACTGGACCGGTCTGTTCTGGCTGGGGGAATTGATAGAATACGGCTCGACCAATCAGATCTTCACCCGACCTAAAGAGAAACGGACTGAGGAGTACATCACCGGCCGAGTGGGATAATCGAAGGTGCCATCTTTTTCCTCTGTTTAGTGTCTGATAGGTAGAAAGGAGTTGGATAACTTATGTCGAGTAATCGAAGTTCACAATCGGTGACAGCCGATGAGGATCAGACGACCAGTCAGCATGATCAGGCTGCGGACTCGGTATGGACCTTCCGTGGCTATCGCATCTCCCCCAGCGAATTTACCTCGGCCATGGCCCACTTCTACCGCGGTGAGATGTCCCGTTCCAATACCTGGCGAATGAGGCTGGATCATACCACCAACTGGGCTGTAGTGACCACGGCCGCCGTGCTGACCTTCACCTTCAGTGACCCCACTCACCCCCATGTGGTCCTCGTCCTCAACAGCCTGCTGGCCGCCCTGTTCCTGTTCATCGAAGCGCGACGTTACCGCTACTACGAGTTGTGGGCCTACCGCGTCCGTCTGATGGAGACCGACTTCTTCGGTGCGATGCTGGCTCCCCCCTTTGCCCCGGGTAAGGATTGGGCCCAATCGCTGGTGGAGAATCTGCTGCAACCCCAGTTCCCTGTCAGCGTTTGGGAGGCTTTGGGCCGTCGCCTGCGCCGCAACTATATCTGGGTCTTCCTGATCCTGGCCTTGAGCTGGGTTATCAAAGTAGCCCTCCACCCCACTCCCACCACGTTGTGGTCTGAGTTCGTGCAACGGGCAGCCATTGGCCCCCTGCCCGGCCCGGTCCTGTTGTGGGCAGGAGCCCTCTTCAATGCGGCCCTGGTGCTGATCGCTCTGCTGACCGTCGGCCTCCAGGAATCAGCCGGCGAGGTGCTGCCGCGCCATGAGACTTTCGCCGTAACGGGACACCTGTTGCATGACTTGGCCGAAGCCACCAGTCGCATCCTGCCCGGTGAGGGGTGGCCGCTGCGCAGGCCCCACCACTTGACCTTCGTCATCACCAAGAACGGCAGGGCGGTCGCCGACCGCCTGCTTGGTGAGTTGAACAGGGGGGTGACAGCTCTACGCGGGACAGGCATGTTCACCGGACAACCACGCGATGTGCTGCTGTGTGCCCTTGCTCCAACGGAGGTGGCCCATTTCAAATCGCTCGTCTACGCAGCCGACCCGAATGCCTTCGTCGTCGTCAACCCGGCCGAGGAGGTCCTGGGAGAGCGCTTCCACCCCTTGAGTCCAGCCAGGATACGTAAGAAATCTTGAACCTTCACAGGGGATTGATCATGAAACACCTTCTCGCCCTTGACATTGGCAACACCAACATCGTGGCCGGGGTCTATGACGGGGAGCAGTTAGTTGCCCACTGGCGGGCTGCTACCGATGCCCAGAAGACGGCTGACGAGTACGCCGTGCTCTTGGCCAGTTTCTTCACCCAACGAGGGCTGCAACTCTCCCAGATAGGGAGTTGCATCATGGCTTGTGTTGTTCCCCCGCTGGTTACCCCCTTCGCTGACCTGGCCCGGCGCTACCTGGGGGTTGAGCCTCTTATCGTGGGCACAGGTATCAAGGTGGGGGTGCGCATCCTGACCGACAACCCTCGCGAGGTGGGAGCGGACCGCGTGGTGAATGCTTTGGCAGCCCGCAAGCTCTACGGTCTGCCGGCCATCGTTATTGACTTCGGCACCGCGACCACCTTTGATGCTGTGTCGGTCGAAGGGGACTACCTGGGTGGAGCCATTGCACCGGGTATCGGCATTGCGGCTGAGGCCCTCTTTCAGCGAGCGGCTCAACTGCCTCGCATTGACCTCCTCTTCCCCCCACGGGCCATTGGCAAGAATACGGTGCACAGCATGCAGTCAGGGGTACTCTACGGCTACGTGGCTATGGTGGAAGGATTGACCAAACGCATTAAGGCCGAATTGGGAGGAGAGGCCAAGGTCATCGCCACAGGAGGCCTGGCCGAGCTTGTGGCCAGCAAGACGGAGGTCATTGAATTTGTGGATCAGAACCTGACCATTGAAGGGCTGCGGCTGATCTACGAGATGAATCAATAG
>JBHIDP010000167.1:0-6053 GCA_046760185.1 Anaerolineae bacterium
GGGCGGGGGCTTTCTCATGGGCCTAACTCTGATTTAGAGAATCGGCCCTCCTGTGCTATAATAACATGCTCCGCAACGGAGCCATGAGGGAACTGACAATGGATCAGCACCTGATTACAACTCAGGAGGACCTGATCGAGGAGTTCATCAACCTGCGCACCTGGGCCCTGGTCGGTGCCTCCAACAACCGGGAGAAGTACGGCAATATCATCTTCCGCAACCTGCGGGAGGCCGGCTACCACGTCTACCCGGTAAACCCCCACGCCACGGAAATCGAGGGGGTGCCTTGCTATCCCAGCCTGGCCGACCTGCCGGAGAAGCCGGCAGTGGTGGACATTGTGGTACCGCCCCAGGTCACGGTCGAGGTGATCAAGGAGTGCGCCCGCTTGGGGATCGAAAGGGTCTGGATACAGCCAGGTGCTGAGTCAGAGGAGGCTATCCGTACCAGCCATGAACTGGGTCTCAAGGTTGTTCACCATAGGTGCGCCATGAAGCACAGAAAACGATGGTAGGGGCAACCCTTGCGGTTGCCCAAAACGTAAACACAGATCAAGGAGTGAAACAAAATGGGTAAACCTTTCGAAGTAAGTGATGACATCTTTCAGGCAGAAGTGATAGATGCAGAGCTGCCCACTGTGGTTGATTTCTGGGCCCCCTGGTGCGGGCCGTGCAGGATGATAGCCCCTATCGTTGAAGAGCTGGCAGAGGAGTACGAAGGCAAGATCAACTTCGCCAAACTCAACGTAGACAACAACCCCCAGACCTCAATCCAGTACAACGTGCAGGGCATCCCCACCCTCATCATCTTCGCCGGAGGACGCGAGGTAGACCGCATCATCGGCGCCGTGCCGAAGAAGCACCTGGAGGAGCGCTTGAAGGAGTTCCTGGCGGCTGTGGCCTAAGTACTCGTGCAACAATGACTTCCCGCTCTTGAATCCCATTTAGGAGGCTGAAGCGAGGGCGCAAGAGGGATATTGGTTCTGCACGAGTGCTAAAGGTAGCAATAGCGAGAGGGGGAGGCGATTCTACATCACCTCCCCCTCTTTTTCGTTTCAGCCCTCTCTCCGAACCTGACCTCAACGGCGGCGCGGTGGAACCCAGATGGTTGCTCCCGGCGGTGGAGGTGCCGCTTCGGGCAGGGCGAAGGCCCGGCTGACGTCGGGAGGTCGCCCCTCCAGGTACTCTCTGGTCACCCTCCGCCCTTCCTCTACCATCTCCGCCGCATGATCGAAATCGTCCCAGCGCAGGTGCCCGAAAGCCTCGATGAAGATGTGGTGCACGGTCACCTCCGGCCTTTCCCCCACCTCCCGTATGTCGTCCAGCAACTGCTGGTACGTGAGGGTAGTGAGAGCCTGATCGGCGATGTGGTACACGCCGTGAATGTCCCGGCGAGCACGGCCGGAGAACCCGACGTTGATGACATACACCTCCGTAGCTCCCTTCTCCACAGCGATGCTGAGGGGCACGTTGGCCACCACCCCTCCATCCACGTACTGCCAGCCGTCGAACACCAGGGGAGGCAAAATGGCCGGGATGGCGGCGCTGGTCATCACCGCATCAATCAGAGTCGCGGAGGGATCGTCGCCGAAGAGATAGAGGGTAGCAGTGTTGAGGTTGGCCGCCGTGATGTACAACCGCACAGCGGTGATATCCCCAAAACGCTCGAAGCCGGGAGGCATGTTGGCCTCAACCAGGCGGCGCAGGTTATCGTTGGGGACGAGACTGTCCTGGCCGGTGATGAAGCGCCAGGCCATGGTGAGCAGGTTGCCAGGATAGACATCCTGCTTCCTTACCTTGAGCCACAAGGCGCTCAGTTTCCTGGCCCCTTCCAGGCTGGGGTCAGTAGCGATGAAGGCGCTGTTCATGGCCCCGGCCGAGGTGCCGACCAGGATATCGGGGCGGATGCCGTGCTCGAAGAGGGCCTCCAGAGACCCTGCTTCCAGGGCTCCGCGGTTTCCTCCCCCGCTCAAGGCAAAAGCGATCATTACATTAATCCTCCTCCCCTGACTCCGTTCCCTGACTCACCTCTTGTTCAGCCCAGGGGGCCCAACTCAACTGCTGCCTGGCTGCCTCAGACATCATGCCAGGATTCCAGGGGGGCTCCCAGACCAGGTTGACCTCAGCCTCCTCAATCCCTTCGAGGGCAAGGAGTTTCTGTTGAACCTGATGGGTGATGAAGGTATGGAGCGGACACCCAGGAAAGGTCAGGGTCATATCCACCTCGACCCTTTTCCCTTCAAGCTCCACCTTGTATACCAACCCCAGATCAACCACATTGATCATGAGTTCGGGGTCAAGAACCTCTTTCAAGGCTGTCCAGATATTTTCCTCGTTAACCATCCGTTTCCTCACTTTCTGGTAAATAGAGTTATTTGGTCATATTTTACCCAATTTTGGCAGATTTGTAAAGTCGTTGCTCCCCGCTCTTTACCCTAGATTCGACCTGTGATAGAATGAACCTACTTGACCTCCAGTTCCATGTTAAGAGGCACCACCTGGATCCAGGTATTTCCAGGCTTGAGGGGTATGCGCTCCTCCTCCCCGTAGAGGAAGAGCAAGGGGGCATAACGCCCGCTTCGTACCCATTTAGCCTCATAGACCTGCCCGTCGCGGAAGAGCTGGGCTCGTCCCTCTCCCCAGAGCTGGATCTCGACCGAACGGCTTCCCAGGGCGTCCTCGATGATGAGGGTCTCCACGTGATTGACGTAGATGACCAGCACGTTGGTGACCCTTATCTGCTCACCGCTCAGGGCATCGGTGTGGGGCTTGCCAAGGACGGAGCGAAGGTAGTTTCCCTGCTCGGAATCGTACTTGTAGAGGACGTCGGAGTAATCCTTGCTGTAGGGGATGAATATGCGAGTCGTCGGTGACCCACCGGTCGGAGGTGTCTCCGAGAAGGCTAGGAAAGTCAGGTCCTGCGGCGTGTTCCAACCCCTCTCCTCGGCGACCTCCCACAGCAGTTCGGTATTGCTGTAGAGGGTATGCTCCCGAGGCCTGTCTGCTGTTTCCTCCAAGCGGTAGAAGCACGGATCGGCATACCAGTCCGAGAGGATCAACTCCGCGAAGTCGGAGGCCTCGAGCTTCCTCATGACAGGAGGACTGGCTCCGGAGTAGGCGAAGAAAGCGTGGAATATGACCGGAATCTCCAGGTCAATGAGGCGGCCGCTGCGGACGGGCCCCAGGGCCTGGCTCTCATGGCAGAGGAAGAGAGCAGTGAAGCGGGTGATACCCCCTTCGGTCAGATGCTCGAAGACGATGTCCGCATCCTGTAGTCCCGATTGAGGTCTGGAACCAGGACCGTTCTCAATTTTGATGGCGAAGGGCCGACGCTGCTGCCAGGGCCTGTCGGCCATCTTCTCCCCGGTGAAGGGACATTGATCAGGGGTCAGGGTTGGGGCGGCTGCCGCAGTTGCGGTAGGGGTTACCGGGGGGACGGTCGCTGTGGGCACCTCGCTGGGGAGCGATGAGGTGCCCGGGGGTGGCTTGGGTGTCTTGGTGGGGGTTGGCGTAGGGTTGGGGCCACCCAACTGACAGCCACCCAGGATGGAAGCTATCAGAGCCAAGCCGGTGAGGAGAAGAACGATTCTCAAAGCAGCCATGGGACATGAACCTCCGGGTTAGGGATTGGGCCGATGCAATTGGGGGCTATTATAGCACACATAGATGAACCGAGGCAATTCAGGTTGGAATGATAGGTGGCCCAGTCAAAGGAGGAGGGGGAGATGATCATCAGTATCGTCGGCTCTGTCTGCGCGGGGAAGACCACCCTGGCCGAGGGTTTGGAAAGGGAACTGGGCCTCCCTGTCTATCCCATCGGCCATTTCCGTAACCAGTTGCGGGATGAGGTCGAGGCCTGGCTGGCCTTCGGGGAGCTGTTACGTGGCTACGACCGTCCGGCCGCATCGTGGGCTGATTGCGTCATCGTGGTCAGCACCGGTTTGAACCTCTGGTATCGCGATGTCACCACCGACATCGTCAATATGCTGACCATCAAACTGGTAGCGCCCAAAGAGGTGTTGCTGGCCAGAGCCGAGGGCAGAAGCGAGGAGGATGACGGCTACTTTCCGTACGAGATCACCCGTCCCCAGTTCATCGAAAAGGCCCAACCGGTGATCCCCAGCCTGGAGGCAGACCTGGCGATTGATACCGCCGCGCACTCGAAGGAGGAGACACTGAAGCTAGCCCTGGAGTTCATCCAAGGCCACCTTGGGCTGGCTGAAGGCACCGATGATCAATAAGGGTGCAGCTAAAACAAGTTGGAGTCAAGGCTTTCCCTGGCACCTGTGCGCCAGGACAGGTGAGCCGGTCTTTTCCGCCTGAAGGCTCCACTCCCCAACTCATTTTAGCCAGACTCTGATCAATAGCCCCTCCTCCTCAACCCCTTGACCACCGCCTCATGGTCGCTCCAGGGATACTCCGTGGTGCCGAAGCACATCGTCCGCTCGTGCCCTTTGCCGGTGACAATGACCAGGTCCCCAGGCTGGGCCATTCGGATAGCGTAGGCAATAGCCTCCTCCCGGTCGCCGATGCGCCAGTAGTCTTCTCCCTCCACCCGCCCCACTTTCTCGCACCCGACTACGATCTGGCCCATGATCTCATCCAGGCTTTCGGTGCGGGGGTCTTCGGCGGTGATGACCACCCGGTCGGCCAGCCGGCCAGCGATCTCCCCCATCATGGGCCGCTTGGTCCGGTCACGCAACCCGGCACAGCCGAAGACGACGATCACCCTCCCCGCGGTGAGGCTGCGCACCGTCTCCAGAACCTGCTCCAGGGCGTTGGGCGTATGGGCGAAGTCAACGATGACGGTGAAATCCTGGCCCATCTCCACCCTCTCCATGCGCCCCACCACCCCTTTCACCCTCCTGATCCCCTCCTGCATAGCTCCCTCTGATATCCCCTGAGAGAGGCCCACCGTGACAGCGGCCAGGATGTTGTACAGGTTGAATTGACCGAGGAGGGGAGTCTCGACCAGAAAAGAGCCCCGGGGAGTCACCACCTGAAACCGTGTGCCGCTGGAAGTGGGGAGGAGGCCACGGGCGCTGACATCAGCCGGGTTGTTCAGCCCATAAGTCCAACGCTGATCGGCGGGGATGGTTTGCAGGTAGGGGAGAGAGGGGTCGTCGGCGTTGAGGACCGCTACCTTGGGCACACCGGGCTTGCGAAAAGAGGTACTCAAGCTGCGAAAAAGGCGGGCCTTGGCTTCCCGGTACTCTTCGAAGGTGCCATGATAGTCCAGGTGCTCATGGGTGATGTTGGTGATCACACCCAGGTCGAAGTCAACGGCTGTTACCCGGTGCTGGCTCAGGCCGTGGGAGGTGGCCTCCAGGACGACATACTCGGTGTCCGCTTCTACCATCTGAGCCAGAAAGCGCTGCACGTCCGGAGCATCAGGAGTAGTGGTATGGAAACCGGTATCATAGACCTCTTGGCCGATGACCGCTTTCACCGTGTCAATCAGGCCCGTTCTGTGGCCCGCTGCTTCAAGAATGGCCCGGATCAGCTCCACCGTTGTCGTCTTGCCGTCGGTGCCGGTCACGCCGATAACCTTCAGTTTCCTGGCAGGGAAACCGTGCCAGACAGCCGCCAGATGAGCCAGGGCCTCCCGGGAATCAGGGACGACGAAAAAGGGAACTAAAGGGAACTGGGAGAACTCCTTCAGTTCCCTTTCCACAACGATAGCCACAGCCCCTTTCTCGATGGCCTCGGCGATGCAGTGGTGCCCATCAACGTTCAGCCCTTTGATAGCCACAAAGAGGTCGCCCGGTTGGACTTGGCGGGAGTCATGGGTTATTCCGGTTACTTCCACTTTAACGGGACCAGCGATAGCCGCTTCCGGCAGCTTGGCCATCAGTTCTTCTAATCTCATCATTGCGCTCTCAGAGTCAGGGATACACAGCAGTATGCCGGGCAATTGTAGCACGACTCAGGGAAAAACGGCAAGGAGCGCTGTAACCAACAGCGCATTGAAATAGGAGAGAAAAGGTGGTAGAATAGCCATGTACTAAGAGCCTATCCGAAAACCCAGCAGCGGGGGCTCCCATGCCCCCACTGGG
>JBHIDP010000168.1:0-6052 GCA_046760185.1 Anaerolineae bacterium
CCCGCAGCAGGCTGCTCTTGCCCACCCCGCTGGGGCCAGTCAGACGCACCACCGGGTGGGCCAGGAGCAGGTCGCGCAGGGCAGCCACGTCACTGTCACGGCCGTGGAAGTAGGGGGCGTCGGCCTCCTCGTACCAGTCCATGCCGCGCAACTCGAAGCGGGACGAAGGCGGGACGTCCGGGGACAGGCGGGGCAGGGGCACCTCCGGTGCAGGAGCGCGGCGCAGCACCTTCTGGTACAGGTCGCCCAACACCAGGTAGGTCAACTCCTCGTCGTCTTTGAAACGGGCCGGGGACTGGCGCTCCCGCACCGTCTCCTTGAACGCCTCGAGGTGCGGCAAATCGCTGACGTAGGTCTGGGCCTCTTGACGCGGGATGGTGTCGCCCTCCCAGAAGTAGGGCAGGATGGTCAGCCCCTGCTGGCAGGCCGTCTCGTACTCCCAGCGGGTCATGGACCAGCCTTTGTCGGCGTTCTCTGGGCGCTCCGGCACCCAGCCGTACCGCCACTTGATGAGCAGGACGAAGACATCGCTCTGACGCACGTGGCGCAGGCAGACGTCGAAGGGCGGCTGAGTGTCCGCGCCGAAGCGTTCCATGTACACCAGGTGGAACGCCTCGCCGAATACCTCGCCGATGGCCTTCACCAGCCGCTGGCGGGTCTCGTGCCGGTCTTTCCAGGTGCTAGAGAGGAATAGCTTCATGGTTACGACCTCCATAGAGCTAATAGAGCCTCATCGTCTCCCTTCAGGAATAGTTTGGGGCTGCTCAGCACGTTCTGCAGGAAGCCATCCCCCTCTTGTGCCTTCTGGCAAAACTCGGCCGGGCTATAAAGGACATAGTTGATCTCCCGGTGCATCACGTCCTGGGCCTGGCGCAAAGCAGCGTGCAGGTCCTTGCTGCTGATCTCTCCCACCACCAGCAAGTCAATGTCGCTGGTCGTCGTCTCCTGGTCGGCAGCATAAGAGCCGTAGATGAAAGCCACAGAGATGCGTTCCTCGCTGGCCAGGTGTTCCCGCAGGAAGGAGCCCAGCCCGGCGGTCTTGAGCACCAACCCTTTTAGCTCCGGGAAAAGAAAGAAGCCCCGGTCCACACTGTAATAGACCCGGTTGCCCTCGGCGGCTCGCTGCAACAAGCCCAAAGTCTCCAGCCGGGCTAGCTCCCGCTGCACAGCCCGCACCGGTAGCCCGGTGAGGGCCTGAATCTCCCGCTGGTAGAACCGGTTTTCCGGGTTGGTCAGCAGCAGGGTCAGCACCTTGACCCGTGCCGACGACGAGAAAAGCAATTCCAGCACAAAGAGCCTCCTATTGACTACAATCTGTAGCCAATTATATACAAATTGTAGTCAGATGTCAAAGAGCGCATAGATTGTCACCTCCCGTTATCCACTCTCCATCCGCTGAAGGGTCTGCTATCTGTCCTCCAGAATCCTCTTGAGAGTGTAGAGGGATTGTCGCACAGTCTATTATACCACAGTTTTGCCCAACCGAAACAACGAACAAACGTTTGCCTTTCAACTCTTTCTATGTTAAACTATGTTGTCAACTACAGGCAGCAACGCTGAACCAGGAAAGGTCTGCATTGTTAAAAGAGCGCTGTGGCTCCCTCACCTATTATCGTTTCGAGAATCTGGCTTGCTACAATGAGATAACTCACGGCATCTTCACCAGACTAGGGGGAGTTAGTGCCCCTCCCTTTGCCTCCCTCAATGTCGGTGGGTTGGTAGGTGACGATGAGGCAGCAGTACGGGCCAACCATGAACTGATCTACGCCGCTCTGGGGGTTACCGCCGCTCACCAGGTCTCAGCCCGCCAGGTACACGGCAACCAGGTTCGGGTGGTCCAGGCCAGCGACCGTGGCCGCATCATCCCTGACACCGATGCCCTGGTCACCGCTCTGCCTGACACACCTTTGATGCTGCGCTTCGCCGATTGTGTCCCCATCATCCTCTACGATCCCAGGCACAAGGTGATAGGACTTGCCCACGCCGGGCGGCAGGGCACTGTGGCCAAGGTCGCCCAAAGGACGGCCTTGACCATGACGGAGGTCTTCGGTTGCCAGCCTGATGACATTAGAGCCGGCATCGGCCCCTCTATCGGCCCCTGCTGCTACCAGGTCAATCAGGAGACGGTGGAGAGGGTACGCAGCACAATTCCCTACTGGGGGGACCTGCTCCATCCTCAGAGGGACAGCGTATGGCACTTCAACCTCTGGGAGGCCAACCGCCGTCAACTGACCGAGGTAGGCGTGACCCAGGTGGAAATGTCAAAGTTGTGTACCGCCTGCCATGTTGATCAGTTCTTCTCCCACCGGGCGGAGGGAGGGAAGACAGGGCGTTTCGGGGGGTTAATAGGGATTAGGGCGTTAGGGATTAGGTAGCGATTGGGCGTATGGCTGACATCGAGGCCAACCTGCAGGAGGTCCAGGAGAGGATTGCGGAGGCGGCAGAGCGGTCGGGGAGGGAGTTCCGGGATGTGACCTTGGTGGCCATAACCAAGTTGGTAGAAGTGGAGCGAATCCAGGCCGCGATTGACCTGGGATTGCGGGAATTCGGCGAGAACCGGGTATATGAAGCGCTCCCCAAGATAGAGCAACTACCGCCGGAAATCACCTGGCACATGGTTGGTCACCTGCAACGGCGCAAGGTGAGAGATGCGGTCAAAGCTTTCTCCACCATTCACTCCGTGGACAGCCTCCGCCTGGCCCAGGAGATCAACAAGCGCTGCGGCCGCTTCGGCCTGATCATGCCGGTCTTGCTGGAGGTGAATGTCTCGGGTGAGGAGAGCAAATACGGATTTCCCTTGGTGGGAGGAGCGCAGAAGGAGGAACAAACGCAGTCATTCTTCGCTGCGGTGAGGGATATCCTGGCTCTGCCCCAGCTCGAGGTGCAGGGGCTGATGACCATGGCTCCCTACGTCCCCGATGCGGAGACAGTGCGGCCGGTCTTTCGAAAACTGAGGAACCTGCGCGATGAGCTGAGGGAACAGTTTCCTGAAGCCAGATGGCCACATCTGTCCATGGGCATGACCAACGACTTTGAGGTCGCCGTTGAAGAGGGAGCCACCCTGGTGCGCATTGGCACCGCTATCTTCGGAGCGCGTCGCCGGTAGTAGGCAAGGAAGGATTCTATGCTTCAGGACATCACGCTATCTTTTGTTGGGAGCGGCATCATGGCCGAGGCTATGATCCAAGGCCTATTGAGCCAGGAATTGATCGAAGCCGGGCAGATCATCGCTAGTGGGCCACGCCCGGAGCGCGGTCAAGAACTGAAGGAGCGTTACGGTGTGGTCCCCACTACTGACAACAAGGAGGCAACCAGGAAGGGAGACGTCGTCGTCCTGTCGGTGAAACCGCAGGTGCTGGCTCCGGTCTTGGTCGAACTTAAAGGGCTGATTCAACCAGAGGCACTGGTGCTCTCTATTGTAGCTGGGGCCAGGATCAGTGTCATCGCTCACGGACTGGACCATCAGGCCATTGTGCGCTCCATGCCCAATACTCCAGCCCAGGTTGGAGAGGGAATGACCGTCTGGACCGCAACCAAGGAGACCACGGAGAAACAACGGGGCCAGGCTCAGACTATCCTGCAAGCCCTGGGGGAAGAGATATATGTGGAAGAGGAGGACTATCTGGACATGGCTACAGCCCTCAGTGGTACAGGACCAGCCTACATTTTCCTCTTCATGGAGGCCCTCATTGACGCCGGTGTACACCTTGGCTTCTCCCGCCGCGTCGCCCAGCAGTTGGTCTTGCAGACCATGCAGGGCTCAGTTACCTTTGCCCGACGCTCTACTCAACATCCTGCTCAGCTACGCAATATGGTAACCTCCCCCGGAGGCACTTCAGCCGAGGCACTTTACCAACTGGAGAAAGGAGGCTTGCGCACTGTCGTATCTCGTGCTATCTGGGCTGCCTATCAGAAATCGAGGTATCTAGGAGGTCTTAGCGAAAAATGAGTTTTTTAATCCAGTTCATCAATCTGTTTTTCCTGGCCCTTAACCTGGCCATCATCGCCAGAGTACTGCTATCCTGGATCAATCCCAACCCTTACCACCCTGTGATTATGTTCATCTATCAGGTGACGGAGCCAATCCTGGCTCCCTTGCGCCGTATTATCCCTCCCATAGGAATGATAGACATCAGTCCTCTGGTGGCCATCATCCTGCTAGAGGTAGTGCAGCGCATCATAGTGATGACCTTGATAGCTACCTTCTAAACCCGGCTAGGGATTAGGGATAGGGATTAGAGATTAGAGATTAGGGATTGGGTTGCAGATGGGACTGAAGATCACCGAGAGCCAGGGAGCAATCCTCTTTGGGGTCAGGGTCGTGCCCAGGGCTGGCCGCGAGGCCATCGCCGGGCTCCACGGCCAATCCCTCAAGGTTCGTCTGACAGCTCCGCCGGCGGAGGGCAAGGCTAACCAGGCCCTGATAACCTTCCTGGCCAAAAGGTTAGAAGTGTCCAGGGAGCAGGTGGAGATAGTAACCGGACAGAGGTCCCGCCAGAAGACCATCGCCGTCAGAGGGGTAAGCCTTGAAGAAGTAACCAGACGATTGTTTGAAGGAGAGTGATGATGAGGGTCAACGGTTGGAGCATCAACAGAGAGGGAGATCAAAATAGAAGAGATCAAGGTCGGTTAAAAGAAAGGAGATTTGTATGATTCAGATTGTTGACGGGAATGACGTAGCGGTTTTCGTAGACTTCGAGAATGTCTACATCTCGCTGCGCAACAACTATAATGTCAATCCCAACTTCGAACACATCATGGACAAGTGCGAGGAATATGGTCGAGTGATCATCGCCCGGGCCTACGCCGATTGGTATCGTTACCCTCGGGTAACCAATGCTCTTTACGCCAATAGCATTGAGCCGATGTACGTGCCTACTTACTACTACGACCGTGATGAGAGCCGCAGCAGCCGGGCTATCAAAAACAGTGTTGATATCCACCTGGTCATTGATATGATGAGGACACTGTACAGCTATCCCAACATCAAAACCTACGTTCTTGTCACCGGTGACCGGGACTTCATCCCCCTGATCAACACCGTTCGACAGCATGGGAAAAAGGCAGTGGTGGTCGGAGTAGCCGGGGCAGCTTCCTCCCACCTGGCACAGAGTGCCGACGAGTTCATCTTCTATCACCAGTTGATGGATATGGAAGAAAAGCCTGGTGAGGAGAAGAAAGACATTTACGATACACTGGTGGAGGCGGTTCACCTGGCAAGAAAGCGAGGCATCACTTGTACCTTGGCCTCCTTGAAGCTATTAATGATCGAGCTCCTGGGTGATTTCGATCAAGCCAATTACAAGGACTCGCAGGGGCGTGCCTTCGTCAAATTCAAGGATTTCGTGAAGGAGGCGGAACGTCGTGGCCTGGTGCAGATCTTCACCAGCGGCACCGTAAACGAAGTCTTTCTCCCTGAAGAGAACCCTTTTGAATTGAGCCAGTTCGCTCCGGAACCTTCGGAGGACAAGGAAGAGTTAGGTGATGAAGAGGAGGAGGATTCCGGACAGATCGGAGCAGAGGAATGGGATGTGTTCATTGACACCATGCGCCAGTTTGATCAGCCAGTCCTCTTCATCCAGATCTACAACAGCCTCCGCGCTTTGCGTAACAAAGAGGTGCTGGACCTTTCCAACAAACAGATCAGGCACATGATCAAGATCGCCATCAGGGAAGGGATGCTACGACGCATCGGTCGGGGTGTCCACGGTTACTACCAACTGCAAGATAACATTGGTGTCCCAGATCAACACAGCTAATCGGACCGGGGAGAATCGGTGAAGGTCGAAATCTACACTGACAGCACCATCTTTGATACCCTGCACCAGCAATGGAATTCCCTTTTGACCCAAAGCCCCAGCCCTACCATCTTCCTCACCTGGCAATGGCAGAACAACTGGTGGAAGCATTTCGGTACCCCCGACGGCCTGCGCCTGCTGACGGTGCAGGATGAGAAGGGTCAGCTTGTGGGCATAGCGCCTTTCTATGCACATCTGTCGTTCGCAGGAAAGGAGGTCTGGCAACTAGTAGGGGGAACAGAGGTCTCCGACTA
>JBHIDP010000169.1:0-6045 GCA_046760185.1 Anaerolineae bacterium
TCTTCACTCTTCATCGCTTCCCACAGTGAACCGCGATGATGCCCCCGGATGCTGCGCTGGGGCAACCTCCTGACTATCATGTCCCATTGTTGGCGTATATTCGTACCCGGCGGCGGGGTTCCTTGCCCCGGCTGCGGGAGATAAGGTTGGCCCGTCGGGCCATCTCGTGTTGGCGGCGACGGACATAGGCACTCTGGGGCGAAAGCTCCACCGATGAACGACGACCAGCCAGCACCAGATCAATAGCCTGTTGAGTCTCCTGCAAGGCAATAGCAAAGGGATCAACCTCCACAGGCAGACGGAATATATCGGCCAGGCAGTCCTGCATCTGGGTAATGGTGTTGCTGCGGAGAACGTAGATGGGGATACCCCGCCGTTCAGCGTCAACAATCCGTTGCGGGCGTTTACGATAGTAGCTCTTCAGGGTAATAACCACATCGGCCTGACCCAAAGCCTCCACGATGACAATGGAGATGCCCAACCCCTTAGCAGCCCGTTGGAGTTTGTTTTGGCTGACACCATAGGGGTAGACGCGCAATGTCCGTGCCTGGGCCAGTGAAGGCTCCTGCTCCCTGATGGTCATCATCGCCGTCTCTTCGCCTGGCGGCGGGAGGACCGCTTCCTCGATGCAAAGTTCCCCTGCCTCGTCGCGATAGCGGATCTCAGCCGGTTGGGAGCGATTGCGCAATATGGCGTCCACCGCTGCCGCCACATCGTGACGGACGGCCAACCGGTTCCAATCCTGAATCTCAATCACCACATCGAAAGTGGGGGGGGCTTTGCGTTCCAAGACCGATTTCTGCGTACCACGCCGACGTGCCTCCTCGTCACTGAGGGTCACAGTCTGTATGCCACCCACCAGGTCTGCCAAGGTGGGGTTCATCATCAGGTTGTCCAAAGTATTGCCATGGGCTGTACCCACCAATTGAACACCGCGTTCGGCGATGGTGCGAGCGGCAGCAGCCTCCAACTCGCGCCCGATCTCATCAATGACGATCACTTCGGGCATGTGGTTCTCCACCGCCTCGATCATGACCTCGTGCTGCAAGGTCGGGGTAGTGACCTGCATACGCCTGGCTCGCCCTACGGCCGGGTGAGGGATATCGCCGTCGCCGCCGATTTCGTTGGAGGTGTCCACGATAACCACCCTCTTCTTCTCAGCCAGGACACGGGCCACCTCACGCAACATGGTGGTCTTCCCCACGCCAGGACGTCCCAGAAGCAGGATACTCCTGCCCGACTCGACAATATCCCGGATAATGTCAATGGTGCCATAGACAGCGCGCCCCACCCGACAGGTAAGCCCTACGATCCTTCCTTCCCGGTTGCGGATAGCGGAGATACGGTGCAGGGTACGCTCGATCCCGGCGCGATTGTCATCGCCGAAACTGCCGATGTGGGAGACAACATATTCGATGTCCTCCTCGACCACTTCCTCAGAACTGAGAATGACCTCATGATTAAGGAAGCGTGCTTCGGGCTGACGGCCAAGGTCCAGAACCACCTCCAGCAAGTCATCCTTATCCTCGATCTGCTTGAGAGGATCCTGAATCTGGGGAGGCAGGACGGCCAGCATCACCTCCAGATCGTCAGTTATCTGCGGACGCATTTTCTCCGATTGCTTTATGGTTTTCAGTATCGTTTCTGTCTCGTACATGGGCATATAATCCCTCCCTTCCTCTCGATTTTACCCTCGTCAATCGGATAGAAGCCGCCGACCAGAGGGCTCGAAGGGCATAAAGTTATCATCACACGAGTACTCAGCGGACCTTATTGGTCTGTGAGATAGTCGGGCTAGCTTCTACCCCTTTCTCCATGGCTGGCAGAGGTTTCATGACAAAGTCCCTGACCCTGACAGTAGTGTGTTTGACCATGATGGACCGAGTAAAGAAATATTCAAAGCCGCAATTCTCCAGCGCGCCCTGCATCCCACTCTGATATTCCCTGACATTGCAGTAGATGGGTCGGGGCCGATGCGGTAGGGCCTGGGCCAGGCTGGATCGGAGTAGTTCCTCTGCTCTATCAGTGATATCTGGGTGCAGCATCACCCGAAGCCAGTACCCCTGACGACCTGGGGTAAGGTGCAGATAGCCGAACACCTCGTTATCTTGTTTCAAAACGTAGCGACGATCCATCCGTCTTCCCAGCCAATGGGTGTACCGTGGCTCCCAACTCCCCCTGGCCAGTCCCTCGGCTTGCCGGACCAAATGAGGGGTACTGAGGTCGTAGAGCCGCTGCAAACCCCAACTGTCCTCCGCCCGTTGCTGACGCCACTGGAACGGTTGAGTGGGAGCATAGGGAGCAGGCGGTTGAGTCATACGGTAGATATACTCCCGGCAGTAGGAGCCAAACCCCACCTGACGGAAGACATCCGCTTCCTCTCCACCATCCGGTAAGGCAGCAAAGAGGCGTTGACACCCCGCCTTACCAACCTCCTGGCAGAGATGGGTCAGGAGACGGTACAAGATCATTTGTCCCGTGGAAGGGTCCGATGCCTGAGAAAGGGCCGGGGCGAGGTAAACCACATCACATTCAGGCCGCTCCGGTCTCGGCCTTATTTGGATGAAGCCATACCTCTTTCTCCCCTTCTCCTCAGCAGTCAGAACATAGGTGGGGGCACCCATCTCGTTGACCGGTAGACGGGCAGCAAGAGCGGCCATCAGAGGCGATTGAGGCCAGATGATAGCCCGCTCCAGGTCAAGCTGCAGACCCAACTGCTGCAAATCCTTGACGATGAAGATATCTCGCAGGCCAAATGGTCGAAACACTCTCTACCCTTCCTTCACCAGGGCTGAACCCACAGCCCATACCTGAACCTGACCGTGGCCAGGATGATGAAACCGATGAGAACGACGGCTATACCCACCCTGTCTATCGAGCCGAGCTGCACCTCCCTGAAGCAGGTCCGTTCCGGCTTCAAACCAAATCCGCGAGCGGCCAGAGCCATAGCCAGGTTATCTGTCATGCGCAGGGCGGTGATGATCACAGCTACCAGAATAGGTATGTACGATTTGATCCGCTTTATGAAATCGCCTCGTCCCACAACCCACCCGCGCGCCTGTTGAGCTTCACTGACCGCCACGTAGATGCCGTAGAAGGTGGGCACGTACCGCATGGCAATGACCAGGGTCAGGCCCCACTGATAGGGCAGTCCCAATTTCACCAGGCTCCGTACCAGGCGGGCCTGATCGGTCGAGAATAGCAGCAGAAAGAAGGCAAAGGCCAGAGCGTCCACACGCAGGGCCGTGGACAGCCCCCTCAGCACACTCTCCGACGTCACCCGGACCCGCCACACCTGGAGCAGGACATCGCTGCCCAGTGGATCGAACAGAGGCCAGAGCAGGACGATCAGGATACTGAGGGGCAGCATCCTGCCCCAGGCCCATCGCACCCGGCTGAGCGGGATTTGGGCTGACAGCAAGAGCAAGTGGATAACAAGCAGAAACCCCAGGATGAACATCACGTGACCAAAGCTCAGCAGCAAGACGGTGGCAAGCGCCAAGAAGGTCAATTTCGTCCTGGGATCCAGGAGGTGCAGCCAGGAACGCCGTGGCACGTAGAGATCAAGGCTGGGGCCCATGCTTCACCTTCACTGCCGGTTCTATCATCGAAACGGATACATTTCTCAATTGCTCGCGGAGAGTGGTGAATTCGTCGTAGAATTGTTCGACAGTTAGGATATCTCCGCTCATTCCACTGGAAGCTAGCCGCCGAGCAAGCACCGTTACGGGCGGCACAGCCAAGAACGTTTGTTCCAAGATCTCTTCGTTCCTAAACACGTCCTTCTTCGGCCCGTAGGCCAGGACCAGTCCTTCGTGCACGACTAGCACCCGCTGGGCGTATTCGGCCACCAGCTTCATATCGTGGGTGATCAGTACGATGGTATGACCTCGCCGGTGCAGATCAACCACCCGTTTCATGAGCTCATGAGTATCACACCAGTCCAACCCTGTCGTCGGCTCATCCAAGATCAGGATCTTCGGTCGCATGGCCCACACCGAGGCCACGGTAACGGTTCGGCGCCAGCCATACCCCAGAACAGCCGGCGGTGTCTCAGCCAGTGCTGTAAGCCCAAAAACGGCGAGTGCTTCCCCTGTCCGCTCCTCCACCTCAGACTCGGAAAGGCCCAGGTTGCGTAGACCAAAAGCAATCTCGTCCCTAACCGTGCCGCAGAAGATCTGATGGTCAGGGTTCTGGAAGACGTATCCCACCTCGTGGGCCAACTGGCCAACGGTCTGCTCTACCGTGTCCCGCCCCCCAACCAGGACCAGACCCCTTTTGGGCTTCAGCAGGGCATTAAAGTGCTTGACCAGGGTGGTTTTCCCCGACCCATTCTGCCCGATGATCGCCACAAAGTCGCCCTGCTCGATGGTCAGATTGATCCCCCGCAGCGCCGGCGGGTGGCCTTCTTCGTACCAGTACCACAAGTCCCTCACCTCGACGGCGGGTTGATCATCCAAAGGTGTAGGGCTCATCAGGGTCCAATAGGACTACAAGCTTATGGCTCCGGTCGAGGATGATGGTGAATTGATCCAGAACATCGGCGCCGAGCACTGGGTAGTCCAGAGTGGCTGGATGGGTAAAGATTCCAAGTTCAACGGGAAGGATTCGCTCCTGCCCCTCCTGTGTCAGGCGTAACCGTGTCACAAAGTCTGTATACTCCAGATTGGGACTGCCAACACCAGCAACATCATACCGCAGGTCTGTCACTTCCACTCTCAGCCATCGTAGGTACTCACTCGGCAGATAAGTTCGATCAGCATCAGTCTGGTTGTTCCGCCACTGTTGCTCTTCTTTGGCAGTTAATTGCCGGGTAGTCATCTCACCGATGATAGGCATGGGATCATCCTTTTGTCGAATAATCATGGCTCCAAATGCTCGAGCAGTCTCTGCTGTGCCTCTTCAACGCTAAGAAGGCGAAAATCTGTCCCTTCGTGCACGTTGAAAGTGTGAGCCAGCTCGCTGACCTGCGGCACTCCCAGGCCCAGCCCGTGCATCCTCTCGACCTGAGGGAATATCTGGCGAGGCGATCCCTCCATCACGATCCTCTCATCTCCCAGCACGACCACCCGGTCGGCGAAGGCGGCTACCACTTCGGGGTCCTGCTCCACCAGGACGACCGTCGTTTCTGCGTCCTGTCTCAGCGTCCTGATGACAGACAATACCTCGGTCTTGCCGATCGGATCCAGACCCGCTGTGGGCTCATCCAGCACCAGGAGCGGCGGTCGCATGGCCAACACCGAAGCGATAGCCAGCCGCTTCTTCTGCCCTCCCGAAAGCTGCAGGGGCGAACGGTCCTCCAGGCCGGTGAGGCGAACCACCTCCAGAGCCCAGGCGATCCGCTCGACCATCTCCGACCAGGGCACGCCCAGGCTCTCCAGGCCAAAAGCTACCTCGTCCGCGACCGTCATGTTGAAAAGTTGGCTCTCGGCATCTTGGAAGACCAGACCAACGGTGGTGCTCAACTCGGCCACGGTGTGGTGCCGGGTATCAAGACCTCCCACAATCACTCGGCCACGGAAATCCCCTCCAGTGGCCTGAGGCACCAGCCCGTTCAGGGCCAGGCAGAGGGTGGTCTTGCCGCACCCGGTGGGCCCCATGATGGCTACGAACTCCCCCCTTCGTACCTCAAGATCTATGCCCCGCAAGACAGGGATAGGCTCTCCCTCTATCCACAGGGGGGGATAGTAGAAGTGAAGGTCTTCTATTGTTACCACAGGTTGTGACAATATCATTCTTTCCATGATGCGGCAGGTTGTAATCCGCTGCACCCACGGGCGGCTCTATCCGTCACTCTATAGGCTGAAACTATGCTGCCACTTGCGCCAATTCCCGAACATGCAGGACTTCTCTGCCACCAATTGGTCGAATATCCGCTTGGTTGAGCGTGAGCAGCGCAATGGTTCTGCCTTCAGCGGTCACAAACTCGACCTCGAAGGCCGCGCTATCTCTGTAGCAGTGCACCACTGCTCCTATGTCACCTTGTTTCAGGCCGTATTCGTCAATGTCATGCGTAAGGACGACCGTATCTAATTCACGAATCAT
>JBHIDP010000170.1:0-5950 GCA_046760185.1 Anaerolineae bacterium
ATCTAGCCCTCGTATTAACTCGCTATCCACCTTGATACTCAGAACTTTCTCCGCCATTGCCTATCGCCTCCTCGATCAGCCGACCCAGCCTCAGCAACGCTTCGGCCGAGCTCAGCCGAGGCCTCGGCCAGATCATCAGCCCGCATGCCCATCACACCGGCCAAGCGCGTCACCTTCGTCTCGTAATCGGCGCGGGTGATCACTTTCTTGAGCAGAGCCTCCACCAGCACCGTGTCGCTACCGCATAGCGTCACTCCCAATGAGCTGGCCACTGCTCTTGAATCCAGGTCATCCAGCACGGCTAGACACCCTTCCTCCAAGGCCTCAAAAATCGTCTCTTTCTCCCCAGTTCCCAACCTGGCCGGCACCTGAGCGGCTGCCAGCTTCTGCCGGGTCCCGGTCTTCAAGGCCACCACCTTCACCTTGCCGGCTGCGATAGCCTGCTCAATAACCAGCGCGTCAGCATACCCGCCCCGCTTGCCCGCCACCACCGCCTCCTGGTAGACCGCCTCGGTGATCAACACCTTCCCATGCACCCTTTCCACCAGATCAAGCGAGCCCGCCTTCACCAGATAGATCAGCGAGCAAGCATCGAGTTTGACCGGCATACCACTCGTCTCTCTTCGATTTTCATCGTCCATCCACCATAGGCGATACACCACTCGCCAATCTCACCACCTCTCTCGATCAAGGCATAGGAATAGCTCCCGGTGACAGGATCATAGTGGATGTCCAAAAATGTCGTCTCGTCGATGCTCGCGCGAACCTTGGCGCCTACGATGCTCACTTTCTCAAAGATGGCCGCTTGCTCTAACTTCTCAACAACCACTCGGTACCACGACATCAAATGGACTCCAAGATTTTGACCAACTCCGTCAACTCATAGTTTATGGCCCGCCATTCCAATAGGTCGGTGTACAAGGTATGATTGTCTGGAGAAACCCCCTCTCGTTCTATTTCCTCCGCCAGATTTTCCAGGGACCCATACTTCCCTTGCAACCTCAAAGCAGCCTTCTTTAACTCCACGATCCGATCTGTTACTTCGGCTGTGATTCCCTTGAAAATCACATCCTCATCGGTTATGGGAAGAAGGGCCAAGGCCTTTTCCAACAGCTTTTGTACTTGTGCTTTTACAGCCATAGGACTTGCCTCCCGTTTATCTCTCCCGCACAAGGTCGGCAAACAACGCCGCTCCCATCCGAAATCCCACCTTCTCACACAACTCTTCCATAGCCTCTTGTAACGATGGCAGTTTCCCTTATTTCTCCAAATTGTTTGCGAAGCAAGGAAAGCCGGCCAACGATCGCCAGGTTCAAAAGGGTAGCGAAGCATCCTGAGTTTGTCGAAGGGGCGAGGTGTTACTCATCACCTCGGTGACTCACCTGACGCCTAAATAGGCCCGCACCTGGCGGGCAAACTCGTCGAAATCGGTCAATTGCTCTGTTACCGCCCCATAGATGGCCTGGTAATCCAGCCTCCAGTATACGTGCACGATAGCGTTCCGCATCCCGGCCATGCCCCGGATGCGGTGGGCAAAGGCCGGCTCCAGCAGCCCCTTCTCGCCGGCCAATTCGATCAGGTTGGTCGTCTCCAGTTCGGCCAGGCTCAGGCCCACCACGGCCAGGAAATGCCGGCAGATGTCCAGCACCGATTCGAGGGCCAGGCGCAAATAGTGGACACACAGCTCCCGGGTATCCACATCGTAGCGAAATTCTTCGAACGAGGTGAAGCGCGTCTGCAAGCGGCGGATCTGAGCCACAGCCTCATCCAGGGTGGACAGATACCCCTCCACCCGCTCCCTATCAAGCCTTCTAGCCGTCACCGATAGTCCCTCCTGACACCGCCAATCCAAAAGTTCGCGATATTGAGCCATGAATTGACGGTAGTCCTGGTACTCAAACAGGGCTTCGGCCACCGCCTCCGCCTGAGTTGTCGGCGTTTCGGCAAAGATAAGTTTCCCCGCCAAGAGCGCCCGCAATTTCAGCAGGGCGTTAGCCCGGTTGAGCACTACCAGATCCACCCGCCTTGTCCCCAGGGCCTGGCAGGTTGCCTCCAGTGTGTCCAGATACCTCTGGAAACTGTATTCCCTGAACAACACAGCCAGGTCTACGTCTCGTGCCGGCGGCTGCTCCAAAACCGACCCAAACAGGCAGGCCAGGCGGACGCCGTCCCTCGCCAGGGCATTAGACAGCACCTCCAGCCGCCCTTCTATATTCACAATCCTGTTTGCTCCCGAGGCGTAGATTTGCTTCCCCTTGGAGGCTGATTCCTGCTTATTGATCATCACCACTCGCTTATCCATCTCTTCGCTTTATCTTTCACTTGTTTGCCAACATAGTCTCGTATATGTTCAGAATCTTCTCCCCAGCCTGGTCCCAGGAGAATTTCTCCACGGCACGCGCTCGCAACTGTTGACCCAGTCGCCTGGCCTTGATCTCATCGGTCAAGAGGGACTCGATGCATTGAGCGAAGGCGGTCACATTTCCCCGTTCGGCGTATATGCCCCAGTCACCCAGATACTCACGGCTGACCTGGGTATCGAAGGTTACGGTTGCTAAGCCCATGGCCATGTAGTTCAAGAGTTTACCACTCCCCTCGGTGGCAGAGAGTTTAGGACCGACAGCGATGTCCCCCAAAGCAAGGTAGCGAGGCGCTTCCTCGTAGGGGATTTTGCCGGTGAAGGTGGTGTGATCGGCCAGCCCCAATTGATCCGCCATCTCTCGATAACGGGGCACGTTCGGATACCCCATGATCAAGAAATGGGTGTCAGGGCGACGATCTACTACCTGTCTGGCGGCACGGAGTAGGTGAGGGATACCCTGATACTCAGCCAACAGTCCCAGATAGGCCACCACCTTGCGCTCGGCTGGGATGCCCAATTTGGTTTTGAAAGTCAACCGTTCCTCCCCGTCAGAGGAGGGAGTAAAGAAATCAGCGTTGACAGAGTCGGGCACGATATGGATGTTATCCCTCCTGCAGTTGAATTCTCCCTGCAAAAGATCAGCGGCGTGTTGGGAGCTGGTTATGATGGCTCCAGGCAGGTGATCAATGATCCCCTCCAGCCAATACATGGGACGGTAGAAAGGACCCTTCGGGTTGAGGAACTGGTGATCTACCATCTCGCCGGTTACACTACCCTGGAAGTCAAACACCAGCGGGACACCGCACAGGCGGCTAAGGGGGTAACCGATGAGCGCTCCTTCGTGCAGGTGGGCATGGATGATGTCCGGTTTGCGTCTCAGGACCACAGCCAGGGATTTGATAGAAAGCAGGACGTCGAAACCGATCTTGTGCCGTGAGGACCCGACTTCGTATTCCTCCCGCCACGGTATAGGCATGGTGCGCTCAATGGTCAGACCCTCCACGTCCCGGCCTTTGTAGTAGGTGCAAATACGAATCTGATGGCCCATCTTTCGCAGGACAAGAGCCTCTTCCAGAATCCTCACGTGGCAACCGTAGTCAGCAAAGAATGAGGTGGGAGCAATGACCAGGATGTCGTATCGCTTCCCAACAGACGACGACTGGCCAGAGGATGGTTTCAAACGGAGAATGGGCTCCGCCTGCCTGGTTCCGGGACTCATCGTATTCCTTCTGTGGTAGCCCTTCCTTCGGTCCAGAGGCGAAGGCGGAAGCGGATCAGTTCCCTAAAGGCCCGAGTGATGACATCCAGGCGCGCTCCGGTAGGGCTGCCGGTCAGTCGTGGACGATGGGTGACAGGCACTTCCCGCACGGTGTATCCTCGACGCTTGGCCCTCACCAAAAATTCAGCGCTGAAGGTGGCCCCCCGGGATTCGATCTCGATATGGTCCATTATCTCGCGCCGAAAGAGCTTGAAAGCACAATCTATGTCGCGAGCAGTGTAGCCAAAAAGGAGGGCTACCACCATGCTCCATCCCCAGCCAAAGAGCACCCGATGGAATGGATCGCGGCGTGGGGCCCGGTAACCGGCCACGATATCTGCTCCATCCATCATGGGTAGTAGATCATTAAGCTCGTCCAGGACAAATTGTCTGTCGGAGTCAGTGATGAAGACCAGGTCCTTTCTGCTGCCGGTAAAGCCGGTGTAGAGAGCTGCGCCGTACCCCCTGTTCACCTGGTGCTGGATCAGGCGAATCTGCGGATGGTCCTGCGCCAAGCCAGCCACTATCGAGGCCGTCCGGTCCCGGCTGCCATCGTCTACGACGATAATCTCGTAGTCGGAGGTGATGGTCTCCACCATAGAGATAACGTCGGCCAGCATGGAGCCGATGTTCCCTTCCTCGTTGTAGGCCGGCAGTACCACAGATAGACGGTACAAATTCTCAATCCTCTCCTCTACGGCCTCCTCTGAAGCCAAAAAGATCCCCCAATCCCAACAATTGGGGTCTCCGGAGGGACTGGCTCACCAGCTCGTCTACCTCTTCCCTGGCACCTTCCAACCACGACTGCCGAGCGGTCAGAGCCTGAGTGAAGAGGGCTTCCAGCTCCCCACTATCCCCTCCAGCGATAGCAGCGCGTAGAACCTGAAGGCTCTCCTGACAGGCATCGAGCCAACGTAGCATGGACTCCTGATTGGTGAGACACAGGTCGCGAAAGATCAACGGATCAACTGAAGAGAAATGGGTAGCCGTTCCGAAGGTAGGACCGGCTAACTTCCTTAGTTCCCTCCGGGAAGAGCTCCCTTCGACCATACTTAGGAGGACAGCCGAAAGGGCAAAGGGGAGATGATCCACGGCCGCCACCAGGCCATCATGCTCGGCTGCATCCAGGAAATAGGGGGTAGCCCCCAACGTGGTGACCAGATCGGTCATAAGCTTCACCGCTTGCGGTTTAGCTGTAGGCAGAGGGGTTAGACAGTAGACCGCTCCTTTGAAGATGTCGGCGCTGGCCTCTGCCAGACCGACTCGATCACCCCCGACCATAGGGTCACCCCCTATGAAACTGACCGTGTCGGGCAGGATTTCCGCCGCCCACTTCAGCACCTGTTCCTTGCTGCCCGCCGTGTCGCTGAGAACACAACCCTCCTTCAAGTAGGGAGCGGTAGCGGTGAAAATCTCCTTGATAGCCAGAACGGGGGTGGCGATGATAATCAGATCGGCCCCCTCACAGGCCGAGATCAAATTCCACTCGGTCTTATCCACCGCCCCCAACTTCCTGGCCAGACGAGCAGCGCCATGGTCAATGTCGTGGCCTACCACCTCGAGGTTCTTCAGCTCGGCCTGATGCAGACCCAAGCCAATAGAACCACCGACAAGCCCCAAACCGACTATAGTGATACGTGCCATAGACCAACCTCAACTAACATTCTGTGTCAGCCCTCTGTAGGGCAACAAGCAGACGCCCCTTTTGAGTTCCTTGCCAATCATGGGGTACGGGGTTCTGATGCTCTCGTATCAGAGCGGCCACGAGAGGGGAACAACCAGCTTCCTGGGCCAAACGTGCGCCATCAATGGGATGATGTTGATAGAGGAAAAAGGGGTATCGCCAACTATCTGGCCGTCGGCAGGCTATCTTGTCCACCAGGGAAGGACTGAGGACCCGCATGAGAACGATGGCCACGCGATGCCACAGACGCAAAGTGCCTGACCCCTTGCCCACATCATGCAACAGGGCTGCTTGCAGGAGTTCCACGTCCCGGTAACCTTGCCGTTGGAGAGCCCAGAAGACATCCAGGCCATGTCGTTGATCGCTGAGGGCCATGCTCTTGAAGAGAGCCTGCTGCTGGGGCGTTAGATATCGCTCCAGGACGCGAAATTCTGTGGTCTGTACGCGAGCGCCAAGTGCTCGCCAAAACTGGGTGACACGGTACTCTATGCTTAGCGGAAGATCCCTGAAGGACATAGGCAATCAACTGGTCGGTTCATATAGAGCCTATCCGAAAAGCGTTCGTAGTAGCGGCTTCCCCTGGCACCTGTGCGCCAGGACAGGTGAGCCGCTTCAGAGCGACTAAAGTCGCCACTACCAGCGATTG
>JBHIDP010000171.1:0-5935 GCA_046760185.1 Anaerolineae bacterium
ACGATGGCCCCGAAGGCCAACACCGGCAACAGCGGTATCAACCAGGCGTAGTTTAGCAACTTCTTTACCTCACCACTTCATGATGTTGATATCATCAACGTCGGTGGTCTCCCGGGTACGGAAGATGGTGACGATGATGGCCAGCCCCACCGCCACCTCTGCGGCGGCCACAGTCATGACGAAGAAGACGAACACCTGACCGTCCAGCGAGTTCAAGAAGCTGGAGAAGGCTACGAAGGAGAGGTTGACGGCGTTGAGCATCAACTCGATTGACATCAGGATCAGGACGGCGTTGCGTCTGATCAGCACCCCCACCACCCCGATGGTGAAGAGGACAGCGCTCAAAATGGCGTAGTAGGATACAGGAACCATTCTCAATCCCTACCTTGGGTACATAGTGGAGAGGGGCAAGCCCTCCCCCTACTTATGCCTTATACCCGGCGTTTGGCCAACACCACCGCTCCCACCATAGCCACCAGCAGCAGGATGGAAGCGATCTCGAAAGGGTAGAGGTAGTCGGTGAAGAGCAGTCGGGCGATCAACTCAGTGTGCCCTTCCTGGGCGATCCTCTCCGGGGTGAAGGAACCGGGCTGGCCTCCCAGAACACCACTGGCCGCCACATAGCCGACCTCTGCCAGGAGAGGGAGGGTTAGAGCCAGGGCCACAGGCTTCTGCCAGGCCAGACGGTCCAGAGGGCCCTCGGCTTGTTCTACGTTGAGCATCATGATCACAAAGAGGAACAATACCATGATGGCCCCGGCGTAGACCACCACCTGAATGGCAGCGATGAAGGGTGCGTTGAGCAGGAGGAAAAGGACGGCGATGGTGCAGAAGTTGAGGATCAGAAACAGGGCGCTGTGCACCGCGTGGCGGCTGAGGATCATGGCCAGAGCCGAAAGCACGGCCACCGCGGCGGCGACGAAAAAGAAGATCAATTCCATAATGCATATCTCCGCTATCAAGAGAAATAGAGGTCTTTGACCACGATCAGGATGGCCGTCACCATCAGGTTCGCCAACGACAGGGGGAGCAACACCTTCCAGCTAAGATTCATCAGTCGGTCGTAGCGCAGACGGGGCAGGGTGGCCCGCAGCCAGATAAACATGAATAGAAAGATGAAAAGTTTTCCCAGGAACCAGATGGGGCTCGGAGGGAGGAAAGGTACCTGATAACCTCCCAGGAACAGGGTGACGGCGATGACGCTGACAGCGATAATATTGGTGTACTCCGCTATGTAGAACATGGCGAACTTCAAGCCACTGTACTCGGTGTGATAGCCGGCCACCAGCTCCGTCTCCGCCTCGGGCAAGTCGAAGGGGGCGCGGTTGACCTCGGCGATGGCACAGACGATGTAGAGGATAAAGCCCAAGGGCTGCAACACCACGAACCAGAGGCGGCTCTGGGCGTTGACAATATCCACCAGTTTGAGGGACCCTACCAGAAGGAGTACCCCCACGATGGCGATTCCCATAGGTAACTCATAGCTGATCATCTGGGCCGAGGAGCGGATACCGCCCAGGAAAGGGTACTTGCTGTTTGAAGCCCATCCCGCCAAAACGGTGCTGTAGACGGCCAGGGAGGAAATGGCCAGGAGATAGAGGACGGCGATGTTGACATCGGCGATGTAGAATTCAATGGTCCGCCCCAGGAGTTGAATCGGGGGGCCAACGGGGATCACAGCGAAGGCAATCAAGGCCAGGGTAGCAGAGAGGGCAGGTGCTAACAGATAGACCGGCTTGTCAATCTCAGAGGGTTGGATGTCCTCCTTGAAGAACAACTTGATCCCATCGGCCATCGGTTGCAGGAGACCAAAGGGGCCCACCCGGTTGGGGCCATAGCGGGTTTGCATCCGCCCCAGAACCTTCCGCTCTAGCCAGGTCATGTAGGCGAAGCCAGTCAACAGGATGAAAATCAGCACACCACATTTGATGAGAATGATAGCCAGAGAAATCAGCATTTCATCCATTTATGATTGCCTTGGAAATCTACTGCCCCTCAGGCTTGGTGACTCTTACCTTGGTAAGAGGCTCATCCCACCTTCGCAGGCGATTGACAGGAACTTCCGTCAGGTTACCCGGCAGGCATACCGTTCCCGGGGGACATCCCTCCGTAACCGCGGCCGTCAATTCAATACTCCCCGTGGCTGAGGAGACAACCAGCTTTTCCCCATCTGTGATCCCCAGGACACCAGCATCGGTGGGATTGATGGCGACATACGGACCGGGCACCAGGTAGTGCAGAATCTCCGAGTGGTGGATCATGGTGCCTTGATCAAAGAGGTGGGTTCTGGTCAAAAGGAGGAAGGGGAACTCCTTGTCCTCCACCAGGGGCTCGTACCTCGCCGGAACAAATTTCCATCGCCCGTTGCCTTCAGGCCAGGGCCACTGCCTCCCCTCTGTCCCCAGAGCGGAATATGTCAGGCCGGCGTAGATGGGTGCAGCCTGACCGATCTCAGCCATGATCTCGGCCGGGTGGGTGTAGTCCCACCTGGCTCCACCAGCCCCCTTCGTCAACCGTTTAGCTATTTCGGTCATGATCCACCAGTCAGGCTTGCTTTCCCCCTTGGGCCTTATCCCCCGACGTACTACCTGAACCCGACGCTCCAGATTGGTGAAGGTTCCATCCTGTTCGGCGAAGGTGGTTGCCGGCAGGACCACGTCGGCCATAAGCGCTGTCTCCGTCAAGAAGAGGTCTTGCACTACCAGGAACTCCAGCTTGCTCAGCGCCCCTCGCACCAGTTCTGAGTCCGGGCAGTGGGCCACCGGATCGGCTCCCATTACGTAGAGAGCCTTGACCTCACTCCTTCGAGCCCCTTCAAACATGCCGTTCACGTGCAGGCCCGGTGTTGAGGGAAGCTCCGTCCCCCACAATTCCGCCAACCTCTGCCGCACTGCCTCGTCACTCACCTTTTGGTAGCCGGGGTAAAGGTGAGGCAGGAGACCCATATCCCTGGCCCCCTGCGAGTTGTTGTCTGCCAGCAGGGGGTACAATCCACCCCTCTCCGGCCCGATGTTCCCCGTGAGGAGGGCCAGGTTGACCAAGGCCCGCAGAATGACCTGGCCACGGCCATTTTGGAACACTCTCTCACCACATAGGATGGCCAGACCATCGGCCTGGGCTATAGCCTCGGCTGCCTGCCGCAAAGCTTTTTGGGAAACGCCCGTGATCTTGACCACCCTTTCGAGAGGATAGGCTTTCAGGTTCTCTTTGAGGACGGCATAACCCTCGGTGTTGGCCTCGATGAATTGCTCATCCTGCCACCCCCTGGCCACGATGGCCTTCATCAGGCCGTTCAGGAGTGCCACCTCGGTGCCGGGTCTGTACTGCAACCAGAGGTCAGCCATGCCGGCCAACTCTGTCTCCAGGGGATGGGCCACGACCAGCTTGGCCCCCTTTTGAGTGACCGCCTTCTTGACCCGCAGCTCCACAATGGGCTGCTCCTCAGAGGGGTCACCTCCCAGGATCAGAATGGCCCCGGCCCTCTCTATGGCGCTCAGGGAGTTGGTGGCCACTCCCCATGGAAGGAGGGTGGTCTCATAATCTCCCCTCCAGTCCAAGCGGTGATCAACGTTGTTCGTGCCCAGGGCTGCCCGCAGGAACTTCTGGAAGAGGTAATTCCCCTCATTGGTACAGCGAGTCGAGCCAATGCCCCC
Organism: Anaerolineae bacterium; assembly: GCA_046760185.1. GTDB lineage: Bacteria > Chloroflexota > Anaerolineae > JBHIDP01 > JBHIDP01 > JBHIDP01. The sequence continues at coordinate 3,654 of JBHIDP010000171.1, forward strand.
AATGCTTTCAGGCCTTTCCTTCGCCAGTTTTCCCAACTGCTTGACCACCAGGGACAGGACCTCATCCCACGAAGTTGGCACCAATTTACCTCTCTTTTTGACCAATGGAGTGGTCAGCCGCTCTCCGCTCTCCACGAAGTGATGCCCAAAGCGCCCTTTGTCACAGATCCATACCTCATTGACCGCTTCGTTCTCCCCGGCGGTGATGCGCTTGATCCCCTCCCTTCTGGTGCCCAGAATGATATTGCAGCCACAGCTACAGTAGGGGCAAACGGTGGGTACATTGTCCAGCTCCCAGGAGCGCGCTTTAAAGCGGAAGGCATTGCTGGTCAGAGCTCCCACCGGACAGATGTCAATAGTGTTGCCCGAGTACCTGGTGCCAAGGGGAGGATTGGAAAAAGTTGAAAGTTGCATCCCCCTTCCCCGTTCCATGAAGTTCAAGACGTGATGTGCGGCGATCTCATGGCAGAAGCGTACGCAGCGGAAGCAGAAGATGCAGCGCTCCTGGTCGAAGACGATAAGGGGACTCAGGTTTATCGGTTTCTCAAAGTGATATTTCTCCTCCAGATGGAATCGGCTGCTGGTGGGCCCGTAGGCGAAGGTAGCATCCTGCAAAGGACATTCACCCCCCTTGTCGCAGATGGGGCAATCCAGAGGATGACTGGTCAGGAGGAATTCGAGGATGGCCCGCCGCGCCTCAACTACCGCCTGGCTTCGGGTCCTGACCACCATCCCTTCAGAGACAGGCATGGTGCAGCCGGTCTGGAGCTTAGGCATCATGGCGATGACCGGCTTGCCCTCCTCGTCAAGCTCGATCTGGCCATCCCGGCCCCGTCTGGGCGTGCCTACCTCCACCAGGCACATGCGACAGGCACCTATCGGCTTCAAGCGGGGATGATAACAGAAAACGGGGATCTCTATCCCCACCTCCTTGGCCGCCTCTACTATGACCGTCCCTTCAGGAACCGAGACCTCTCGGCCATCTATGGTGAGGTGTACCATAGTCTACACCATACACTTCCCTGTGCGCACGTGATACTCGTACTCCTGGCGAAAATGCTTTATGCTCGAGGCCACCGGACTGGTGGCGAAATCACCCAGGGGACAGAAGCATTTGCCAGTCATCTGGTCACATATGTCGGTCAACAGATCAATGTCGGTCGCATCCCCTTGCCCAGCTTCCATCCGCTGAAGCACGCGGGTCAGCCAGTAGGTCCCTTCCCGGCAGGGAGTGCACTTGCCGCAGGACTCGTGACGGAAGAAGCCGATCATCTTCAAGGCTGCCCACACAATGCAGGTGCTTTCATCCATGACGATGACCGAACCGGAGCCCAGCATGGAACCGGCTTGCATGACCGACTCGAAGTCCATGGCCACATCCAGGTGCTCGGCGGTCAACATCGGGGCCGAGGCTCCGGCCGGCATAATGGCCTTTATCCCCTTGTCATGGCGAACCCCGCCGCCATGTTCATAGATCAGTTCCCGGAAAGTGGTGCCCATCGGCAGCTCGTAATTGCCGGGTCGCTTCACGTGGCCGCTCAAGCAAAAGACCTTGGGCCCGGTGCTCCTCTCCGTGCCGATGCTGGCGAACCACTCGGGCCCCCGTTCCAAAATGGGAGGCACACAGGCGAGGGTCTCTACATTGTTGACGACCGTCGGTTTCGCATAGAGGCCAACGCTGGCCGGAAAGGGAGGCTTGAGCCGTGGTTGGCCGATCTTCCCTTCCACCGATTCCAACAAAGCCGTTTCCTCGCCGCAGATGTAGGCCCCGGCACCACGGTGAACGAGGATGTTCAGGGAGTAGTCTGAACCGAGGATGTTCTGCCCTAGATAGCCATGTTGCTCTGATTCGGCGATGGCCTGCTCCAGCTTCCGCGCTACGGAGGCCATCTCCCCCCGGATGTAAATGTAGGCCGTCTCCGCCTCGATTGCATAGGAGGAGATGATGATACCCTCCAGGAGCTGGTGTGGGTTGCCTTCCATGATCTGTCGGTCCTTGAAGGTGCCCGGTTCACTCTCATCGGCGTTGCATATCAAATAGCGAGGGAAGACACCTTTGGGCACAAATCCCCACTTCACGCCCGCCGGGAATCCAGCCCCACCCCGGCCTCGCAGGCCAGAGCGTTTGACAATGTCAATCACCTCCTGCGGCTGGTATTCCGTCAGAGCCTTCTCAAGGGCCTTGTACCCACCGTGGGCTTCGTAGACCGCGATACGGTCAATATCGGGTGTGTCCAGGTCCCTAAGGATAACTCTCTCTGCCATCTAAAGTTCTTTTCCCC
>JBHIDP010000172.1:0-5933 GCA_046760185.1 Anaerolineae bacterium
GGCTCAGTTGTGGGCTCGATCGTCCCAATTATCCCTTCCTCCCGCAGTCCGGCCACAACACGCTGCACGATCTGACTGACATGACGGTCACTGATCTGTATCATTTATCATCACCCTTTCACTCCCCTTCCTCCGGCGTCTTGCGATACTTGACCACTCCGTTCACCTCCCAGGTGTCAACGATGGCCATGATCACCGCGTCGCAGGGGCGATTGCGGGTTCTGACCGTCTGGCGAGCGGAACTGCCTCGGGCATAGAGGACGAACTCTCCCACCCCGGCCCCCACGACATCGGCTGCGATGACATAATCCCCCATCTCCTCTCCCTCCACATTCACCTGCTTGACAACCATGAAGCGCAACCCCATCATGCTTTCTTCCTTACGGGTGGAGACGAGGGTGCCGACTATTTTCCCTAAAAGCATTCCCTCTCCTTTAAGGTGACATAAAACTAGCTATTCCAACCCTCTTTCCATCTCTGTCTTCGCTTCCTCATACCGTCCCAGCGGCAGCACAAGATCAATATTTACGTGGGGCCGGGCTATGACGTGGACCGAGACCACCTCGCCCACCTTCTCCGCACCGCGCACGCCGGCCTCCACTGCGGCCTTGACCGCCGCCACGTCACCACGGACGATGGAGGTGACATAGCCACCGCCGATCTTCTCGTAGTGGACCAGCTCGACCTTGGCTGCCTTAACCATGGCATCGGAGGCTTCGACCATAGCGGTGAAACCCCTAGTTTCGATCATACCTAATGCTTCTGCCATGCGGTTTACCCTCCTTTAGTGAGATGATTCGTATAACTAAGGAAACGGCGAATTTGGGCGTTAGTCGATTAGCCCACGTTATGAGTGTGTCAGACAATTGTCATTATGGTCAACTCGAAGCGTTTTGGAAGCAAGCTGGTATCAACATAATGGGTATTCTCCGACACACTCGTTATGCAATGTTGCACTTTCCTCAATCCGACTCCAATTCGCCCTCAGTCAATACTCCGCTCTTTCATCAAACAGGCGTTCCTGAAGCATCTGGGGAATAACGATATCAAAATGGCTGGCAACAAACACTCGCCGCCGCAACGCCAGAGCACAGTTTTAATCTCTTCTCCTGGTTTCTATCTCCTTGCCCGTGACGCCCTCGATAGCGGCCACGGCTGCCTGCCAGCCAACATCAATGTCACGCTCTTCGCCTCCGAGATAGAGACGGCCAAAGCTGCCGAAAGGTCGTACTTCAATAAGGGTAATCTCAGCCGCCTTCTCAGCCTCGTTGGCGGCCAGCACCACGTAAGCGGCCGGCTCCGCCTCCAAAATGTAAAGGGTCTGGCCCGGGATGAGCATGGAACCGTTACGGTTTCGATTGACCAGTTGGGCGTGATGGTCGTCAACGTGACGGATCACCTGGCTGGAGAAGACACGGGGCTTCCAACGGTCGCTCTCCTTCAGGTTAAGGGCCTCCAGGATGGTGGCACCTGCCGCCCGCACGTCCGCCTGGGATGGAGAATGTACCTCTAGTAGTCCGAAGAGCCGTTCTACAATCTGAACGGCCGGCCGGACCCGAGTGGCTTTCACGGCAATGTCCGTCATGCGGTTGATCTCGATGCCGGGTGAAATCTCCACCCAGAGGGAGGCATCCCCGACAATGGGCAGAAACCCTCTGGCGGTGGACCCGATAAAGGCGGTGAGCTGGGGCTGCAAACTGTCGAGAAAGATGTAGGAGCGCAAATCTACCGCCAAGACTCGGATTCCCCCTTCCTATGTACTCGTGCAATAATAGCTTCCCGCTTTTTGATCTAATTTACAAGGGCAGAGTCAGCACGCAATAGGGATATTATTTCTGCACGAGTGCTAGCTCTTCTCTGCTTCCTGAACGATCTTCACCCCGGCGCTGGCCCCGATGCGGGTAGCGCCAGCTCGGACCATCTCAGCCGCCTGGCTAAACTCCTTGATCCCCCCAGCCGCCTTGACTCCGACACTGGGCCCCACTACTTCCCGCATGAGGAGCACATCGTGTACCGTTGCTCCGCCTGGCCCAAAACCGGTCGAGGTCTTAACATAGTCTGCTCCAGCGGCCTTGGCCAGGGTGCAGGCTTTGATCTTCTCCTCATCCGTCAGCAAAGCGGCCTCGATGATAACCTTGCAGATGGCACCATTTCGATGACAGGTATCTACCACCAGACGGATGTCCCGCTCCACCATGGCGTAGTCGCCTGCTTTCATGGCCCCGATGTTCATGACCATGTCTATCTCCTGGGCTCCATCATGGATGGCCTTCAAGGCCTCGTGGGCCTTTACCTCAGGGGTGGTTGCCCCTAAGGGAAAACCGACCACGGTGCATACCTTGACCGGGGAATCCTTCAGCAGTTCCGCGGCCAGCTTCACATGGACTGGGTTGACGCACACGGCGGCGAAATTGTACTTGTGGGCCTCATAGCAGAGCTGCGCAATCTGGTCCTCGGTAGCCTCAGGTTTGAGGAGGGTGTGGTCAATCATCCCGGCCATGGCCTCAGCAGTGCTGGCGGCACCCAACCCCACGGCTAGCCGATTGGCCCCAACGTCGAGTATTCTCTGTACCTTGTGGGGACATCTTTGGCTGCAGTGCCCTTCACAGCCGAGGCACACATCACCATTCCCCCCTCTCCTCTCTTCCTCCGCTTGCACCTGGAGGAAGATCATCACCTCTCTGGTTATATGCTCAACCAGCCGCTCAACCTCTTGCTGCTCCACCCTTTCTTCCCTACTTCCCTTTCCACAGCCGTTCCAGGTCCATGACCTTGTTTACCCGCCGCTCGTGCCGGTTGCCGCCGAAGTCGGTGGCCAACCAGGCCTTGACGATCTGTTTGGCCAGGTTGAGGCCGAGCAACTGTGCTCCCAGGGTCAGGACATTAGCATCATTATGTTCCCTGGAGTTTACGGCGGTGGAGACATCGTAACACATGGCCGCCCGGACCCCAGTCACCTTGTTGGCAGCCATACAGGAACCGATTCCGGCCCCATCTACAATGATCCCTCTCCAGGCCTTTCCCTCAGATACCAAACGGGCCACCGCATAGGCGAAATCGGGATAGTCTACCGCTTCTTCGCTGAAGGTGCCACAGTCCTTAACTGAATGGCCTAGCTCGACCACATATCCCTTTAGCTGCTCTTTAAGGGTGAACCCGGCATGATCGGCGCCGATAGCCACTATGCGGGCCGCCATGTGAGGTGCTTCAACAGGGGGTGGCGCCCCCGGCTCCGTGACGATGGTGATCCTACGCTCCAGGGCCATATCGCGAGCCAGGGGCGTTACGATCGCTCCCGGCGGCACGTACAATGTCTCTCCACGAGCGACTTCCATCATCTCCTCCTGGCCGATCACTTTTCTCTTGGGAGCAGCAGGGGGGGCACTCGCCCTTTCTGTGACACCAACCCGGCCAGCCGTGGAACTCTGTGAAATGGCCTGGGGTTGAGATGTACCTTTCATCCCCAGAGTCTGCTCCACCACGTTCCGTACCATCTTCCTGACTTCACTTTCGTCAATCATGGGCAGATCTTCTTTCTTCTTTCTGTGGGGGGAACAGATGGGTATCACCTATTCCACTGAGAGGAGATCAAGTCTGGGCAGCATTGCCTGTGGTACAGGGCGCAAGAGCCGATAATGCAATGAGCAGTAAATCTATGGTCCAGCGGCGAAGGAAGGTGTGTTTAGAATGCCCCAGTACTGGGGTGGCCAGTAGGAGATCCAGGCCTTACCGACAATTCTGTTCCGGGGAAGCATTCCCCAGCTATGGGAGTCACTGCTGTTGTTGCGATTGTCTCCCAGGACAAAGTAGTCGTTCTCCCCTACCACTTTGGGTCCCCATGTGTAGGAGGGGGAAATGGGTTTGTAATCCTCATACAAAGGCCAGTCGTTGATGAAGACTGTGCCCTCCTTAATCTCAACTTTCTCCCCCGGTAGGGCGATGACCCGCTTGATGAAATCCCTTTTCGGATTTTGAGGGAAACGGAAAACGACGATATCCCCTCGGTTGGGGTCATGGAAGTAATACTCAAACTTGTTGATGATCAGGTATTGACCATGGTGGAAGTTAGGTTCCATGCTGGAGCCCTCGATGCGGAAGTTCTGGATCACAGTGCGAATGACCAGGAAGATGAGGAGGGTTAGGACTACCGTCTCTCCGATTTCCCGCAAGGCACCGAACACTCCCTTCCATCTGTCGGGCGGCATCTTCTCTTCTGGCACATCAGTTTCGGGAACGATTTCTACCTCGTTCACAATAACCACCCTTCTTACAAGGCGTTTGTATCCCTCATTGCTGGCTGATTATAATACACCTTCTTTGTCAAGGCAAGCTCATGGAACTGTGGTTTCGTCATATGGCTTGCCAAGTCAGCCGCTATCTGCTATACTTCGAGCCTGATCGAGGGCCTCAAGCCCTCAGGAAAGTGCCAGCAATGCCCATCATCCCCTCACTTATTCTCAAGAAGGTCTATATTCGGGGAAGCCTTCGTGCCACACATAATGGATTTGCCTTCTCCCTCAGGAATGTCCTGGGGCCGGTCACTCTGGTTGCTCTAAGGTCTCTCAGGGTTGATGGGGAGGAGATAGCTCCCGCCAGGGTGACCCTGCACCTGGATGACGGGCATACCGTTAGAGCCAGTGACATATCGGCCAGGTCTCCCCTCAGTTTTCCCCTCAACACCAGGGTTGAGATCGAAGTGGAGGGTAGCAGACTTAATCCCGGCTCTCACCACCTGGTTGCCGGTGTGGAGGTCAGTCAGGTGGGGCAGGTGGAAATCGCCATAGAGGATCATCTGTTGGAATCCGGGTCGGCCAGTAAACAACACGGATGAGGTTATCCCCTCTCATGGTCATCGGGGTATGCACAATCAAGTTGGATATTCCGGGCAACCGCTCCCTCAAGGGTAAGCGTCGGGTGGTGAAATCTATCATCCGCCGCCTCTGCAACGAGTTCAATGTCTCTATCGCTGAGGTGGACAACAGCGATCTTTGGCAATCGGCCACTCTGGGGATAGCCTGTGTCTCCAACCAGGCAAGCTACGCCCACGGCCTTTTGACCAAGGTGGTGGAGAGGATCGAGAACAGCCGTTTTGATGTCCGGGTGGTTGACTACACCATCGAGATAATCTGAGATGTGAGAAAGGGTAGTGGGAGGTAGACTGATGGACTTATCTACGGGGAGGAACCTGGCCTTGATCCTCCTGGCCCTGGAGGCCTTCGTGTTGGGCCTGCCGCTGTTGCTGGTTCTCTACTATGCCTGGCGAGGCATACGTCGCCTGCAGGAGAAAATCCCCCCTATTCTGCAAAAGGTCTATCGCTGGGTCTCCCTTGGGGAGAGGATCACCAAGGGGGTGAGACGTGCTGCCGGAGTAACTCTGGCCGGCGGAGGGGGGCTCCTGACCGGTTTGCTGGATGGTCTGAGGATGATGATCAAGGGAGGTGCGGAGCAATAGTGGCAAACGGTGAGCGCAAATATGCCCTTTTGCTGGGTGCTGCTCTGGGGGGTTTGATAGGAGCGGTGGCTGCTCTTCTTTACCTAAGGCAGGTCGAGAGGGAGGTGCTGGAGGAGGAAGGCCAACCGGAAGCCGCCCCGCTAAGAAAGCGGCAGATAACCCTGGGGGACCTGATGCGCCTGGCTGCGGCGGTCATAGGCTTGATCCATCAGTTGGCCACCCTCGGCAAAGAGGAGACTGAGAAGGCCGACTGATGCCCCCATGCGAAGGATAGTCGCGGGACTGATCCTGGTCTTGGTTGTTTTCATAGCCAGCTATCCTCCCGGACCGCTGGTGACCTTCGGCCCCCCTCAGGTTGTGGAGAGTGTCAATCCCAAAATAGGGGTTCATACCCGTTTGACTGATGAGGTGGAGGAGTGGAAGATAAAGCGCACCCTGGAGATGGTGCGGGAGATGGGCGCTTCCTGGATCGTGGAATATT
>JBHIDP010000173.1:0-5817 GCA_046760185.1 Anaerolineae bacterium
CGCCGTGAGCTACATGGTGAGCCCTTCGACTGGCTCAGGACAACGCTTGTCGAACCATCAGCCGAACGGCTTCGTCGTGAGCACTTCGGCTAGCTCAGCGTCGACGCCTCAGTCGAAGTCCTCGAGCTATTCAGCTACTCAGGCGCACCTTGCGAGCGACGATGAGCAACACCGCCAGGCCCACTCCACCCAAAAGGGCCGGGAGGCCGAAGCCCCCTTCCGGCAAGCCTTCCTCCACTGTAGGCGTAGGCGCGGGCGTTACCGTTGGTGTCGCTGTGGCGGTGGGCGGAACCGTGGGCTCCGGTCCGACCACCGTCGGCGTCGGTGTGGGCGTCCGGATTACTGGCGTGAAGGTTGGCACCGGTGTGTAAGTGGCAGTGACTTCAGGAGTCATGGTAGGGGTGGGAGTGATTGTAACGGCCGCTATCGCCGGTGGAGTTGGAGCAACAGCGCGCCCTCTCATGCGGCTGAATAGGATGTAGCCAAAGATGCCCACCAAACCGAGGAGCAACAGGGCTACAAGACCAATAGCGATAAACACGAAACGCCGATTGGGACCTTCCTCCACGGGTGCCATCTCGTCCATTTGATTCTCCTCCTTTTGGGCTTTTTCCACTTCGGGTGGAAAAGCTAGGGGGCAGTATCCCCGTTTTCCACCTCACGTGGAAAATTCTCCTCAACCGAGCAGTTCTAGATTGGCCAGAGGGACAAGGACTCTTCCACCTCTGTCGAGTTCCACCTCGGCCACCTTAACCCGCACTCCTGAGCCCACCGGCCTGGTACGGGTGGGCAAAGCCCTGACCTGCCCTGTGGCTCCAATGTTGGGCCCGGCCGCGATCCGTACCTGAGAACCTTCCACCAGTGGTGCTGTGTCAGGGGCCACCGGAGGCCCCTCTTCATCCTCTCTTCGATAGACCGGGATGACGATTTCCGGTCGAAGCCCCTCCCAACGAACCTTGGTAGTTCCTTTGATGGAAGCCTCTTGCCCGTTCTTTTCCCGGAGCAGTTCGAAAATGGGGGTGGACATGGGAACAGGCCCTATGCCATCCGTCACTATCACAGGGAAAGGAAGAGCCCTGGCTATGTCCATCAGGTCAGGTTCTATCCCCCCTAGGATTAGACCTCGAACCTGAGCCCCTTCGGCCCGGCGCAGGGTCTCAGCCTCCACCACCAGGCTCCCCATTATGATGGTACCATGACAACCGACATCAATCAGATCGGGTGATAGAGGCTGATTGGGCTCCTCAGTTAACAAGCGAATAACCCCCCAGGCTTCTTTGTCTGTACCCCAGATGCCCTGAATCAGGGCCCCGGTAGTCTCGATAACGGCACCGAAGCGCGGCATGATATTGATCACCATACCTTTGAGACAGGCCGAAAGCTCAAAAGGCACAGCGGCCCTCTCCAGCAACAACTCACCCTCCTCAACGGCTACCAACGTACCGCTGACTGGAGAACCGTACGTCCTTCGATAGAGCCCGAAGAGCCATCGCTTGAAAATCAGAGGCTCTTTTGCTTCAACTGTCTCACCCACCTCCTTAAGGAGGTGTTGCGGGACCTTGCCGGGAGCCACCCCCAGCACCCGTGCTGCATTTACGACCCTCAGACCGGCGGGAAGGGAGGTCTGGGCCACCGGGTCCACGGGCTCAACCCGGTCGCCAATCTTGACCAGCACTTCACCGGGAATAGGTAGCAACCGCTCTCGGCGAATGGTGGTATGGGGGCTGACTCGCGTCAGCGGCTGATAGTAGGCTTCACGCTCCGACATCCCATAACCACTCCTGGATCTTGGCTCGTCGCTGTTCATCGTCCTCCGCAAGGTGTAACGGACGACCACGTCCATCAATGATCAAACCGACCGCGCCTCCCTCTACCTCGGTAATGGCCCCTCGCCCCTTGGTCCCCAATCCGATGTCAAACTGGTGTGTTGGACGAAGTTCAAGGGTAGCCTTTTGCCCCGGGGCCAGAGGTATAACCTCCAGGGAGCCGAAGAGCACCTCTCCTTCCAGAGGGCTATCACCCTCATACTGAACTTTGAATCTAAGGACCGGCTTCCCCTCCCTGGTCCTGCCTACTGGAGATATGACGGTGCCCAGCCCCAGCAAGCCATCCTTGGTCGCGATCTGAGCGGCAGCCAGGGAATGAACTGCGGCCAGGGTTCCCAGTTGAGGGGCCAGACATGCTTTGTCCAGCATCAGATTGGTTACCCCGATCGGTTGCAGGGCATCGAGGAGGATCAGGGTTGCCTGTCCATAATGGGCTGCATGGGCCAGCACACCGCCGCTGCCAATGATGAAATCCACCTGAGGGGACAGGCCCTCGTACAACACGGCCTTCAAATCTGACCATCTGGGCCGGGCCTCATCCATGGCCAGACGAAGAGCCTCCCTGGCCACCGCTTGTTCAAAGAGGAGATCCTCTTGAGTTTCAGGTATGGTAGTGGGGCGCAGGACTTTGTTCATGATACGGCTTCTGGCCTCACCTGGTGTTAACTCAAAGGGTAGCCAACGAAGGATGGCCTCAAGGCTGGCGACCTCGGCCACCTTGTCCATGTTGTGGCTAAGGCCTAGGTCGGCCCTGACAACCCGGCCGAAATGTCCTTCTATTGACGAGACCAAAGTGGTAGTCGCTCCGCCTATATCTGCTCCCAGCACATTCAGGGCGTATTGTCGGGCCAGAGCTTCAACGGTTATGCCAAAGGAGACAGCGGTTGGTTCTATGGAGTGGGATGTCCAGGCCAGCAGCCCACCGAGGCCTGGTAGCCGGGCCAATTTTCGCTCCCGATAGATATTCTCCAACTCCTCTTCTACCCCAGTCGTGTTCTCCGTGTGAAGTCGTGGAAGCACGTTATCTACCACACGCAGATTGGCTTTGTCGGCTACAATCTGGGCCACTTGAGAGCGGGCAGTCACATTGCCAGCATAGATGACCTCTGGTTTGTGACCCCCGTCCAGAACAGAGCAGACCATACCGATGACTTGAGCTGCATCCACCACCCCTTCCACTGCACCCTGGTCCACTCCCCCAACCAGGAGGATTACCTCCGGTTTCCTTTGGTGTAGTAAATCCAGGTTCGCCTGACGGCCACCCTTAGCCGTCCAGCGTGGTCCCTCACCATCGAGGGAGATTGTATCCTCCACGATGGCGTAGGTGCTGTTAACGGCATGACGCCCGCTCGTCATACTCAGGTCCCACATCAGGCCGGCCAGCATAACTCGCAGCGGGGCGGCGGCGCTGGCGGTAGCCACAAAAGCGTCAACACCGTTCCCATTGCTGCGCTCCGGCGTGATCAACTGGCCATCCTGGTCCAACAGGCGGCGGTTCGCAATGCGCTCTATCTCCCCCAACGCCTGGCGCACGCCGAGGCTCACATCTGCCTTTGGGGGGACAGCGGTGGTGGCAGCCTCCGCGTGAGCCACAAGACGGAATACGCCCTCGATGCAGTCAATAAGGGCCACTTTGGTCGTGGTACTCCCCACGTCAGCCACCAGGATTGACTCGATAGTCAGGCCCTCGTCAGCCATCTTCTGTACCCCGTCGTCTATCTACCTATTATCTGTAGCCAATCTCCGAGCAGGAACTGTACCCGTCCAAGGAGCAGGGAGACGCGGCTCATGACAGTGTTGGCATAGATGGCTCCGAAGGTGATCATGATTATCCAGCGTCCGAGCCCTCCCCAGAGACGGAGGAGGCCATAACCCACCCTGGCCACAGGGCCCTCCCCACCGCGGCTGAAATAGAAGTAGAGCAAGGTCCCCGTGGTGCCAACGACCAGGATGAGATTATCGAAGGCTCTCTCCAAACCGGTCAGGCCGCCGCCCAGGCCGGCGATGGAGAAGGAGAGGATTGTCGCTTTGAGTTGAGGCAGGATGGAACCAGCCAACGCGCCGCCGATACCCAAAGCAGCCCCGACCCCCAGAAGAAAACCAACCGTGGTGTTGCCCAGCCACGAGATGGTTGGTGATGATTTCAACAGGAGGAGAAGGCCCAACAGGGCGGGGATGACCAACGGCCAATTGGCCTGAGGATCGGTCAGAAGGGGAGAGAACAACCTGCCGACGAGGACCTGGTGATAGGCAGTTACCACCGCGTAGGCGACGGCCGAGCCGACGAAGAGGTGCTGGGCCAGGCGGTAGAGAGGATTATCGGAGAGAAGGTAGCTGTACACTATCAAAGTCAACAAAGCGGCCACCCAGACACCCAAAGCTTCACCCAGTGCGGGGCTAAAGAGGTTCCCCAGGCTTCCTTGCAATGTGTCCACCCTCCTTCTCTTTCTATCCCCGTCTCTTTACCAGGACAGGCACTATCGTCCCCAGGATGACTACCACGAAGATCAGAAAGTGGACTGCGGATTGCGCATCCATACTGGCTACCGCTCTGGCCGGTCGGTTAGTGATCAATTCGTATTCGGCCGCTCCGGCCAGGCCACTGATCAAGCCACGCAGTTGCCCTGATTGGAGGTACGGCTCCAGTGACGGCTCGGCTACGGCCGTTACCCCGGCCACTATGGGGGTTTTGCCTTGGCTCCCTACCTGCTCCACCCAAAGACGGACAGGGTCCTGGCTTCCGGCCAAATCAACGATCAAGGCTATGTCGTCCAACCCCTGTATATTCTGGGTCATGGGATAGGTGATCAGAGGCTTGTCGTCACGGTAGTCTCGCTCCATGGCCAGCCTGAGGTCTCGAATCAAGACCCGTAGCCCTGCCTCCCGTCCAGTTAGCAAACCGAGGTTTATGTAGTTCTTGCCGTACTCGTAGTCCGGGTACTGGGGGATAAGTTCACTAAAGAGGTTTTGAGCCAGGGTTGGTCCTTCGGGCACCAGACTGAGAGCTGCGATTTGCAGGTTCTGTTGCAGGAGGTGATGGAGGATAGCTTTGGCCTGAGGCTCTATCTCTCCGCTGGTGCCGGGATCGTAGTCAAAGGAAACGAGGACGAAGGAACCGGCTGGCAGAGCCTGCACGGTGTCGTAGAAATCACCGACCGGCACGGTCACAGGGATGCTGGCTCCGGTCCAATCGCTTTGCAGAAGGAAAGGTATTGCCGCCCCCAGGCCCAGGACCAGAAACAGGAGAAGCCGCGTGATCAAACCCCAATGTTCAGGTGCCGCTTTCTCAGCGGGGGTAGGGGTAACTGGGGGGCCTTGCTTTGCTACCTCGGCGAAAATGCGTGCCTGCTCGGTGGTCACGGTCGGGGTCATGGACACGGGTTCGGCTCCTGCCCCGTGAGGCAGGGCGAAGGTGGGTTCCACAGGCAGCACTCCCCTGAACCCGGCCAACAGTCCGCTGGTCTCCACCGGTTCCTCTGCCAAACCTTCTGCCTCGCCTCCTGGCCGCAGTGCTTCTTCAGGACGCAGTGGTTCAAGCCAGGATGGAATCTCTGCCGCAGCTATCTCTTCTGCTGTAACCTCTTCCTCTTTCCGTTCTTCTTCGAGCGGGGGGCGAAGCCAGTCCGGTAGCTCTTCAAGGACCACGTCGGAAATGCCTACCTCTTCGGTGGGGGGCTTCACTCTGGTTTCAGCCGGCCCTTCCGCCTCAACCGGCATCACTTCTTCCAGCCAGGCCGGAATCTCTCCCGGTTCAAGCTTCTCTGCCTCTGTCTTCTCCTCCTCCTCTACCGCTTCCTCACGGACTTCAACCTCCAGGGAAGGAGGGGTGACCTCCTCCCTCAGCTCCGGTTCTGCCTCAGCGGGAGCAGATGGTTCTTCCTCCTCAACTGTTGGTTCTAATTCACCTGCTGGCTGTGGTATCTCTGCTTCCACTGCTTCAGCTTGGGCTTCCTCCTCTTCCCCCAACTCCCCGGCAGCGGTGATCTCCTCC
>JBHIDP010000174.1:0-5718 GCA_046760185.1 Anaerolineae bacterium
GCCAGCAATGCCACAATGAGAATCACCAGCACCAACTTCTTCATCGCCCAACCCTCCTTTCCTACCTTGAACCCTAAATAGGTTCGCGTATAGACTTTCCCTTTTTAACTCGTGATTCCAGGATACTATATAAAGGACCAAGCGTCAATAGTACATTGGTACCACCCCAACAGTACATTTGGTGCTCCAGATGGTTGGGGCCGTCTATCCTCCCGCAGGTTACAGCGAGGCATTTGTGGCGTGACAGGTTGCTTGAGTGGCGAGAGCTCTCTGACGGCCAAACTCAAACCTGCGGGAGGATTTAACATTCTCATCCTACAGTATCCCGCCACGTTTGTCAATAGGTCAAGATTACCATTCGATGACATCGCTATTGTGAGAAACGGTATTAGTTGTGCTAAAATACAGAGCAGTGGAGAAGGTTGTCTCCTGGTTGTACTTTGTCTGCAAGAGGAAAGGGTGCTTTTGGTGAAGGGGCTTGTGCGCAAGGTCTACCGCGACCTGACCAAACGAAGGGTGCGTTCCCTTCTGACTTTGCTGGGCATCGTGGTTGGCGTGGCCGGCATGGTGGCCATAGTCTCCACAGCCAAAGAGATGGTGCGCGCTCAGGAGCGGACCTACAACGAGTCTTCTCTGGCTGATGTCACGATCTGGGTGTGGAATGCGCCGATTGGCCTGACCCGCGTGCTGAGGAACGTTCCTAACATAGAAGGCGCTGAACTGCGCCTTACCACCTACAGCAAATGGTTGGTTGGCCAGGACTGGCAAGATATCTATTTCGTGGGCATTTCGGACTTCGGTAAGGTCCACATTAACAGGATAGAGCTGGTGGAAGGTCACCTGCCCGGCCCGGATGAAGTGCTGCTGGATATATCGGTGAAGGAGGTGACCGATGTCGCTATCGGACAGAGAATAACCTATCGGGCCGGGGCGGCCGGTCGTCCACGGGAGCTTACCGTAGCTGGTTTCTCTCGCAGCCCTAACTTCCTGTCAACCGCCCTGACCAATATCGCCGTAGCCTACACTCCCGCTTCACAGGTTCGCAAGATGCTGGACATGGATGGCTACAATCAACTCCTCCTCAGAATGGCTGACTTCAACCAGAGGGATGAGACCATCGAGGAAGTGGTAAGGTTGCTCGATAAGCGCAGGATTCGACATGGTCAGCCTCGGGTGCGCGACCCTGCTCACTACCCCGGCAAACGAGAGTTGGATGCCCTCTTCGCTCTCCTTTTCCTCTTCTCTATGCTGGGGTTAGGCATCAGCGCTTTCCTTGTGGCCAACACGCTGGCGGCTATTGTGGCTGAGCAGGTAAGCGAGATCGGGGTGATGAAGGCGGTGGGTGGCACCCGGGCCCAGATTCTACAGGTGTATCTGATCACCAGCTTCATCTATGGATTGGCAGGCACGCTTTTGGGTATTGCGGCCGGGGCTATTGGTGGCTGGCGTCTATTGGCCTTCCTTGGTCAACTGGGCAATATCCAGGTTACCTTCCGCCTGGCTCCGGAAGGGGTGCTACTGGGTAGTGTGGTTGGCTTGGGTGTCACTATCCTGGCCGGGCTTCCGCCTGCCCTCAGGGGCACCGCCATTCCGGTTAAGGAGGCGCTCGACAGCTATGGCATAACCTCGACCTATGGTCAAGGACGTCTGGACCGTCTTCTGCAGGGGATCAAGGGATTCCCACCCCTGATGGCTATGTCGCTGCGCAACCTGGCTCGTCGGAAGACGCGTAACCTGGTGACGATGCTGGTCATCGCTCTGGCTACGGCCGCATTCCTGGCCGCCCAGAGCACCAGCACTTCGGTGAATGGGGCCATTGATGAGGTCTTCTCCATCTACAACGCTGACGCCTGGATCTGGTTTGAGGAACCGGTGGGCACGAACTTCGCCGACATGATCCGTCTGCTGCCCGAGGTGGACCGGGTTGAGCCCTGGAACCTGGTTGACACCTGGGTGAAATACGGCCAGACACGCCTGTGGGGGCTGCCGGCCGATACTGAATTGTACCGGGCTGTCCTCAAAGCGGGACGCTGGTACAGGCCGGGGGAGCACCATGCTGTGGTCGTCTCGGCCGATCTGGCTGCGGAAAGGGATATCCGGGTGGGGGATGTGATTCGGGTCGAGGTGGGGGAGGAGAGCCGGTCCTTTGAAGTGGTGGGCCTCGCCATTGACAATAGCGTCTTTCTGGGAAGCGCTACCACGGGCAAGGTCTTTGCTCCGCTGGAGGTGATCAACCGCATGTTGAAGCGCTACCAGCAGGCCACCTTCTTTGCTCTACGCCTGGACTCCTCTGATCCTCGGCACGTTGAGCAGGTGCTGGCCGAGTTGGAGCGGAAGTTTCGGCGGCTGCGGCCCGTGACCCAACCGGCCTATCGGGAGCTCGATACCGCGCTGGAGCAGTCCAAGATCCTTTCCCTGGCCCTGGCCGGCATGGTCATTCTGGTGGCCATCGTCGGTGGCCTGGGTATGGTCAATACCCTGGCCTTGAACGTGCTGGAGCGGCGTCGCGAGATCGGGGTCATGCGGGCCATAGGAGCCACAGACATCAACTTGATCCAGGCCTTCCTGACCGAGGGACTCTCGTTGGGTTTATTGGGATGGACGATCGGTGTGGTGGGTGGGTACATCTTTGGAAAGGTCTTCGTGGCGCAGATGGAGAGGGTGCTCTTTCGCATCAACTACATCTTCCCACCGGTCCTGCTGGTGGTCGGGCTGGCTTTTGCCCTGTTGCTGGCGGCTGTGGCCAGCCTGGGTCCTGCCCTGGGAGCAGCTCACACCCCGGCCGGTGAGGCCCTTCGCTATGAGTGAGGCATAGTGGGACAGGAGTCTTGACGATGCAGATTCGTTTCATGCTCGTGACCTGGATGGTTGTCATCTTGACAGCCTTTGGCCTGAAGGTGGCTGAAGGGGAGGAAAGCTCCTTCGTCTGGACAACCTACACCACCGCCGATGGTTTGGCTTCGGATAGCGTGTGGGCCATTGCCCCAGATGAACAAGGAAGGGTGTGGTTTGGAACCAACGCTGGGGTGAGCGTTCGGCTGGGCTCACGCCGAGGCCTCTTCGACGGGCAGGGGTGGAGGACCTACACTACGGCTCACGGCCTGGCCGACGACTGGGTTACGGCCATCGGCCTTGACGGCCAGGGCCGGGTTTGGTTCGGTACCTACGGGGGTGGGGTCAGCCTCTTTGACGGGATGGCGTGGAGGACCTTCAACGTGACCAACTCAGGCCTGGCCAACGATTGGGTCACGGCTGTGGCTATTGACGACAAGGGGTATATCTGGCTTGGCACCTTTGGAGGGGGGCTCAACCGTACCGATGGCGAGGGATGGCAGACCTACAACGCTGCCAACTCAGGTCTGGCCAACGATTGGGTCACGGCCATGGCTGTCGGCCCGGACGGAAACCTGTGGGTTGGAACCTACGGGGGTGGAGTCGCCCGCTTCGATGGCCGAACCTGGACCGTCTACAACGCCGACAACTCACCCTTGGCTGACAACTATGTGAACGCCATCGTAGCCGATAAGGCCGGACGGGTGTGGTTGGGCACCGGCGGTGGACTTACCCTCTTTGACGGAGGGGCCTGGGCCACTTTCACCGAAGAGGATGGTTTGGCTGATGAGCGGGTCAATGCTCTGGCCGTGGATGGGGAGGGCCTGCTTTGGGTCGGTACGGCGGATGGGCTCAGCACCTTTGACGGCAGGGATTGGACGACCTACAGGGTGGGCGATGGTTTGAGTGGTAATTACATCAGCGCCGTGGCCGTGGATGCGGCCGGCAACCTTTGGGTAGGTACTGTAGGGGCCGGCGTTTGGAGGTACGGGGAGGGGGAGGAAGCTGGGCAACCGAACCTGCCTGTGGTGCTGATCCACGGCTGGCACGGACCGCAGAGCGATCGGGTGGAAGACAGTCAGTTTCGTTTTTTAAAACGGTGGCTGGAGCGGGAAGGCTTCGCTGTCTACTTCGCTACCGGTATTTCGGCGGACAATACTCTCCACCAGAATGCCCTCCGCTTGCGTGACGTGATCGCTGAGGTGAAGGAGGCCACAGGAGCAGCCAGGGTGAATATAGTGGCCCACAGCATGGGTGGACTTAACGCTCGCGCCTATATCGAATCCAGCCTCTACCAGGATGATGTCAACGCTTTGTTCATGCTGGGCACCCCCAATGGTGGGGTAAGACAATGGTATGGCTTTTTACTACAGGAGATCGCCGCTGGCACTGCGGAACCTTCAGCCCTGGAGCTTACTCCGGAGCAGATGTCCCTCTTCAACGACACTCACCAGAACCTCCATCAGGTTCCCTACCACCTCATTGGAGGTGATGCTCGGGCGGCCACACCCCTCCTGGAACTGCTCCCTCCCACCGACGGCTTGGTCACTCTGGGGTCTGCCCACGCCCTGACTGGCCCTTCTGGGCAAACTATCATTACGGATGACCTGCACGGCTGGACAGCCGAGACCATCCTGGCCGACCTTCCGTCGTACCTCTGGCCGGCCAGGACGTACGATCTCTTTCTACGTAACCAGTTACGCCAGGGTTGGTCAGAACCGAAACCTGGAGCCGTGCTCCCTCCTGCCGATGTTGATGCGGAAGAGCTGATCGTTCCCGGGAGCGAGGTTCACACCCCCTATCGGCGAGGCTCGATCCGGCCCGGTCAGGTTATCACCTGCACCATCGAAATTGATGATAACCGCTCAGTCCGTTTTCTGCTGACGTGGGACAAGGGGGAACTCTCGATCAACCTGACAGACCCCGCAGGGGAGACGGTCGTGGCTGCCTCTAAGCCGATCGGGAGGGATATGGCGCACCTGATCTTGAGGGACCGGGAGTTCACCAATGTGGCCGGATATCTGGTGAGGGAGGCCAGCCCCGGCCCGTGGCAGGTCAGGTTGAACGAGGCCACCGAGGAGACCCGCTATACCCTCTACGCCGCTCTGGATTCCGAACTGGTCTTGACCGTGCCTTACCGGGAGAGATGGTACCGTCCTGGACAGACAGCCATATTGACCACCACCCTTTCGGTAGCCGACAGTCCCGTGCCCGGCGCTCAGGTGGAAGGAGAGCTGGTTGACCCCAAGGGCCCGACGCAGAAACTGATTTTCCTGGACGACGGAGAACATGGCGACGGGAGGGTGGGGGATGGTATCTACGGCACGGCCTTCTCTGCTCCAGGCGAAGGGGGCTACTACCCGCTCTTCCTGAAGGCCAGCGGCCAGTGGGCTGGCCATGAATTCGGACGCGGCCAGGAGCTCCTCATAGCTGTCAGTCCGGAGACAGCGACCCTGACCGGCCAGTACGATGACCAGGCGTTGGATGACGATGGTGACGGCCAATACGACCTGCTGCTGATTGAGGTCGGGGTGGAGGTGAAGCAAGAGCGATCGTTGGCGGTGGCGGTCTCACTGGCCGATGCGAACGGGGTGGGGATAGGCAGGACGGTGACCCCTTTCTCCGCCTCAGCCGGAGTGCATCAGATAGAGGTTCCTTTCCCCGGCCAGACCATCCACGATGCCGCTGTGGACGGCCCTTACCTGGTCAGGCAGGTGATCTTGGTAGACATCGAGGGAGCGGCTATCAAATTGGAGGAGGCTCACAACGTGCACCTGACGCAGGGCTACAGTCGCGCCGATTTTGTCTCTCGGTCAGAAATGGCCCAAGGGATAGAAGGGTAGAAAGGGAGATCAATGAGAAGAGTCCTGAAAAGCCCTCTCCATC
>JBHIDP010000175.1:0-5701 GCA_046760185.1 Anaerolineae bacterium
GGGCAAAGTCCCGATTAATCGGGGCAAAGTCCCGATTAATCGGGGCAAAGTCAGGACACAATAGAAATACTATTTCTGCACGAGTGCTAGCGTTCCCATAAAGTTTCAGTTGTCCCTGCCCTGTGGTTGGTTAGCAACGCCAGGGCGAAAAGGAGGTCCGAGAGGCGGCTCAGGTAGATAATGATCTGGTCGTTGATTCTCTCCTGCTGGCCTACAGTCACCACGCGCCGCTCCGCTCTCCGACAGATGGTCCTGGCCAGGTGAAGGTAGGCCGCGGCCCTGGTGCCGCCGGGCAAGACGAACGTGACAGGCAAATCCACTTCCTCTTGAATCTCATCAATGATCTTTTCCAAACGCTCAACGTGCTCAGGGAGAAGGCGGGGCACGAATTCTGCTGCTTTGGTCCGGTCATCGTCCCAGGGTGTGGCCAGGTCAGCCCCTAAAGTGAACAGTTCATTCTGGATGCTCTCTACGATTTCACCTACCTGATCATCTTCGACGAAGTTCCTGGCCAGGCCCAAGGTCGCGTTCAATTCATCTATGACCCCGTAGGCTTCTACCCGAGCAGAATCCTTGCTTACCCGCTGGCCACTGGGAAGACTCGTCTCCCCCCTGTCTCCCGTCTTTGTGTAAATCTTCATCACGCCCCCTCACTGGTAGTCTCCCTATGGAGTGTTGCTGGTTGACCTCTTGCTCTAAAAGGGTGTCCGAAAAGCCAGCAGAGGCGGCTCCCACGCCGCCGGATAGCCGGGCATGGGAGCCCGGCCTGCTGGCAACACTCTAACAGGGGACTATCCCCTCACCTGCCGGGCGGAAATGATCCCACCCACCTGGTACCAGAGGTACGGTGTCTCCCTCAGCCAGGCTCAACTTCACCCCTTCCTCCTGGGACACGATCTCCCCGATGACCGTCACCGGCGTACCGCTCTCCCTGGTTACGGCAGCGCTCAGTTCATCGGCTCGATCGGGAGAGGTTGTGAAGAGCAGTTCGTAGTCCTCTCCTCCGTGGAGGGCCATCTCCTGCGCATCTTTGCCCACCAGGGCTGCCACTCTTCTGGTCGTCGGGGAGATGGGAAGTCCCTCGGCCCAGAGGCGAGCTCCCACCCCACTAGACTGACAGATGTGCCGAAGGTCGTTGGCCAGGCCATCGCTGATGTCTATCATAGCTGTGGCCAGCCCAGAGCGCCCGATGACCTGACCCTCTATCACTCGCGGGGTCGGGGTCAAAAATGCCTCTTTCACCTGCTGCGCATCAACCTCATGGCACTCCAATGCCGCATCGAGGAACAGCGCCAGCCCGGCGGCCGCTTCCCCCAACCGCCCGGTAACCAAAACCCGGTCCCCCGGCCTGGCCCCGGAACGCAGAAGCAGGTGTTCAGGTTCTACCTCTCCCAGCAGGAAGATGTCAATGATCAGCCCCTCGGGTGAACGGGCCATGTTTCCCCCCACGATGTCCACTCCGAAGGTCGTTGCTTCTTCCCGGAAGCCATGGTAGAGGGCATCCACATACTCTACCGTCGTCTCCTGGGGCAGGCCCAGGGAGATCAGAAGATGTCTCGGTACCCCGCCCATGGCTGCGATGTCGCTGAGGTTGATAGCCACGGCTTTACGTCCCAACTGGTGGGGGGTGATACTGTCCCGCAGGAAGTGAGAGCCCTCAAGCTGGATGTCGCAGGTGACCAGGAGATATTTGCCCTGGGAGGTGCGCAACACGGCCACGTCATCCCCCACGCCGACCACCACATCCGCTCCCTGTTGTGGAAGCAGGCGGGACAGTCTATCAATCAGCCCGAACTCGCCCAGCTCTCCGATCTTCACCCTCGTCCCATCTATTCTCGGGGATAGCGCAACAATTCAGCGCTATCCACATCCCTCCCGTCGTGCGGCCTCGATGCGCTGACGCAGCTCCCTGGCGGCTGCCTCCACATCCTCGGCAGCCACAACTACGGAGACCACCGCTGCTCCAGCCGCTCCCGCTTGGATGACCGCGGCCACATTCTCAGCGTGGATACCGCCGATGGCCACCACTGGAATCGTCACAGCGCTCACGATCTCCTTCAGGGACGCCACTCCGATGGGAGGGCCAGCGTCCGCTTTGGTGCCGGTGTGGTAGACCGACCCTACCCCCAGGTAGTCGGCCCCTTCGACCTCGGCCCGCTGAGCTTCGGCAACGCTACCAGCCGAGACCCCCACAATCTTGTGCGGTCCCATCAGCTTCCGAGCCAGGGGAGCTGGTAGATCATCCTGGCCCAGGTGGACCCCGTCAGCTTCGACGGCCAGGGCCACATCCACCCGGTCGTTGACGATGAAGGTCACGCCAGCCTCCCGGGTGAACTCCCGCACAGCCCGCCCGGCTTCAACCAGTTCCCGCGTGGTCATCCCCTTCTCACGCAGTTGGATGGCTGTGGCACCACCGGCCATAGCGGCCCGCACCACATCGGGAAGAGGACGGCCACGGGCCAGGAACGTATCAGTCAGAACGTAGAGGGACCAGTCCAATTTTGACATCTTCGCTTGCCTCAGTCCGTTGTCTCCGGAGCGGGTCGTCCCAGGCTAGCCTTCACCTTGGCAAAGATCAGGTACAGGAGAAAGGTCGCGGCGAAGCTCGGGATGGAGGCCCCCAGGTCAGGGAGGGCGCGGGCAATGTAATGGTAAAGGGCGATACCGATCACCCAGGCGACAGCAGCCACCCAGTTTACCCCACCCTGATACCAGTAGCTCCCTTTTGAGACGTACATCTGCGGCACCAGGTAGCGCCGACGACGGAGCACAAAGTAGTCGGCGGCCAGAATGCCGAAGAGGGGAACGAAGACGGAGCCTATGAGCAGGAGAAAGTTGAAGTACTGAGCCATTGTCAAAACGCCCGCCAGAACGAAACCGACTGCACCCAGGATGATGACCAACATTCGTTGCCTGGCCTGGGGCAGGATATTCTGGATGGAGACTGCTGCTGAGTAGATGTCGGCGAAGCAGTTGTCGGTCTCGTCAACGAGGATGACGGCCAGGGCCACCAGTCCCCCGGTCATGGCCATGATGGCTGCCGCCAGGTTCTCCGGGGTAGGACTGGGCATCTTCAGGGCCAGGATGAAGAGGGCTCCCAGAGCGTAGAACCAGACATTGGCCACCAGGTAGCCCAGGTAGGTTCCCCAAAAAGCTCCAGTTGTGGTTCGAGAGAAGCGGTTGTAGTCGGCCACCAGGGGCATCCAGGAGATAGGCATGGCCACCACCAGGTCTACGGCCAGCCAGAAGGGAAACTCTCCGGTGCCGACCTGTTGCAGCAGCGCCCCGATGTCGAAGGTGGTGAACAGATACCAGGTCATCCAGATGGTGACGCCGTAGACTACCCAGACGCCGAACTTCTCCAACCACTGTCTGATCACTACCAAGGGACCGCCCACAGCCAGCAGGGTGCACCACACGGCGAAGATAGCCAACCACAGATAGAAGTTGGAGTAGCCGAAAAGCTGCTGGCTGATGCGATCGGCGGCCAGGGCCATGACCCACAACTCGAAGGCAGTCCAACCGATGAGTTGAGCCAGGTTCAAGAGGGTGGGCAGAAATGAGCCCCGTTGACCCAAGACCGGACGGAGCATGACCATGGTGGGAATGGCATTGTCGCTGCCGACCGCTCCGGCCAGGGCTAGCAGCAGATTGCCGATGACGGTGCCGATGATGATGGCCAGGAGGGCCTGACCGAGGCTAAGGCCGGGCACGAG
This sequence comes from Anaerolineae bacterium, assembly GCA_046760185.1. Lineage (GTDB taxonomy): Bacteria > Chloroflexota > Anaerolineae > JBHIDP01 > JBHIDP01 > JBHIDP01. The sequence continues at coordinate 3,717 of JBHIDP010000175.1, forward strand.
CAGGGCCCCGGCTTCCAGGACCAGCAATCCCACCCCCAGGCTTGACCACAGGACGAAGTAGTCCAGAAACCTCAGAGAGCGGTGTTCTTTGGGAATGGGTTCGATCCCCCATTCGGGAGGGGCTTGAATCTGGGGCAAGCGAAGTTTGCGTGCGGTACTTTTTGTAGCCATCTCTATTTCTCCTTGAAGATGCTGTTGAAGAAGAGGTATCCGAGATCTTGGGCACAAGAAAAGGGTTGACAGCCAGCTTGGGTGACTGGCAACCCTCTCGGTTGCTCCCTCGTCAGGCTTCCCTACGCTGGCATTATCCAGATCAGGTTCGTGGGGTCAATGACTTTAGCTGGTTAGCGTATGGCTGATAGCTTATGGCTTATAGCTAATAGCCCACTATGCGCCATTCGCCATATGCCATCTGCCATAAGCCATCGGCCATACGCCATCTGCGTCATCCTCTCAGCCTGGCTCGACCTAGCTCCCCCAGCCCTGTTACATCATTTCTATGGAAAGTCAGGTATAGGCAACACCTCTTGGCAACAGGAAACCTCCTCGCTCCTTAACCAATAGGCTCCTTGTTGATTCGGTAGCGGCATGCATCACCCCCGATATTGATGCATGAGATCTCGCGTACATCGTAGCTCTTATCCGTAGCCCATTTCAGAGCCTGCTGTAGTACCCCCACTGTGACAAAACAGCAAGGAGTTGTCAGCTCTCGTTTGCGGAAACGACAGGGGCAATCCTCCGCCACGTAGATGAAGGCCTTATCCTCTTCCTCAACATGGCTGGGTTGGTTCGTTGACTTGATGGCGGCATCGGCCACTTTGTTGAGAATGAGTTTCACCCGGGTATCGGTAGGCAACAGTTTCAGGGCCAAACCGGCCAGGCCCAGGATGGCCGGCTGTTCCTCCAGCCCGTATTGGAAAGTCTTCCGCCCGATGCGCATCAGGATGGCTCTAGCTCCCCGGGGACCGAAGGAGTCCTCCACCGCCTGTTGCACGGCGCCATACTCACTAAATTTGACCCCCATCTCCACATCGTTAGGAGGGTAGTTGTCTATGAAGTGGCCCATCTTGGCCAGATTCAACACTGATTTCACACCGTTCTCCCCGATCACTTCCTCTACAGCCAAAAGGAGGGTGCGCAGGGCTGCATTAGCCATAGTCTTCTCTTTAGCCATCCAAACTCCTCTCTCACAGGTCACTTAACGTTCCCACCGTTGGCGAAGTGCGAGCGTCAGCGAGCATTTGGGCGTCAGCCGCCAAGGGCGCGCTGGGCGATGTGACGGCTCATCTGTCTGCATCAATCAAAATCACTTTGATCGGAACGGCGGGAAATAGAACATAAAGGCGTACTTGCCGAACTGTACTTCAACCAGCACTTTGCCCTTTACAAAGTCAATCTGTTTGAACGCACCAGGGATGGCAACGTCGCTGTTGGGGATGGTAATGGTGTAAGTATCGCGCAACTCACGATAGCCTCTGGCGTTGAATGACTCTCGAAACTGTTGGTTCATGTCCTTCGGGGAGTAGAGTTCTCTCCCCCGCATCGTCTTTTCTTTGCTGACTTTGGTTCTTCGCGCTTCTACACCGGCAATGACATCGTAGATCTCACGGTCGCACTCGGGATAACGCACCTGTAAGATCTCTGCCCCGCCGAGATGTGAATACTCATACACGATCTTCATTCTGAAGACCCCTCAATGGTGAATTCTGCTGGCCGTTCAAGCAGCCTGGGCTGTAACGGGGAGGATCCAAGTTGAAGTTGCACAACCTGTGGTGGAACATTCTCCTTAGGCGCACTGGGGTCATAAACTGGCCTCTGCATTGGACGGATGCGCAGTTTTCCCTTTTCAGCCCTTTGAAATGCTTCTTTCCTGGATACTTTTGGGGCACACGGACAGCATCCAGGTTGAAAGTATACTCATCACTCTTGGTAAACCACAAAATGACCTCGTAGCGGCCGGAGAAGCGTTTTGATGCATGCAAGCC
>JBHIDP010000176.1:0-5676 GCA_046760185.1 Anaerolineae bacterium
CTCGTTCCCCAGACGTGGGAACGCATGATAGCTGCACACGGTGTTGGTTGAACCAAAGGAGGGAGAAAAGAATGGCATACAAGGAATATCCCGCCCTGGAGATCGTGGACATCGAAGGGAATGAGCAAGATTCGAACTGGTTGGAAAGGGTGTGGGGAGCACAGTTGAAACGGGCTGAGGACTGCCCCGATGGTCGCTTTGAGCCGGGTGTGCCCCTCTTCCGCATCGTCAGGATTGAAGAGAAAGAAGGGCCAGCCACGCAGATGGTGCGTGTGGTGGATGCGGATGGCAATCCCCTCTCCGGCGTGCATGTGGCCCGAACGTGGCCCGGCGTTGAGGATTTCGAGCCCCACGTCCAACCCCGCAGCCGCTGGTACAACAACGGCGTTTTCGGAATGGAAGGAACAGATGCAAACGGTCTGATCGGGTTTGGCATGGGGCGAGGAGACTATCTAAAGGGGCCAGGCACCGGTGTGTCGTCTGTATGGATCCTGTCCGGGGAATACTTCACCGACATCTTGGACAAGCTGGGGATGATGCCCGAGACCAATCACCGCACCCTCCTGCCGACATTCCGTTTGACGGAAGTGACTCCCGAAGAGCCTGGGCCCGCTCCGGAACTGCCCAATGAAGCTGTCAACATTCTTATCGAATTCTTTGAGACAGCAGCTAACAGGCTCAGGCAACTCGGAGGCGGATAAGCTGACCACGTAGATTTCAGCGCAAGAGCTCATTTGCCAGACCGCGCGGTCAGTGCTATACTTAATATTACCCGGTAAGGTTAAGTGGCCAAGCTGGAAGTGCGACGGGGCGTAGCTCAGGCAGGCGAGAGCGCGCGGTTTGGGACCGCGAGGTCGGAGGTTCAAGTCCTCTCGCCCCGATGGTTTGGACAAAGGCAGATGGCGAATAGCGCTGGCAGGATGGTGGAGGGGAGTCTGCCATTGAAACCAAGCGCTATCAGCCATTTGCCGAGATGCGAGACGCGGGAGTAGCTCAGTGGAAGAGCTCCTGCCTTCCAAGCAGGCTGTCGCGAGTTCGAGTCTCGTCTCCCGCTCCTGGTTGGCGACTGGCTCCTGTCCCTGCCCTGAAAAGGCAAATAGCCAATGGCCAGCAGCCAATTTGGGCCCATAGCTCAGCGGCAGAGCGGCCGGCTCATAACCGGTTGGTCCCTGGTTCGAATCCGGGTGGGCCCATTGAATACGCGCCACCGACAACAAGACAGGTGATAGGTCCCCGGCTCATGCCGGGGCTTTTCGTTGGGTCAGTTACCTATCCCCTTTCCTCCTCTCCGGCTCTCATTAAATCTAAGAACGTGATGAGGTTTTTGTTCAAAACTTCGGGAGGGCGTAGGATGAGCGACGAAACACGCCAGCAATTGCTGGAAAGGCTGACACGACGTCTGGATGAACTGGACGTTGGCACCTTGCAACAACTGGACGAACTTACACGACCGTCAAGCGCCGTGGACGCTGGCACAGGCAGCTTCACCCGGCGGCAGTTTGTGACCTGGGCCCTAGTGGGTGGAGGAACCGGGCTGGTGCTGGCCGCCGGGGGCGGCTTCGCCGCACTGATAGCCGCCAGGGCAGAGAACCTGAAGCTCAAGGGGCTGCTCTCGCTCTACGAAGCGCTGGAACGGGTGGGCCTGGATGCCATTGCCGAACTGGGAATCAGCACTGTGGCTGGTCTGCTGGAAGGAATTGAAAACGGGGCGCTTCTGCTCAAACGGGGCGTGGAAGCAGTTGAGGACGCCCTGAACTTGTTTACCAGCCTATTCCCTACCATCCGTGATGGCATTTCCTGGGCTGAGAATCTGGTCTCGTCGCTCAGCGACAAACTGGCCCGGCTGGAGGAGGCCATTGGCTCGGTCGTTGAGCGGGCCAGCCCACTCACCGATGCTCTAGGTGAGTTCTTCAACCTCCTGCTGAGTTTGCTGCCAGACAGCATCGAGATGTCGGTGCGCGACACCCTGGGCCGAGTCGAGGCGGTGATCACCAGCATACCCGAGGCGGTAGAAGGGCTCAACACACGCCTGCTCACACCGCTGCGCCAACACTGGTTCGGCGATAAGGCCGCCCAGAGGCTGGAAACGACTCTGGTCGAGCCCATCACCACTGGCTTGCTCGATCCGCTAGAGGCGCACCTGTCTGCTTTGGCCGGTCTGATGGATGAGTGGGAGGCCAACCTGGCCCATCCTGTCCGAGAGGCGCTGCAAGAGCGGCAGGCCATCCGGGAGCAGATTGCTCGCTACCGTGAGCAGAATGGTTTACTCTGAGAACGCTAACCTTGGCGCTTACGGCTGGGAGAAGGAGTGCCAATGAGCAAAGTGCCTTTCATCTGCAGCGAGGATTTGTGGGAGTCCGGCCATGGGCCTGCCCACCCTCTGAAACCGGAACGGCTCAGACGCACCTATGAACTGCTGAAAGTGTACGGAGCCTTTGAAAATGAGGCCGCTTCACTGGTCGAACCTCAGCAGGCCTCCGTCGAAGAACTGTGTCTGTTCCACACCGAGGAATACGTGGATGTGGTGCAGCGTCTCAGCCGCGGGGAGTCAATATTCGACGCCGCTCGCTACAACTTTGGCCCTGGGGACAACCCCGTCTGGGCCAACATGTTTGAGGTGGAAGCGCTCAAGGTCGGTGGAGCGTTGCTCGCAGCCGATCTGGTCACGGAGCAAGGGGTGAGTATCGCCTTTAACTTCGCCGGGGGAATGCACCACGCCGGGCCAGCTCGTGCCTCAGGCTTCTGCGTCTTCAACGACGCTGCCGTTGCTATCAACCACCTCTTGCGGAAGGGTCTCAGGGTGGCCTACGTTGATATTGATGCCCACCACGGCGACGGAGTACAGTACGCCTTTTATGACACCGACAGGGTGTTGACCATCTCCCTCCACGAGTCGGGGCAGTACCTCTTCCCGGGGACCGGGTTCGTATCGGAGATGGGGGAGGGAGCCGGCCGAGGCTACGCGGTCAACCTCCCTCTACCACCCTACACCGGGGATGAGGTCTACCTGTGGGCTTTCAGGCAGGTGGTGCCACCCCTCGTCGAGGCTTTTCGACCGGACGTGTTGGTGAGCCAACTGGGGGTAGACACCCACTACCTCGACCCCTTGACCCATTTGAGCCTCACCACCGAGGCATACATTCAAGTGGTCAAGGGGATAAAGGAACTGGCCCCTCGCTGGCTGGCTCTGGGAGGCGGAGGCTACAATGTGGAAGGGGTGGCCAGGGCCTGGTGCCTGGCCTACGGGGTGATGTTGGATGTGGAATTCCCCGATCAACTGCCCGAGCCTTACCGCAACAAGTACGGTGGGTCGAGTTTGAGGGATAGCAGGAAGCCGGTTTTGGATGAACAACTAAAAGGGTTTGTACAGAATGGTGTCGAGAGGAGCGTGGAGGAGGTTAAGAGCAAGATCTTCCCGGTGGTAATTGGCTAGCATTACAACTGCGATCGCCGAAGGTCTCTGACCGAGGCGAAAGGAGCCATAACTGCTGGTGATCAAAGGGGCTCGGTCGGAGACCTTCGCCCATCCATTTGCCTCGATGCGTTCGTTTACTCCTGAATGATGCGATAACTGCTGGTGATCTCTGTCGTGGCCGCAATAGTAGCTCCTACCGAGCAGTACTTCTCCTCGGAGAGCTTGATGGCTCGTTCCACCTCTTTCTCAGACAGGTCCTTCCCCCGCAGAACGTACTCGATGTGCACCTTGCGAAAGGTCCAGGGCGGGTCCTCATCCTGCTCCCCCGTGATGTTTATCTCAAAGCCAGTCAGGTCCTGACGCTGCTTGCTCAAAATGGACACCACATCAAGGCCGGTGCAACCACCGAGGCCCAGGAGGAGGAGATCAGAGGGCTTGAGGCCCGTTGCATTCTCCTCATCTTGAGCGGACATGACCAGAGAATGTTTGCTGCTATCGGTGCCCACAAACTCTTTTTTCCCAGTTCACTTCACCTTGACTTTCGACATAAGCCCTTCTCACTATGCTTGAGAACCTGACGGCGAGGGTGCTGCCTCTTTATCTCTCTGCTTATAGGGGGACCAGTAAAGTTTGTACAATCAGAGTCGAGCCGTTCGGCTGAGCTCAGGCCGAAGCCTTCAGGCGGTTTTCCGGCTCACCTGCCCTGGCGCGCAGGTGCCAGGGAGAGCCTCGACTCCGTTGTCCGAACTTTAATTGTGTTGTCTATTATCCCCTTGTGGCACAGCCTAAATTTCAACAACAGTACCCAAATCCTTTTTGATCGCTTCCTCCAAGATACGTCTTCCAACAGCCACGTCCTGAACGGCCACCCCCACCGACTTGAAGAATGTAACCTCATCGTCGTTCTCACGCCCTGCCCTGGTCCCCGATACTACCTCCCCCAGCTCGGCATGGATGTCCTCCCGGCTGATGATCCCCTTATCCATGGGGATGAGCAGGTCACCGGCTTCAGCCAGGCAGGCCTCACGCGAGTCAACCACGATCTTGGCCCGCCGCACGATGATGTCATCCACCTCGCGGGTCTGAGGGGTGAAAGCACCTATGGCGTTGATGTGGGTGCCAGGCCCGATATCCCGGCCGTCGAACACCGGCGTCGGAGAGGTGGTGGCAGTGATGACGATGTCCGCACCTTGGACCACCTCTTTTGGTGTGGATACAGCCTCGGTTCGCTGTGGGACCTTCCCCCGGCCTCTCATCTCTGCCGCGAACCGTTGGGCAGAAGCAGACGTACGGCTTAGCACCCTCACCACTGCAATGTCACGCACCTGGCAGACAGCCTCCAACTGGGTTTTGGCCTGAACCCCTGCTCCAAAGAGACCGACCACCTGGGCCTCTTTCCTGGCCAACAACTCAGTAGCCAAGCCCGAGGCCGCCCCGGTGCGCAGGGCGGTCAGGTAGGTCCCGTCCATGACCGCCAGAGGCTTCCCTGTCTGGGCATCAATGACCAGGACAAGGGCCATGATAGTGGGCAAACCAAGGGCCGGATTGCCCTCATAGACGGAGACGACCTTGGCCCCCAGGTCGCCGCTCTCTTTCAGGTAGGCCGGCATGAAGAGGATGATTCCCTCGTCTGTTTCTACAGAGCTGCGCAGGGGAACGGTTACCTTGCCAGCCGAAAGTTGGGCAAAAGCCCCTTTCATAGCAGTGATGGCTTCCACCATAGAGACTGCCTGTCGCACGTCATCACCGTTTAGAATCCGTAGCGATTTGGATCTCATAGAGATGGTTCAACTCCTCTCCAGTCGGTACCAGGCCGAGGGACGGTAGCTGCTCCCCTCCTCTACCTTCACCAGCCGGAAGGCATCGGTGAGGATGGCCTCCACCTCCTGGGGACTTATCCCTGGGGGGCCACCGAACAGGTAGCCTCTCTGCCCCGGCTTGAAGGCGTACAGCAGGTAAACCGCCCCAGGGCGGGTGATCTGGGCCAGGGCGGAGGCGTAGGACAGCCGCCGGTCCGCTTTCAAGCTGTGCAGGCAGCCCATGTCCAGGGCCAGGTCAAAGGGGCCCTCCACTGGCGGGCCATGGGGCTCCCCCAGGCGAGTCACGTCGCCCACGTGGAAGCGGGCGGCCACGCTGGCCTGCTGGGCCTTGCTCCGGGCCTTGGCCACCGCCTGGGAGGATATATCCACCCCCACCGCTTGGAAGCCGTGTTGGGCCAGGTAGATGACGTTGGTGCCGGTGCCGCACCCCAGATCAATGGC
>JBHIDP010000177.1:0-5670 GCA_046760185.1 Anaerolineae bacterium
GCGGCGTGGATGCTTCCCTGCCACTCCTCAGCCACCTCTGCCTGTCTTCCCCCCAAAGCTTTATGACATTCCAGGCAGTTGTTCTCTCCCTGGGATTCAAGATCGCCCTGGGGTTCAGCTCTGACCAGCATAGGGAGGAGGATGAAGGCAGCCAGGCTTAACACCAGTACAAGCAATGGCCAACGAATCACCGATTTCATCTTGACCTCCTTCAGCGCTGAAGACAGAGGCCTACAGATTGAAAAGGGACCTTATTATAATGTATCATAGGCCATTGGCTCTGTCTATCATCAAAAGAGATAATCTTCCAACAAAAAAGACGCTATCTGATGATAGCGTCTTTTTGGTAGGCTGGCCCTTCGAAATAGTAAAAAGTGGTTATCTAAATTAACCGACGCAAGAACTATTGAACTGAACCACCATTTCACGCCGGAATGAGGGGCGGCATTCACGCATGAATTGCGTCGGTTAATTTAGTCATCATCAATTTGGATTAGGCCATGGCGTATGGCGTACTTGATCAGCTCACTCCGGTTGTGCAGATTGAGTTTGCCCATGATGTTGCGTCTATGGGCCTGGACGGTGTTTACGCTCAGAGTCAATTGATCGGCGATCTCCTGGCTTGTAAGTCCCTCGGCGACCAAGGTCAAAACCTCTCGTTCCCTGTTGGTCAAGCCATCATAGCTGGCCCGTTCTTCTCCACTCCTCACCCGACCCAGATAATCCGCCACCAGCTTTTTGGCCATGGAAGGGTAAAGGAAGACATCTCCCTGGTCCACAGCCCGCACGGCTGAGATCAGATCACCGGTACCGGCTCCCTTTAGCACGTAGCCTGAGGCCCCGGCGTCAAGGACCTGAAAAAAGTAATCATCGCTGCGATGCATGGTCAGGACCAGCACCTGCATGTTAGGCCAACGGCTTTTAATCTCCCGCGTGGCCTCCAGGCCGTTCATGCCGGGCATGCCAATATCCATCAATACTACGTCTGGCTGTAGCTTGGCCGCCCTGTCTATAGCCTCCTGGCCGTCGGCCGCTTCCCCCACTACCTCAATATCAGCCTCAGCATCCAAAAGGAGACGGACGCCGGCCCGAACAATGGTGTGGTCGTCCACGATGAGAACTCTAATTCTCCCGGCCTGACTCATCCTTCCATCCTTCGTCTATCGGCACAGAGACATAGAGTTTCGTCCCCTGACCCGGCTGGGAACGGATATCCAGGGTACCACCGCACAGAGTAACCCGTTCTCGCATACCGAGCAGCCCTAGCCCCCGGGTTTTGTCCTCCGATTGCCATACCGCCTCGACATCAAAACCACGACCATCATCCTCAATGGTGCCCTTGAACAATGAGTTCTCCACCTCCAGGCATATCTTAACGTGGGTAGCCTTAGCGTGCTTGACCACATTGTTCAGGGCTTCCTGGATAACCCGGAACAGAGCGGTCTCGACCTTGGCTGGCAGACGCGCCTTTATGCCCTTGGTCTCCAGATCAACCTCAATCCCCTTCTCTTCTAGATGACTCTCGACATACCAGCGAATGGCAGGCACAAGACCCAGGTCGTCCAGAGCGGCCGGGCGCAGGTCCAAGATCAGGTCGTAGGTCTCCTCCAGTGTTCGTACCGTTAAGGTCTTGGTTATGGCCAACTGCTCTTTCACCTTTTCCATTTCTGGGGGGAGAATTCGTTCAGCCGCTTCTACGCTCATGGTCAGGGCCGTCAGGGCCTGGGCGAACTCGTCATGTAGCTCCCTGGCGATGCGCATCCGTTCCTCTTCCTGGGCGGCGATGACCTTTTCCAAGAGTTGGCCTCGCAGCACTTCCCTCTGTTGCAGTTCCTCGTACAACTGGGCGTTCTCAATAGCCACACTCAACTGGTTGCCGATGGCTGTCAGTAGTTCGACATCCTGAGGGGTGAAACTATGGGGACGGCGAGCATGGACGGTGAAGACTCCCAGGACACGCTCTTTGGCGCGCAAGGGCACGCAAACCACAGAGTGGAACCCCTGATGCTTGCACCCGAGCCGGCTGATCCTGGGGTCAGTAGGAATATCCTCAATTACTATGGCTTCTCCTGAGTAGCTGGCCAGGCCACACACGCACTCGCCCATCTCAACCCTCTCCTCCTCTTCCAGGAAATCAGGAGCCGATCCCACAGAGGCGCGCAAGGTCAACGTTCCTGAATCGAGGAGGCGTATCTCCCCTGCTTCCAACTCCATCACTTGCAGGATTTTCCTCAGGCCGCGGTTCAGGATCTCCTCCAGTTTAAGGGATTGGCTCACCGTGGCCGTGATGCTATGCAGTGTGGAAAGTCTTTCTGTTTGCTCCCTGATCTCCTCTTCCAGGGAGGCTTTCTCTTTCAACCCCTCAGCCATTTGATTGAAGGTCATGGCCAACTGGCCAATCTCATCCTCCCCTTCGACCTCTACCCTCTGATTGAAATTGCCTTTCCCGAAAGATTTCATGGCCTGCACAAACTTCCCCAGCCTTCCCACCACCATGCGGTTCATCATGAAATTAAGGGTCAGACCGGTGACGATGATGGCCCCCATCAGAAGAAGGAAGATGCCTCGTAGATCGGCAGCCAGTTGTCGGTCAATGTCGGCCATGGAGAAGTCCGTGATCAGGATGCCGTTGAGCCTATCGGCCGGGTTGTGACAGCCATGGCACTCGGGCTCGTTAGCGATAGGGTTCACAGTGCGCAGCACTCGCTCGCCCCCTTCGGCCGTGAACAGCACGCGGCGCCCCCGATTCTCAGGCTCCAGGCGATGGCAGATCTGGCAGGTGGGGTCTTGCTGATTCAACATCTGCCCTATGGTCCGCTCCTCAGAAGCAATCCGTATCTCCCCCCTCTTGTTCAGGATGAAGACACTTTTAACCCGCTCCTGCCCGGTGAGGTTCTCCATGATCTTGCGAATCTCCTCCAGGTCCTGGGTCAGCATGGCGTGCTTGAGGCTGCCTTTGATAACATCGCTCAGTTCCGGTTGGAGGCTGCTGATCAGGAGGTTGCGATGGTAGGTGTACTGGAAGTAGGAGAAGATGCTGACAGCAATAAGGATGAGGGTTACCCCCGCGATCAATTTGAAACGCAGGCTTTGAAAGGGCCCTCCTAAACTCGTCTTTGAACTGATCACCGGGGCTGCGGCGGACTCAGGTGATGGTGATTTTCCCATGTATCAGCCTCGTTACTGATCCCTTCTGTCGCAAGTATTCGTGAAACACTTCACCAATCATTATATCATAAGTTTGTGTCGTGGACAACCTGGATTTTGTCCCAGGAAGAAAAAAGCGGCTCTCCTTTTGGCAGGAGAACCGCTCTTGGGCCCCTTACCTTTGTTTATTTACTACCGTTCCTTCGTTTCAATCTCCTCTTTGCCCTTGCCGGCTGGCCACCTGATCCAGGCTATCAGGGAAGCATAAACGCTGAGGCAGATCAGTATCACCGCCCAGGCAACAATAGCTCCATCACCCATTCTTCTTCCTCCTTTCAATGATAAAACGCAGAACTGACACTTGGAGTCCTCAGACCCCTTTCCTGGCTTCGCCGTGAGTTACATGGTGAGCCCTTCGACCCTTCGGCTATGCTCAGGCGATGTCCTGAACTCCGTCGAAGGGTTATCGAAGGGACAGGCTGGCTCAGGCCACGCATTGAGCCCGTTGAAGTGACAACGCCTGTCGAACCATCAGTCGAACGCTCAGCCGAACGGACGGGCTCTGGAGCTTACAAAAGGCATGGCTGGACTGCGTGTAAACGCCGAAGCCTTACGGCGCCGGTTTCTTTCCTTGCTCGCTCTTTCTGGGCCACATGACCCAGGCTATCAGCGAACCGTAGACGAGGATGCTGCCCGCAATGACCCCCAGAATAGTGAGACCTCCATCACCCATTGTGCTCCCCCCTTTGTTTATTTGCATTGAGGCAAAAGTCGCACGCCTGTAGCAGGCTGGGCTCCCACGCCCGGCAAATCCTGTTGAAAAGCATCAGTCCGGCGGCGTGGGAGCCGCGTCTGCTGAAGCAACGTGTCACTTTTGCCGCAGTGCGTTTATTTAATTGTCTGGTGCACCAGCGGCGATCCAGTTTTCCACCAGACTGATCTCAGCCGCGGACAACGATTGCCCAGGAGGCATGGGGCTGCCTATCGTCTGAGTGCCCTTCAGCTTCTGAAGCAGCAGGCTTGCCTCCGCATCACCGGGAATGACTGCCGGTCCGTTATCACCGCTGTTCACAACTTCATCGTGGGAAGCAGCGCTCCAACCGCCCAGGCTGCCGTGACAGGCTGAACACCTGGCTTTGAGGAGGGGCAAGATGTCCTTGGCGAAGCTGGGTATGGATGTGGCGACCGCTGTCGGTGTGACACCCACTGTCGGTGTGACGACCGCTGAGGGGGTAGACACGAGGGCAGTTGTCTGCCATGAGCGTAGGAGAGCCAGGAGGTCGTTGATGTCGTCGCTGGTCAGCAGGGAGTGGAAGGCCGGCATGTTCTTCCCCCCATCCCGTATCTGTGAGGCGAGGACCACGTCATCAAGGCTGGCCAGCAACTCGTCAGAGTGTAGGATGACGCCGTTAACCCGCTTTTCCCCTTCCAGGCCGTGACAACCACTGCACAGGCGGACGAAAAGGACCTCTCCTTCGCTCACACTGCCCAGGGCGGCGCTGGCCTGTCCTGGCCCCAAGGCAGTGCCTCGCCAAGGTGCTGCAGGCTCCCAGGACCGGATGAAGGTGACCAGTTGGTCAATCTGGTCGTCGCTCAGCAGCCCCAGATCACCCCAGGCCAACATCTCCGAGCCACCTCGACCACTGATGATGGCCTGATGGATGGCCTCATCATCGTGAGTGCTCAGGAATTCCTTCGAGTTGAGTGCCACTCCGACGCCCCCTTCTCCGTTCTGGCCGTGGCAACGGGAGCAGATGGCAGCGAAGATTTCAGGCCCGCTCAGTCTGGCGCTGACCGGAGCAACGTGGCACGACTGACAGAGTTCGCTCGGTAGGCCAGCGTGATCGTCGGGGACTCTGGGGGCCTGACTGGTGCCTAGCTTGTGACACATCAGACAGTCGTCCCGACCAATCAGGTCGTGAGGGATGTGGGGGATGGTGACCCCAGCAGGGATCTTGATCGGTTGTACAGCGACGACGTGACACCGCTGGCAGACATCGTTTGTCAGTTCGGCATGGTCGGCGGGGAAGGTTGGGGCCCCCACAGTACCGGCCTCATGACACATGCGGCAGTTGTCCCGGCCCTCCAGATCGTGCGGGATGTGAGGGGGTGGGGCAACCGCCTTCACGGTCGGCTCCATAACTGGTGTCACAACCTCAGGAGGTGATGGTTCTGGGGTGCCGCCGCAGCCAACCAGGATGACGGCTCCTGTCAAAAGTAAACCCAGCAACAGCCAGGTGGGAAACAATCCTAATTCCTTCGTCATGGTTCTACTCCATGAAAAGTACTTAGAGTTTATCTGAAAAGTGTTCGTAGTGGCGGCTTCCCCTGGCACCTGTGCGCCAGGCTTCGTCCTGAGGCCTGTCCTGAGCCCCGCCCTGAGCCCCGCAGTGAGCGGGACGAACTGCGGGACGAAGGGCGAAGTCGAAGGGCTCAGCCCGAAGGGACAGGTGAGCCGCTTCAGAGCGACTAAAGTCGCCACTACCTGCGGCTGAGCACGAAACCCCCCACGGCCAAAAGGCA
>JBHIDP010000178.1:0-5657 GCA_046760185.1 Anaerolineae bacterium
AAAGGCTCCACTCCCCAACTCATTTGAGTGTGGCCAAAACTTGTGGGAGTCGAGGTTTCCCCTGGCACCTATGCGCCAGGACAGGTGAGCCGGTTTTATCCGCCTGAAGGCGCCGTCCTGAGCCCAGTCGCTTGTCCTGAGCCCAGTCGAAGGGAACGGCTCCACTCCTCCACAGATTTTAGCCAGGCTCAACTCATTAGCAGAAGGAGGTCTATCAACATGAAAAGGCATTTGAGCTACCTTTACAGCAGCTATGTCAATGTCAGGACGCTGCGGCTCATCTACATCATCCTGGCCCTGGTCGCTTTGGCCCTGGCTGGAGGAGCGCCTAATGGCGGTGGGGGTTACGGCTCGGGCGGCTAGTCTGAACTCAAAGCCTGGTCTGCAGCCGTCCCTCAACTAAAGAAGAGCTGTAGAAAGTCCGTTTTGCCGTTCTGTAAAACCAGTGGTTCGGAGGTCTATTTCATTGACCCTGCTTGCACTGGTGCTTGCAGCCATCGTGGCCATCGTTTGGGCATTCTCCCCAGACCGGTTCAAAAGGATCGCTGATGTGCCCCTGCGCTGGCTGTGGTTCGCGCCTGTTGCCTTTGGGCTGCAATGGCTCGTCATCCTGCGAAGGGAAGACTTCCACCAGTTCGGCCTTGGTCTGCTGGCCCTGAGCCAGGTCTTTCTGCTCCTCTTCGTCTGGCGTAACCGCCATCTGACCTTCGTATGGATAATCGGACTGGGCTTTCTGCTCAACTTTCTGGTGATGGTGGCCAATGGCGGCTTCATGCCCATTGCGCCTGAGACCTTAACAACCATCAACCCGGGCAGCAGCGTCTCCGATTGGGAACTGGGAACACCAGTATTTCACTCTAAAGACATTGTCCTGGCCAAGGCGACTACGCGACTATGGTTTCTTTCTGATATCCTGGTTGTACCTCCGCCCTTTCCCCTTCCCACAGCCTTCAGCATCGGTGATGCTCTCATCGTCATCGGGTTTGTCCTCTTCTTCGTGCAGGCCCTTGGATCGAAGAGGGAAGCGGCCCAAGATTCTGAAGGAAAGAGGATTTTGAACGCTTCAACAGCATTGGAAGGGAGATAACGCTATCGGGGGACACTAACCCATACCAGCCGCCCTGGGTAGTCTCCCTGTAGAGTGTTGTTATGCTCATGTGAGCTGTTGCTCGTCATTGCGAGGAGCGGTTTTTGCGACGAAGCAATCTCCAACGTGGCAGGAGATTGCTTCGCTACGCTCGCAATGACTATTGTGACAGCAGCAACACCCAGGAGGGAGACCACCCCGCCCTGAGGGCGGCTTTTGTATAGGGATTCCAGGTTATGAGCGTCTCTTGCACATTGGTCGTTTGGCAGACAACCAGTGAACCTTGAAAGGAGTAACTGATGAGATACGTTGAATTGGATCGCCTTGTTTGCGCCGGAGCGATCAATGGGCAGTTTAGGCAATTATTGTTGGAAGATCCGCTGCGGGCTATCTCTAACGGATACTACAGTGAATCCTTTAGTCTCACCGACGAGGAACTTGATATGGTCACTAGCTTGAGGGTCAGGGAGTTTCAAGAGTTCGCCAAGCAGGTGCACCTTTGGATAGAAGGACGACGGAACGGAGATGGACCGTACGGAGGTAATGGCAACGGAAATGGCAATGGTCTCTGGCAGGACCCCTTCCACTGGTAACGAAATCCTTGATCGCCTGACCGAGCCCTCTTGGCGGAGGTGTTCTACACACTCTGATTCTCCAATGAAGCCTCCTTTGTCTGAACGTCTGAACGCAATCCTGGATGAAATCGTTGCGGCCGCCCAGGCCGAGGCCGCAGCCATCCTGCTCGTGGATGAGTCCGATCAAGAACTGAAGGTGGTCACGACAAAGGGGGTTGATCCTGAAACTGCCATGTCCAATTTCAGAGAGGTTATTGCCGCTGGGGAAGCGCAGGTAATAGGCATAGCCGATATCCCAGGCGATGGAATCTCAAAGATAGAAACCAACTCCAGGGTACTGGCCCTTGCGCCCCTTAAGGCTGGGGATAGAATCATCGGGAGCCTGATGGTTGCCTTTGATCGCTCCCAGACCGTGCCTGCCCTCTGGGAACTTCTGCTGGTAGCTACCAACTATCTGGGGATGGCCCTGGAGCTGGAACGAGTACAAGAATTGTTGGTTCAGACAGGCAAACTGGCTGAAGTTGGCCGGGTGGCTGCCAATGTTATCCACGAGTTGAACAATTCCCTGGCCGTCATCCTTACCTATTCTCAAATACTGATACGGGAATTGGAAAAGATCAATTGGTTAAAGAAAGATCTGGAGAAAGTTAAGAGTGAAGCTATACACGCCAGGGAATTGAGCCGCACCCTCCTGGATTTCAATGTTGAAGAGGATGTGCAAATCCAGAAGACCAACTTACGCGCGGTCATAGACTCTATCCTTTCTTTAGTTCGTCAACAAGCGAAGGACAGTAGTGTAGAGATAGCGTGGAATTATCCTCCCAGTCTCCCACAGGTGCAAGTAAATGTGGAACAGATGAAACAGGTCTTTCTCAACCTGATCAATAATGCACTCCAGGCCATGCCTGAAGGAGGTCGCCTGACTATTGGTGCCAATGGTGTATATGTAGAATCACAGGAAATGATTCAGGTTCAGTTCTCAGATACAGGCCGAGGCATCCCCCCTGAAAGGATCCCCAGTCTCTTCAAGCCCTTTTTCACCACCAAGACAGAAGATGAAGGGACGGGCCCGGGCCTGCCCATCAGCCTGGACATAGTAAGAAGACATGGAGGGGACATACTGGTTGAAAGTGAAGTAGGGCGGGGAAGCACCTTCACCGTGCGCCTTCCAGTACTCCAACGTTAACAGCCAAGTACTCGCTCAAAACGCACTACGACAAAAGTGACACGTTGTCCTCCAATAGCTTGCGATCTGTCATTCCTTCGGCAAGCTCAGGACAGGTCTGAGCGACCGAAGGGAGCGAAGCCTGTCCTGAGCCAGGCCGAAGGGAATCTCGTTTTTGGCCTGCAATTTGCCATCAGGGGAGATTCTTCGTCGCTTCGCTCCTTAGAATGACAAAGTCACGTTGTAGTACTGAGCTCTCTCAGATTTTCAAAAGCCAACCGCGTCTGACAGACCAGGTTGGCTTTTCTGTTTTTAGGTCAAGAAAACCATTGACATTGTCACCTAACTACAGTAAAATAAATGAAGATGGATAAAGATCCTTGCCTTAGGAAGCAAGGCGTGGTATACTTAGGTCGGATTACGTCAATTCCCCCTTCGCCGGGGCAGTGGTCTTCGCTCGTTACGGCGAAGAGACATATCAGACCTTCGTCCAAGAGCTGGAAAAACAAGAGCGGTTGACTGTGAAGGCAGAGCTAAGTGACGAACGTCGGGAAGAGTTGCTGGATTCCCTGGCTGAGCAGGTAACCCGCCTGGGCCTTAATGCCCCGGCCCTCCTCTTCCTGGAACTTGGCAAACCGCTCAGCTTCCTGGCCAGCCAAGGGCTCCTTTTGGCCCAGCCGTTGCTAGGGTTCCTGTTGGGTGAATCCAGGATAGAAGAATATGCCTTCCTGCTGGAGGATGAAGGCAACCTGGAGCGTCTGTTACAGCGATTGGACGTTCGTGAGCCTCAGTCGAACGACGTTCGTGAGCAGTTCGACCGGGACTTCGTCGAGCCCCGGCCTGAGCCGGGACGAAGGCTCAGTCGAGACGCTCACCGAAGTCCTCAGTCGAACGAGGAAAGGTAGGAGGACACACTTGGGACAGATCAGCACCATCTTGGACAGGCTCCTGGGCGGAACGCAGATTGGCCCTGATCAGGCCCTGATGCTGGCTCTCCTTCTGCTTTTTGTGCCGGCCATCCTCTTCTTCACCGCTCGGGCCAGAGCCGGACGTCCTGTCCGCTTCCGTTCCATCCCCGCCTTCCAGAGCATAAAGGACTCTATCGGCCAGGCCAGTGAGAAAGGGCAGACACTTCACCTGTCCATGGGGACGGCCGGCATTGGCGATAGTGCTGCCATGGAGACAGTGGCCGGACTGAACGTCCTGGACTACATGGCCGAGCGAGGAGTCCTCACCGGCTCACCACCTCTGGTCACCGTGGCCAACCCCACCTTGTTGCCCGCAGCCCAGGACCTGCTTCGCCATCACTACACCGAAGGCGGCTTCCCGGAGGCCTATGATCCAGATCAGGTGCGCTTCATCGCCCCCGATCCGGTGGTCTATGCCTCGGGAGTATCGGAAATGTTAGAACGCCGTGATCTGGCCACTAACATCATGGTCGGTTCCTTCGGCGACGAATTCTTGTTGATCGGTGAGACAGGAGCCAAGCTGGGCCACCCTCAGGTGGCGGGAGGGACCTCCCCCGTGGTGCTGCCCTTCATGTACGCCTCCGCGGAGAACCTGCTCATGGGTGAGGAGATTTTTGCGGCCGGTGCTTACCTGTCAGCCCTTCCGGCCCACATCGGCAGTTTAAAAGCCCAGGATGTGGTCAGGCTCTTGTTTGTAGCACTGGTCATCGGCGGTGTTATCTTGAGGACTGTGGGGGGCTGAGGATGAGGAGGCTCTTTCCAAGCGCTGTGGCTATGGCCGTCGGCCTGATCGTACTTCTAGATTTCTTCGTCACCGGCACTATCGTGGACCGACTGGGGGGAGCCCTGGTAAGCTGGGCGGCTATCGTGGCCGCCTTCGCTCTCATCCTGGGATTGCTAAACATCTTCTCGGTTCACTTTAAGAGACTGGCCAGCCGTCGGGATGGCTGGCTTTACAGCCTGGCTCTGTTGCTGATAATGCTGATTATCCTGGTCCTTGGGCTCAGCCCAGGGTCCAAAGGACCTCAAGCGCCTGGTGTGGCATGGATCTTTAACAACGTTCAGTTTCCTCTCCATGCCACTATCTTTTCACTGTTGGCTTTCTATATCGCCACGGCCGCCTACCGCGCCTTCCGGGTGTGGAGCTTTGCCTCCTTCCTCATGCTGGCCACCGGTCTGGTAGTCCTCTTGGGCCAGGTGCCTATTGGACGGATAATCTGGCCTGATCTGCCTACCTTCAAGGACTGGATATTGGAAGTGCCGGCCACGGCTGGGGCCAGGGGGATTATCCTGGGAGTAGCTTTGGGGACCGTGGCAACCGGCCTGCGCCTGTTGCTGGGCATGGACCGCCACCGTTTCTTTAACTAAAAAATGATAAATGGAATCGAGCCTTCAGGCGGTTTTCCGGCTCACCTGCCCTGGCGCGCAGGTGCCAGGGAAAGCCTCGACTCCGATTGTACGAGTTCTAACTGGTCCCTCTATAAGAATGATAGTCCTGTGATTTCAACATGGATTGTCTCAGTCAATTTGGGAGATAGGGCGAGATGATTTACTGTCCGAACTGTGGCGTCGCCAATCGAGAGGGGAGCAAATTCTGCAACGAGTGCGGCCAGGCCCTGGGCCTAGCCCCAGGCATCCGCTGCCCAATGTGCAGTGTTATGAACCCCGAAGAGAATGTTCTCTGCAGCAGTTGTGGTGCCCGCCTGGTTCCCCTTGCCGCGCCGGAGGAAGCGGAGGAAGAGGAAGAGCCTGCTCCTGTCAGGGGCCTCTCCTTGCCAATCAAGCCGGCTGTGGAAGAGGAGGAGATCGAGGCCGAGATCCCCGACTGGTTGAGGGAGCTGCGAGAGGCTGCCCCGGTCGAG
>JBHIDP010000179.1:0-5634 GCA_046760185.1 Anaerolineae bacterium
TTTTAGCCAGACTCGTTATCTTAGACACCCTCTGAGAGGAGCACGGCATGCGTCTGAAAGATAAAGTGATAATCGTCACCGGCGCCGGTCAGGGAATCGGCCGCGCTTTCGCCCTCCGTCTGGCAGCCGAGGGGGGCAAAGTGGTCATCGCCGAGATAAACTATCCTCGGGCTGAGGCAGTTGCGGCCGAGATCAAGGCTCAGGGTGGCGAAGCCCTGGCTATCGAGACCGATGTATCTGATGAAGAGAGCGTTAAAAGCATGGTGCAGCAAGCAGCAGATACCTACGGGCGCATTGACGTCCTGGTCAACAACGCTGCCATCTACTACGGTCTGGAGATGAAATCGTTCGAGGAGATCAGCCTGGAGGAGTGGAACAGGCTGATGGCTGTCAACGTCACCGGTCTGTTCCTGTGCAGCAAAGCAGTATTTCCCTACATGAAGGCCCAGGGCAAAGGGAAGATCATCAACATGTCCTCCGGAGCCTTCCACCTTCCGGTGCCCGGCCTGGCCCACTACATTACCTCCAAGGGGGCAGTGATTGGCTTCACCAGAGCCCTGGCCTGTGATCTGGGCGACTACGGCATCAATGTCAACGCTATCGCCCCGGGCTTCGTCCTTAGCGAAGCCAGCAAGAAGCTGGCTGGGCCGGAGTTGGCCGAGGCCATTGCCTCCCGGCAGTGTTTCAAGCGAAGCGAACAACCGGAAGACCTGGCCGGCACCCTGGTCTTCCTGGCCTCGGACGACAGCGACTTCCTGACCGGTCAGACCCTCACTGTGGATGGTGGCACTTCATTTCACTAAGATAGGAGGTAGAGCAACCGATGGTAGAACAAGAATATGACATCGTGATTGTAGGCGGTGGCAGCAACGGTCTGGCTTGCGGGGCCTATCTGGCCAAGGCCGGCCAGAAGGTCCTCATCCTGGAGCGGCGTCCATACGTGGGAGGAGGGTGTGTTACCGAGGAGCTGACCTTGCCAGGCTTCAAGCACAACCCCCACTCCTGCATGCACGTCTGGATCCATCTGGGACCGGTCTACAAGGACCTGGAGCTTGAGAAATACGGGTCCAAGTACGTCTTCCCCGAGATACAGTATGGCACCGTCTTCCCGGATGGCCGTTGCCTGATCCTCTATCATGATCTGGAGCGTACCTGCAAAGAGATCGCCCACTTCTCGGAACATGATGCCCAGGCCTACTACGACTTTGCCATGGGCTACAGGGGCATGGTTGACGGATCGCGTACTTTCCTTTACTCCCCTCCCTCTCCCCCCTGGCTGGGTTGGTCGGCCATGTGGGAGACCCCGGATGGAAGGGAGTTGGTCAAAACCCAGATGACCAGCACGCGCAACGCCGTCTACGACCTGTTCGAGTGCCCGGAAGTACGAGGCTGGATCCTCCTCTTCATGAACCAGACCGGTACTGACGATTATCCCGGCTGCGGCGTCTTCCTGCCACCACTGCTTCCCATCATCCATTTCACCGATGGGGTTGGTTGCGCCATTGGAGGCTCCAGTGTGACTGCCGAAGCCATGTCCAAGGTGATCGAAGCTAACGGGGGAACGGTTTTGAGGAAAAGCCACGTCTCCAAGATCCTGCTGGATGGCAACAGAGCCGTTGGTGCCCAGTTGGAAGATGGTACCCAGTTCAAGGCCAAAAAGGCGGTGGTCACCAACGTGGAGCCGAAGCAGACCTTCCTGAAGATGATCGGCGAAGAGCACTTCGAGCCGATGTTCCTTCGCCAGGTCAAGCGTTTCCGCAACGATGAGTTCACCCTCTTTACGCCCCACTTCGCCCTCAAGGAGCAACCGCAGTGGCAGGCAGCCGAGTTCAACCCAGACATCATGAAGTGTTGGTGCATCGGGGTCATGCCTGAGCATCCCGATGATGCCTATGTGAAACTCTGGGCCGACGTCCGCACCGGTATACCGTCGGATACCCTGCTGCCAATGGTGGTGATGCCTACCATCGTTGACCCCAGCCAGGCACCGCCAGGAAAGCATGCCGCTCTCATGTGGCAACCGGCTGTCTATGAGCTGGCCGACGGCGGAGCACAACGCTGGGATGAGATCAAGATGGACTATGCTATGAAACTCTATCGCTACTGGGGGCAGTATGCTCCCAACATGACAGAGGATAACATCCTGGCTATGTCCGTTGATTCACCGCTAGACATAGAGCGACGAAACATCTCCATGTGGAAAGGCTCCCTTATGGGAGGAGAGCGAGCCCAGGATCAATTGACCGTTTTCCGCCCCTTCTACGGCTACCCACCCTATCGTACCCCTGTGGAAAACCTGTACATGTGTGGCCCAAGCACCCATCCTGAAGGGGGCCTTAGCGGTGCCTGTGGCTACAACGCCGCGGGGGTCATCGCCGATGACCTCAACATCAAGAAGTGGTGGGAGAAGTGGTAGGGAGTGGGGTAGGGAGTAGGGAAAGGAGAGTGAGCCATGGCGGTTGACCTGTCGGTGGAACTGTGCGGCGTCAAACTGAAGAACCCTGTAATCGTCGCCGCCGGCAACCATAGCCATGATGGTAAGACCATCGTGGCGGTCTCGAAGCACGGTCCAGCAGCAGTGGTCACCAAGACCATCGTTGCCCAACCGGCCCCTGACGTTCTCCCCTGCTTCGCCACGGTCAGAGGTGGCTTTCTCAACACCGTCTTGAGCACCATCTACCCCCCCGAGCAGTGGTGGGAGAAGGAGCTTCCTCTGGTCAAAGAGCAGGCCGAGGCGGTCATCATCGTCAACCTGGCTGGCCGTTGGCCAGAGGAAGCAGCGGAACTGGCAACCGCAGCCGAAAAGGCCGGAGCTGACATGATCGAGGTCCCCTCCGTCTGCCCTCACATGAAGGAGATTCTGGAGGCGATGTTTCCGGGCCTGGAGATGCCTCAGCCCGGATTCCATGATCCGGCGCCCTGGGCCGCCATGTTCAAAGCGGTCAAGGACTCGGTCAACATCCCGGTCATCGCCAAGTTCAGCGGCGGCTTCATGCACAACGTCCTCGATTGGGCCCAGGCCGCCGTTGATGCTGGAGCCGATGCCATCACCTGCTGCGACTCATTGGGGCCTGGGCTGGCCATCAATATCGAGACTGGTGAGCCTTGGTTGGGAGGGCCACGGGGGGTGGGAGGGCTGACCGGACCGGCCATCAAGCCCATCGTCTTGCGCATGGTGCTGGAGGTGGCCGGGCACGTTGATGTCCCGGTCATTGGCACCGGTGGGGTCTCCACCTGGAAGGATGCCATTGAGTACTTCATGGCTGGCGCTACCGCGGTAGGGATGACGACCGTCGGACATCTGCGAGGGATGGAATCCTACCAGCGCATCATTGACGGCATGGCCAGGTTCATGGAGGAGAAGGGGTACCAGAACCTGGATGAGATAAGGGGCCTGACGCTGAAGAGGATCGAGGCCAGGAAACGCAATGGCAAAATGGCTATCACCACCCCCCTCCCGCCTACCGTGGTCGAGGAGCTTTGTGGGGGATGTTTGGTCTGCGAAAGGGTCTGTGTCTTTGACGCCATCAAGGTGGTGGACAGGTTGGCCGTTGTTGACGAAAAGCTGTGCTACGGCTGTGGCCTGTGCGTTAACGTCTGCAGTCCGGGGGCGCTGGTGCAGAACTACTTCTATAGGTGTTCAGATAATGTTTCGGGGTAGGGGCACTCCCTTGCGGGTGCCCTGGGCAGGTGCAAGACCTGCCCCTACCACGGATCTTTTCCTGAACGTTTATAGCGGAGCATCTGGGTGAACAAGAGCTTCACCACCGAGATCAGGGTCCGCTGGAGCGACATAGATGTCGCCGAAGTGGTCTATTTCGGCCATTACTTCCGCTACTTTGAGATGGCCGAGGAGGACTTCTACCGCTCCCTGGGATATTCCCCCCTGGAGCTGGAGGAGGAGCTTGGTGTCCGGTTGCCGCGGATCGAGGCTCATTGTCGCTTCCTGAGGCCAGCCAGGATGAGCGACCTCTTGTCAGTAACGATGAGGGTCGGTGAGATAGGGCGCAAGACCATTACCTATAACTTTGAGGTGCGCAAAAGGGAGGACGAACAGCTTCTGGCGGAGGGACAGATCGTGGCCGCCAGCGTGGCCATGGATGGTTCTCGCGCCGTAGAACTCCCCCCGAAGCTGGTGAAGTTGCTGGAACCATATCTCGAACAGAAGGAGGAAACGCAAAATGGCTGATCTGCTGATCAAAAATGGTAAGGTTGGAACCATGGACGCTCAACGACGATACTTCCCAGACGGGGCAGTGGCCATCGAGGGGAACAAGATCGTCGCCGTCGGGCCCACCGCCGAGGTGACTGCCAGCCACTCGGCCCCTAAGACCGTTGACGCGGCGGGCAAGGTGGTGTTGCCCGGTTTCATCTGTAGCCACACCCACATGGCCGCCCTCCTCAGCCACAACATGCCGGTTGACTTCTCCCAGTTCCAGAAGTTCACTGACATGATGGAGAAGTGGTGGTGGCCACAGGTAGAGGATCAGACCATGGCCGATGACATCTACTGGGCAACCCTCATGGCCGCGGTGAAGATGCTGAAGAGTGGCACGACCACCGTGTGCGACATGCTGGAGGCGCCATCGGCGCTGCCCGGGGCACTGGACCATCAGGCAAGGGCCTGTGAGGAGATCGGTCTCAGGGCTGTGCTGGCCTTCGAAGCCACCGAGCGGACCAGCGAGGAGTTGGGCAAGCTGGCCATGGAGGAGAACTGGCGCTTCGTCAAGGAACACAACCGCAGCGGTGATGGCCTGGTCACCGGCCGCTTTGCCTGCCACACGGCCTATACCGCCCCGCCCTCGATGCTGGAGGCCACGCGCGGTATGGCTGACGACACGGGCGCCGGCCTGATCATCCACGTAGCCGAATTCCCGCCCGAGCTGGTCGTCGAGAAGTGGGGCAAACGGGCGCCGCAGATCCTGGAGGAAACCGGCTTTCTCGGCCCCGACTGCCTGACCGTCCACTGTATCCACATGACGGACGAGGAGATTGACCTCTGGGCCAAGCACGATGTTAAGGTCTCCCACACCCCCATGAGCAACATGCTGGGCGGTGTCGGCGTGGCCAAGGTGCCGCAGATGATGGCCAAGGGAATTACGGTCAGTCTGGGCCACGACTGTTTCTTTACCCTGGACATCACCGAGTACATGCGATCGGCCTACCTGATCCACAAAGTGGCCCCGGTGCCGAACCCGACCAACATGCTCTTCTTCCAGGCACTGGAGTTGATCACCGTCAATGGAGCCAAGGCGCTCATGATGGAGGATCAGATCGGCTCCCTGGAGGTAGGCAAGAAGGCCGACCTCATCATCGTGGATGAGAAGTGCCCCACCCCTGTCAACGAGACGACCTGGATGTGGTACGTCGTCCACGATATGGACGGGGCCGACGTGGAGACGGTCATCGTAGATGGGCAGGTTGTCGTGGATGACCACCGGGTTATCAACGTTGACGAGGAAGAAGTCCAGGCCAGGTGCCAGGAGCGTGCCTGGGAGATGTGGAAAAGGGCCGGGGCAGTCTAGGGAACCCTTGCGAAGGTTTGACAGCAACTCTCAGGTCACAGGTATTTTCCCTTGTTGGAGTCGAGGCTTTTAGCCGTACCTTGCTGGAGTCGAGGCTTTAGCCGGTTCG
>JBHIDP010000180.1:0-5615 GCA_046760185.1 Anaerolineae bacterium
CCAGGATTTGGGTCATAGAATCCCAACTACTGGAGTGCGGTCGCAAGCCCGCTCAGGCAGCCTTGCGGCTGCACTCCGTACAACTTAACAATGAAGGTCAACACCAGATAGGCGAAGATTTCGGGCTTCTCATAGGGCAAGCGGTGTCCTGCCCCCTCCACGATCTCCAGGGCGGCGTTGGGGATTTCGTCCTTCATGGTGTAGGCGTCAGAGAGGGGCGTGATCTGATCCTCCCGCCCCCAAAGGATCAGGGTAGGCGTGACGATTTTCCCCAGGTCGGGCTTCAGGTCCTCCTCCAGCACCCGTTTTATCGTATCTCTCATAACGCCCTGAGAGCGGTAGTAATCCCACTCTCCGGCCGCAAAATAGAGGCCCTTTCTGGCAGTCTCCTGAAGAGCCTTCAGCACAGGCAGGGACAGTAAGGCATGGCCCACTTTGGCCAGCACCAGCAAGCCCATTTGCTTCAACGTTGGTTTCGGCTTGATCCCCGCGCTGGCGCAGAGGACCAGCCCCAGCAATCGCTCCGGATGGAGAATCGTCAGGCGGATGCTGATCCGGCCTCCGAAGGAATGGCCGATCAGGAAGAACCTCTCCATGCTCAGGGCCTCGGCAAACCTTGCCACGCAGCAGGCGTAGTCACTGACCCCCCACGGCCTGGGGGGCGGATCGCTCTGGCCAAAGCCCGGTAGATCGAGCACGCAGATCCGGTATCCCCGGGGAGGAAAATGCTCCACGGTTTTGGTCCAGGCCTCAGAGGAGCTTCCCCAACCATGAAGGATAATGATCGGCGCCCCTTCTCCGGCCAGCTTGTCCTGGCCCACGGGCCAGGGCTTGTAATTCAGCGCTATGCCATCTACGTTGATTTGTCTCTCAGCCAGATGGTTTGACACCTGCACTCCTCCGCCTGCTTCATTATATACGCTTCCTTCCCTGTCTGCAACATTCTTTCTTGGGAAGCGGGGAAGCAAAGCGGCTTCGGAGACGAAGAGAGAGATTTGGCATTTGCTTCTGACCTGGTTTGTGGTAAGATTACCATTATCAGGTTGAGGTGATGCATCGTATCCTTTTTCGGCTCGGTTCACTTTCTTTTTATTCCTACAGCGTGTTTATTGTCCTGGGCATTCTGGGGGGACTAACCCTGGCCTGCTATGAGGGAAAACGGCAGTTAAATGACGCTAAGGTCATTCTGGATGCGGCCTTCTATGCCATCCTGGCCGGGGTGATAGGGGGACGCCTGTATCATGTCGGCTTGAACTGGGCTTACTACTCTGCCAGGCAGGAAGAGATTCTCGCCCTGAGGGGAGGAGGGGTGGCCTGGCAGGGAGCCTTCCTGGGGGGAGGGATAGCGCTGTTGATCTATGCCTGGCTGCGGGAGTGCTCCTTCTGGGCTCTGGCTGATGCGGCGGCCCCGGGTTTGGCCCTGGCCGGAGGCCTGGGTTGGCTGGGGGCTTTATTACATGGGAGCAACTACGGCATGGTCTACGCCGGCTTCCTGAGCCAGGACCTGCCCGATATCTACGGTCTTAGCGCCCCCCGTTTTCCGACCCAGGGTGTGGCCAGTGCCTTCAACTGGGCTATTTTGGTCGGCCTCCTGCTATTGGCCAGGCGCAGACCCTTTCCTGGTGTCCTGGCTCTGTCGTACCTGATCGTCCATTCTCTAGGGCTGTTTCTGCTGGAGTTCACCCGCGCTGACGACACTCTTTATATTGGCGTTTTTCGCTTTAACCAGGTGCTTTACCTGGCCGAGTTCTTGGGGGGTCTCTTGCTGTTCGTCTTTATGTGGCGAAGAAGAGATAGGGTTAATCGGACATAGGTGGGCGCCGGTTTACTTGATCTCCACTACAGCCCCAACCTCTTCCAACTGGCCCCTGACCGACTCGGCTTCCTCCTTGGTGACTCCCTGTCTGACTGGAGTTGGGGCACCCTCTACAGTTTCCTTCGACTCCCGTAGGCCTAGCCCGGTGATGGCCCGCACAACCTTTATGACCTGAATCTTCTGTGGGCCAACATCCTTGAGGATGACATCGAACTCCGTCTTTTCCTCGGCCGCAGCCTCGGGCACAGCGCCAGGAGCTACAGCCGTTGGTGCAGTAGCGACCATCGGTGCGGCAGCCGTGACGCCGAATTTATCCTCCAGAGCTTTCACCAGATCGGAGAGTTCCAGGACTGTCATGTTCTCGACGGCCTCAATAATGGCCTCAGTCGAGAGTTTCTTTGCCTTCTTGGCCATTTGATACTTCCTCCTTTGTACTCCTATCCTTCGGCTCCTTCCAATTGTCTGGCGCGGGCCTGCAAGACATAGAGCAGCCCCCGCAGTGTACCGCTGAGGACGTTCACCAGACCAAAGATGGGAGCGCGCAACCCGCCTACTACCTGTCCCACCAGGACATCCCGCGACGGGAGGGCTGCGATGGCTCTTATCTCCTGTGCGCTGATCTGTGTGTTGCCCAGGAACCCACCCTTGATAGTGACCAAGCCTGTTTCCTTGTTGAAGTTCAGTATTGTCTTGACTGGTGCCACTACGTCCTCATAGCAGAACCCGATGGCTACCGGGCCGTCAAACAGTTCTGCGGGAACGGGAAACCCCGCTCTCTCCAGGGCCAACTTAGTCAAAGTGTTCTTGACCACGTGGTATCCCGTGGATGTGTCGCGCAGTTGATTCCGCAGCCGGTTGATATCCGTTACCCTAAGGCCACGATAGTCAGTCAGAATAACAGCTTTGCTCCGTGCTAATTTATCAGCAATTTCATCCACCAACTGTTCTTTCTTTGCTCTGGATATAGCCAATCTCGCTCAACCTCCCTCCTCGAGAAAATGAAAAAGTCTTTGCGCCTACCGACACAAAGACTCGACTGGGGGAAGCGATATTCACTTCCTCGGACTGATCTTTGCCTCGGTAGGCGTTTTCCCTTTAGGCACCTGTGGCGCACCTACTGTCTTCGGCCGGTGTTAGGTTGTTACGAACAAAACAGTCTCAAACTGCTGTCTCCAGGGCCAAGGTCTGAGGGATGTCCAGTTTGATCCCCGGCCCCATGGTGCTGGTGAGAACGATCTTCCTCACGTACTGCCCCTTGGCTGCTGCTGGTCGGGCTTTCAAGACCGCCTCTATCAAAGCGGCTAGGTTGTCCAGCAGCTTTTCAGGGGCAAAGCTGACCTTGCCGATGGGAACATGCAGATTGGCCGTTCTATCGAGTTTGAACTCGACCCTGCCCTGCTTGGCTTCATTGATGATGCGAGGCAAGTCCTCAGCAGCAACAATCGTCCCCGTCTTCGGACTGGGCATCAATCCTCTAGGTCCCAGGATGCGGCCCAGCTTTCCTACCTTGCCCATCATCTGAGGGATGGCCACGGTCATGTCGAACTCCAACCAGCCTCCCTCGATCCTCTCTATGAGGTCATCGCCCCCAGCGTAGTCGGCTCCGCTTTCCTGCGCAATCTTGGCTGCTTCACCCTCGGCGAAGGCCAGTATTCGTACCTCTTTGCCTGTGCCATGGGGCAACATGACCACCCCTCTCACCTGCTGATCGGACTGGCGGGGATCAATCCCCAGGCGCATGTGAGCTTCCACTGTGGCATCGAACTTGGTGTAGGAGGTCTTCTTCACCAGTTCGATGGCCTCTTGGGGTGAATAGCTATTCTCCTTATCAACCAGGTTGGTCACTTCAAGATATCTTTTGCTGCGTTTTGTCATCTTTTATCCTTATGCCCATACTGCGGGCCGTGCCCTCAATCATGCGTTCTGCGCCAGCGAGATCAATGGCGTTGAGGTCCTTCATCTTCAACTCGGCGATCTCTCGGATCTGCTTTCTGGTAACTTGTCCAACCTCTTCTTTGTTAGGGACGCTTGACCCTTTCTCGATGGCAGCCGCCTTCTTCAGCAGGTCTGTAGCTGGAGGGGTCTTGGTCACAAAGCTGAAGGATTGGTCGGCGTAGACGGTAATCTCCACAGGGATGATCAGACCTGCTTTATCTGCCGTACGAGCGTTGTATTCCTTGCAGAAAGCCATGATGTTGACGCCGTACTGGCCTAAAGCTGGTCCTACCGGTGGGGCGGGATTGGCCTTGCCAGCCGGTATCTGAAGCTTGATCACTGCCTTGATTTTCTTGGCCATGAATCCTCCGCCTTACTCACACCTTCTCCACTTGTACAAAATCAAGTTCAACCGGGGTCTCTCGCCCGAAGAAGGAGACCAGGAGTCGTACCTTTCCTTTCTCCAGGTTAATCTCATCTACGGTACCGATAAAATCGGCAAAAGGGCCTTCGGTGATCCTTACATTTTGACCGATTCGGAAACTGACCTTCACCCTGGGGGTTTCAGCCTCCATACGTTTCATGATCCTGTCAACCTCTTCGGCGCGCAGGGGAGTGGGTTTACTTCCCATCCCCACGAAGCCTGTCACTCCGGGTGTGTTGCGCACCGCATACCAGGAGTCATCGTCCATGATCATGTCCACCAGGATGTAGCCAGGGAAGACGCGCCGTTCCAGCGTCAATCTTTGGCCGTCCCTGATCTCCACCTCCTCCTCCGTTGGTACCACCACCTGGAAGATCCTGTCCTGCATCTGCATTGATTCGATGCGCTGTTCCAGGTTCTTCTTCACTTTGTTCTCGTACCCGCAGTAGCTGTGGACTACATACCAGGCCCGGTCAGGATGCCTTTCTTCAGGCACCTCCTCTGTCTCCAGTTCCTCTACCTCTTCCGCGCCAATCTCCTCGCTCGACGGCTCGATTGAGGCTTCGACTGAGACTTCCTCTTCGGCTATAGTATTCAGTTCTACAATTTCGACTTTGGTTTTCTCGTGTTCAGCCACGTCTATCACTTCCTCCAGAAACCCACACATGCAGTTATCTCGAAGCTTTCAAGCTGATGGAGCATGCGCCCGTGTTCATTTAACGAATGATCAACTCGAAGAGCCGAGAGAAAATGAAATCCATTAGCCCCAGGGATGCGCTCATGACCAGGGTGACAGCGATGACGATAACTGTCAAATTCAGGGTCTCCTGACGGTTGGGCCATACCACCTTCTTCAATTCTGAGTTGGTCTCCCTGAAATATCGCGTTATGGTATTTTCCTTCCTGGCGGTTCTGGTCCTTTTTCGCATTCTCTCCTTGCCCCTACAGTTGAAGACACCGTATCCGGGAGGCATTCCAGAAACGGTGTCTCCGTAAAGATCTATGGCAGGCCTGGCAGGATTTGAACCCGCAACCGGCGGTTTTGGAGACCGCTGCTCTGCCAACTTGAGCTACAGGCCTGTGCCACCGCCCACACTAGCACAGCCACAAAACCCTGTGGCTCTGACCTGGCGGGCGGCTTCCCTATTTAGTTTCTTTGTGGACGGTATGCCTTCGGCAGCGAGGACAGTATTTCATCAACTCGAGCCGTTGGGGGTCATTCCGTCTGTTCTTTGAGGTTGTGTAGTTCCGCTCCTGACACTCGGTACAGGCAAGGGTAGTAACGATCCGAACTGCTTTCTTAGCCATGATGGTTAGGCTCTGGTGGCTGGGAATGGGAGAGGTTTCTCGACTCCCAATGCTTCATTCCAGATTCCTTGCTCCTCCTCTACTCCAGGATCTTGGTGATCACTCCCGCTCCTACCGTCCGTCCTCCCTCCC
>JBHIDP010000181.1:0-5585 GCA_046760185.1 Anaerolineae bacterium
GAGGAGACAAGCGTGACTACTATTTTCTTCTCTCGAAGAGCACCCATTGGGCTAGGAGTAGTAGTAAGGGATAACGTAGTTGACC
This sequence comes from Anaerolineae bacterium, assembly GCA_046760185.1. GTDB lineage: Bacteria > Chloroflexota > Anaerolineae > JBHIDP01 > JBHIDP01 > JBHIDP01. The sequence goes on from JBHIDP010000181.1 coordinate 86, forward strand.
AGAGCCATAGCGTCAAAAAGGAACATGGCACCGACAAGGAGGGAAAGAGAAAGGGAGGAGCGCTGAGGGGGGATGAGCTGTTGAACCCCTAATAGAAACAGCACGGCGATGGGGACGATGGCTGGGAAGACGTACCGTCCCTGAGCGTACACTCCCTGGGCATAGGGACCAACTCTGTCAAAATAAAGGACAAATAACAGAAACAGTGGAACTACGGCGAACACGACACAGGCAAGAAGCAAGGCCATGCTCTTACGTTGCCAGGAAGGGGGTTGCTGTCTGTGCTTGAAGAGCTGCATAAGCCAGATAAGGAGCCCAACGATGGAGGCCAAGCTGATTCCTCCCAGGACTTTGTACCAGAGATATGCCAGCCGAACGTTCATGGCCCCGAAGAGGCCCCAGAAGCTGGCGAAGGTGAGAGCGCCGAGAAGTACATATTGACGGATAGCCTCTGCACTGTAGCGCTGAGAATCCAACCACACATTGGAAATCATCGCAGGCTCAAAAGTTCCAGCCAGTGCAAGGGCAGGGAAATTCAGCAGCCAGGCGCCCAAACCGATGGCCAAGACACAGGCCACCGAACCAAGCAGCAAGGGCCAATGGTGCCCCCCTTTAACCCCTGGCCAGGCGTAGATTAACAAACCGGTCAGCATCAGAGGTACCACCAGAAAGGCAGTCACTTTTGTCAGCAGCCCTAAAATCACCAGAGAACAGAGGATACCGGTCCTCACCAGCGAAAGGCCGTCCTTGAGAACCTTAACCAGGTAATAGATCAGGAGGGAGACCTCTACTTCTGCCAGGTTCCCATCGCTGACCAGTCCATTGATATGACTGTGCATTGGCAAAAAGACGATGAAGGCTGGAACACCCAGGATCAGAAAAGCGTTCTCTGGAAAGAGTTCCCTGGCTGTCAGAAAAGCGATCCAGACCACCAAAGTACCTAGGCCAACCTGAAGCAGTCGCATACCGTACAGTTGGGTCAAAAGGTCCTGACCGTGGAGCGGAGCAAAGAACAGGGCACCAAGCACATAGGACAAAGAGGGACGATCAAAGGTGTTAACAGGGATGTACTGGGGTACAGCTTCCAGGGCCGGTTGATGATGAGCGTAGCGCCAGAATTCGAACTGGAACATGGAAGTGAAAACCTCTTCATGAAGAGGTATGGACTCAGTCCGTATGAACCGGGCACTCTCTTCGGGGGTAAGCACCCGACCTTTCTCATACAGTAATCTGGTATGTTCGAAATGTGCTATCTCATCAGGCCCTTGCCAGGGAGGGATGATGGTGGTGTAGATCAAGCCCCGTATAACATTCAACAGCAGGAGAAGAACTACCACTCTTTCACTCATATAGCTTCGAAAGCACAGATAACTCGCTTACTTCCAGGTTTCCTTGCTCCGTTAGAAAGCGGTAGTTGTGATAATCAGGACGCCGATAATCGCCCACTTTACCCTGTTCAATGGCCTCTTTCACTTCCCAAACCGCATCCTTCACCCCCTTGTGGGCTTCAAAATGTAGCTCCTTTGCGATCTTGTCAAAAGAAACCCGATAGTTCCGGATATCAGTCTCCCGTCCGTCAGTAGTAATTTTTGCACCCGGTATCACTTCCTTCACCACCTGACCTATCTGCTGTATCTGGTAGTTCTCCTTATCAGAGCCTACGTTGTAGACTCTACCACTGACCCTGGTCAGGGGCGCTTCCAAACATTTGATAATGGCCTCAGCGGCATCATCTACATGAATAAAGGGACGCCACTGTCTGCCACCGTAGATGGTGATCTCTCCCTCGGAAGCCGCTTTTGCCGCCAGAAGGTTCACCACCAGGTCAAAGCGGGGACGCGGTGACATTCCGCAGATGGTGGCAAAGCGCAGGATTATGGGAGCAAATCGGTCGTCAGCCAGGTCAAGCAATATTTTCTCTGAGCGCATCTTGGTCAGGGCATAGAGGGACACCGGATTCACTGCGGAGCGTTCGTTGAGAACCTCATCGCTGACACCGTATACACTGCAGGTGGAGGCAAAGATGAAGCGTTGAACCCCATACCCTTTGCTGATTTGAGCCACCATCTGGGTTGCCACCAAATTGATGTCCAGGGTTAAGTCCTCATCAATACTGCTCGCCGGGTCCCCAACGATTGCCCCCAGGTGGACGACCCCATCCACCCCCTTCATGCACTGCACCACGGTGTCAATGTGACGGAAATCCCCTTTTATCAACTCAAACCCGGAGGACCCATCTAGCTCAGCCAAAGAGCCGTAGCCATAGACCAGGATATCAAGAACCCGAACATTGTAACCTCGCTTCAGCAGTTTTCGCACCAAAACAGAGCCCAGATAGCCAGCCCCGCCCAACACCAAAACGTTCTTCACCCTGCCGAAAACCACCCGTTCACGAGACTCACGCTCTGGACCAAAGGCGGCAACGACCACGGTCACCGCCAGTCTGGCCACCCCGATCAGACACAAGGTAAAGAACCAGGCCACAAGCAGGACACTGCGGGGCATAGGAAAGGCCAGCCGAAACAGAAACAAGGTGAATCCGAAGAGGAGATAAGTCAGGCTCACCGCCTGGAAGATGACCAGGGCCTTGTAGCGGCTACGGTAGGTTCGGCCGTAAGTATAAAAGCCACTCAGGTAGAAAACGGTGATGGCTTCCAATGTTAACAACCACGAGAAATCTCTGTAGACAGCGAGATAGGTGAGCAAGAGCCCTTCCCGCAGTTGCGGCTGTCCCCAGACGATACCAATGTATCTAACCAGGAAGGCCAGGGCAAAGGCCAGGTTAACCAGCAGGACATCTCCTGCAATGCGGAGCAGCATGGGTGTGGTGATCCTGAATTTCAAGATCGCTCCTCCTGGGTCAAGGACCGCCTCACATCCCCAGCATGCAACTGAATTCGCTCCACAGCCAGGCAAATCCGATCAACGGTATCGTCGTCCATATGCGAGTAGATAGGCAAGCTGAGAATGCGCCTGGCCAGGCTTTCAGTTACAGGTAGTTTGCCCTGACACCTTTGTAGAAAATCCCGGTAGGCTGTATGCAGATGAACCGGGGGATCATAGTACTTTCTACTGTCAACCCCCTCAGCCCGCAGTGCTTCAGACAACTGATCACGGCTGAGGCCGAAGGCATTTTCGTCAATGGCAACGGAAAAATCCTTGTACGATGAACGATTATGAGAGTTGATCTTTTGAAAGCAAATACCCGGCAACCGGCCCAGTCTCTTCCGGAACCTATCGGCCAGCCGATTGCGGCGCTGCGCGTTCTCCTCCAGCATGGCCAGACCTTCAAGGCCCAATATGGCCGAGAACTCCTGCATCCGGGCATTTATGCCAGGGAACTCACTGTCATAGCTCCCTGGATTTCCGTACTCGCGACCGACACGGATCTTGCGTGCAAGCTCGTCGTCATCCGTGGCCACTACACCTCCCTCCCCTGTAACCAGCAGCTTGGTGGGGCTGGTGCTAAAGACCTCTGCGTCGCCGTAGCGGCCCACCGGTTCTCCTTTGTATAAGGTTCCAAAACCGTGAGCAGCGTCAATGACCAATTTCAGACCGTGTGTCTCGGCGATGCTCACCAACTCTTCCACATCGGCCGGGTTTCCAAAATTATGCAGGGCCACGATGGCCGTGGTTTTGGGGGTAATGGCCTCCACCACCCGCCGGGGGTCTATATTCCACGTCTCTGCATCTACGTCAACAAAAACCGGTGTGACCCCATTCAAGGCCAAAGGGTGAACGGTGGCCATGAAGGTAAAGCTGGGCACTATAACTTCACCATCCAGTCCCAATCCCTGGTAGCTCAGCAGCAAACCGGTCGTACAACTTGACACCGCTACAGCGTGCTTAACGCCCAGATATTCAGCCACCCGCCTCTCAAACTCGGCCAGGTACTTGCCCTTGGTGACCATACCGGTGGCAAAGAGCTCGGCCACACGGGCCTCCACCGTCTTATAGTTTGGCAGCGTGGGCCTGACTATCGGTAGAAATTCTTCGAACAAGGGTGAGCCACCGAGGATAGCCGGTTTATCTATCATACCATCCTTCCTCGCGGGTTTTGATGATCCTGGCCGGCACCCCAACGGCCGTGACATTGGCTGGCAAATCGCTCACCACCGCCGCTCCAGCACCGACTACGCTCCACGAGCCGATTTGCACACCCTGGATCACGTTAGCTCCCATGCCGATGTCACAACCTTCCCCTACCTTCACATTACCGGCTAGGTGCACGCCAGGATTGATGTTACAGAAGTCACCTATTATTGTATCGTGGCTAACTGTACAACCGAGATTGATGATGGTGTGATCGCCAATTTTAGCGTGAGTATTGATCGCTGTATAAGCAAAGATCATAATCCCCTTGCCGAGCTCAGCATGAGGCGAGATATGGGCCAGAGGTGAAATAGCGCTACAGAACTGGAGACCCAGGGCCAGAGCCTTCTCGACCATCTGGCGGCGAGCAGGGTTATCGCCCACGCCACAGATCACCTTCACCTGGCTCTTGTCCATGTCAGAGAACCAACTGAGGTCACCGAGCACCGGAACCCCATCAAGCACGCGCCCGTGATTGGCCTTATCTTCATCAATGAACCCCAGCACCTGCCACCGATTTTCTTTTCGATTCATATCGTTGAAGATGCCTAAAGTTTCCCTGGCGTGACCGCCAGCTCCCAGGATGACTACCCCTTGCATCCATCCACCTCACTCCAGATCGTGGACGATGCCGTCTGGGCCGTACAGACCCTCTCTTCTGATAGCCACGGCAATAGCTTTCAGGAAGATGATGAAATCCAACCAGAGGGACCAGTGATCAACATACCAGATGTCCAGTTCGATACGCTCAGTCCAGGGGATGAGATTGCGTCCGTTGATCCAGGCCCAACCGGCCATGCCCGGCTTGACCTCCAGCCGTCGCCTCTGGCGGGGGGTGTAGCGAGCCACCTGGCTGGCCAGGCTCGGCCTGGGCCCGATGATACTCATCTCTCCTTTTAACACGTTGATAAACTGCGGCAATTCATCCAGGCTCCAGTGTCGCAGGAACCGACCCACCCGTGTCACCCGCTCGTCGTTCCGAGCCAGTTCCAAACCCAGGCCAACGTTCTGCGCGCCGACAATCATGGTGCGGAACTTAATTAGCCTGAAGGGTCTACCATCCTTCCCGATACGCTCCTGGACGAAGAAGATGGGACCCTTGGAGTCGAACTTGATGAGAAGGGCAATGAGCAGGAACAGGGGCGAAAGGAGCACCAATGTGGTGAAGGAGAGGGCGATGTCAAATATACGCTTGATAATCATCTGATACACCTCAAGCCCACCGTGCGTCTTGATCCTCGTCACCGTGTCTCCCTCTCACCCCCCCCTCTCTTCTCTTTCGCTCACTCCTTAACTCTACTCGGCCAGCATTTTAAGCCTTTCCCGAGCAAAGGTCAGAAACTCACGCAATGCTTGCTCCGGTTCCTCGCTGAGATGGCTCTCAACAACATGGTCTTCGCTGCCATCG
>JBHIDP010000182.1:0-5570 GCA_046760185.1 Anaerolineae bacterium
ATGAGCACGGCCCGCTCCCATTCCAGGGCAAACTGAGCAACCCGGGTGAATCCTTCCCCCTCCTGACCCAACATATTTTCAACCGGCACCTCACAGTCGGTGAAGATCAATTCGCTGGTTGGAGAGGCGCGGTGCCCCAACTTGTCCAGGGTTCTCCCCACGGCAAATCCTGGGAAGTCCTTCTCCACCAGAAAAGCGCTGATCCCCTGATGGCCCTTCTCCCTATCAGTGACGGCAATGACCAGGATCACGTCGGCGATGGAGCCGTTGGTGATAAACATCTTGGTCCCATTGAGGAGGTAGAGGTCGCCACGGCGTGTGGCCGTGGTCTGGATTGAGGCTGCGTCAGAACCGGCGTTGGGTTCAGTGAGCCCAAAAGCACCCACCCACTGGCCGGAGGCCAATCTGGGGAGGTACTTTCTGCGCTGGGCTTCGTTGCCCAGCTTCCAGATGGGCACTGCGCAGATGATCAGGTGCGCCCCCCAGGAAAGGAGCAGGCCAGCGTCAGCTCCACCAGCGGCGATGGCTTCCATGGCTATGGCTGTAGTCAGGGCGCTGGCCCCTGCTCCCCCGTACTCCTCAGGCAGGGGCAGGCCCAGCAGCCCCACCTCACCCATCTTGTGCCACAGCTCCCAGGACCACTCCCCTTCTCGATCCATTTGGGCGGCATGAGGGGCCAGTTCCCGGCGCGAGAATTCAAGCAGTGTGCGGCGCATAGCCTGCTGCTCTTCAGTCAGGGCGAAATAGGTGTCCTCGACCAGCACAGGTCCAGCAGAACCGATCTCCATGCCAAGCCCACCTCCTCCCTACTTGTCGGCCGGCTTCCCCCAGGGACAGACCTTGACGCAGATACCGCAGATGGTATGGCCGATATGGGGGAGGTTTTTGAACGTGTACGTCAACAGGTCCGCGCACCTGGCCACATCCAGGGCTTCCGCCCGGCTATCTGGATAGTTCTCCCAGACTGCTCCACGGATGGCCTGGGCAGGACAGGCCTTCACACATTCGGTACAGCCAGCGCACTTGTTGGCCAACGGCTCGTCAGGAGCGAGTGGCATATCTGTCAGCACCGTCGCCACCCTGAAGCGCGGCCCTATTTCAGGGTTGATGATGAGCAGGCTTTTGCCCTGCCACCCTAATCCGGCTGCCCTGGCCACCGCCTTGGCCGAAAGGTGACCCATATAGTTCTCCTCATCAACGATCAAGGCAGCCGGGAGGGGCGTGGCCTTATACCCTTCGTCCTGGATACGCTGGGCCAACCGGAAGGTGATCTGGTCCAACAGAGTGTTGGCCGTCCTGTAGGCATGGGCGTACAACGGTGTTGGTTTGTCCACGATGCCATCGAGTACCTGGTCGGGGAGGCGGACACCGACGGACAGGGCATGAGTGAACCCCTCCAGAAGGTTCTCCGGTATAGTGGTTATGTCTTCAAGCAAAGCCAGGTCGGCGATGCCCACCAGGTCCACCCCAATCTCCCTGGCGTACGTTTTTGTCTCCTCAGAATTCATTATCCCTCCAAGATCCCAAACCTAAATGAACCGAGGCAATTCATGTTGGAATGGCAGGACGATTTCCCTGGGAAAATAGCCATTGAATCCAAGGAGAGGGGCCAGCCCTCTCCCTACTTGTCTCGGTTCATTTGTACCATACAGAATTAAGGGGACTCCCCGTAACAGGGTAGTCCCCCCAGTTGTCAATCAGAAGAACAGAATTTGTCTCCGACAATGTCAATGGCAGTTGACCACACCACAAGGATGTTCAAAGCAAAGGACAGGCATAGAACCTATCCGCAAAGCGTTCGTAGTGGCGGCTTCTGCCACTTCGGAGCGACTAAAGTCGCTACTACAGCTCCCTGCAGGGTTATAAGCCACCGGCCGGTACAAACCGGTGGTTGCGCACTGAAACTCCTCTACCCGTCTACTAAACTGACGAGGAGAAAGGAGCCAGAAAAGTGCCCAGGGCGGAGAGTTGGAGTCCCTCCGCCCTGTTCTCAATGGGGCTACTTAGAGCCTATCCGAAAAGTCAGCAGAGGCGGCCCTCGGCGTGAGGACTTCGGCTGAGCTCAGTCGAAGCCCACGGTCGAACGCTCCCATGCCGCCGGAAACCGGGCGTGGGAGCCCGGCCCACTATTTTTCGGATAGCTACTTAGGGGAAAGTCCCCTCAAAAGCAACTATGCTGTCGCCATAGTCGCTCTTGAAGCTAGCCACTCCCTCGACCACCTGGATGGGGAAGGCAAAATCCTGGATTCCTTCCCACCAGCCTTTCAGCTTCTCCGGACCGCTGACTCCCTCATCCTGGAGCTTGAAGCCGGAGGTGACCAAAAGGTTGATCAGAACGATGTAGGCGTCCATAGTCGCCTCCACCCTGAGCTGGTTGGTGGTCTGGGCCGGAATATACGCATCCTCGTAGACCATGGGGGTCTGAACGGCATAGCCCTCGAACTGCACCGTGAACTTCAGGTCGTCAAGCATGACCTTGAAGTCATTGGGGTTCTTGAGGTTGAGAATGAAGGCCAAGGTGAGCGGACTGCCATGCTTTATCCCCTCAAATCCTGGCACCTGCCCCTTTGGGTCGAGCAAATACGGCCAGTAGTGAGCGATTTCGACCCGCTCAAGCTCGACCTCGGGAGCCTGGAGTTTCGGCGCCGGTGCAGCCGCCTGGCACTGGGCTCCCAAGACGGCCAGGAACGACAAAGCCATAACCAAGAGAAGAACCTTACGCATCTTTTTACCCCCCTTTCTTGGGATCATACACCTTTTACTCAGATGGAATCTGAACTTCGCCTGGAGGGATATTGAGGTTCAAGCTCCAGCCAGGCGCCGCCCAAGTCATCCTAGTAGTTAGAGAGTTAGGTTAACCATCGTTTTCTGCGTTTGTAATGCTTCACCTGACGGAAGCTCTTACGAGTACCCAGGTCGGTCAGGCCGAGATAGAACTCCTTGATGTCTGGGTTATCCTTGAGCTTTTCCGCAGGACCATCCATGACCAGTCTGCCGGTCTCCAGGACATAGGCGTAAGGGGCAACAGCCAGAGCCAGTTTAACATTTTGCTCCACCAGGAGGATAGGAATCTTCTCTTCCCGATTGAGCCGGGTGAGGATCTCGAAGATCTCCTTGATCAGCATCGGGGCCAGGCCCAAAGAAGGTTCGTCAAGTAGCATCAACCTGGGACCAGCCATCAGGGCCCGACCGATAACCGTCATCTGCTGCTCCCCGCCGCTGATGAAACCGGCTGTTATGTTCCGGATTTCCTTCAAACGGGGGAAGTAGTGATAGACCATCTCCAGTCCGTTTCTGATGGCGGCACCGTTACCCCCCAGATGAGCACCTACCTTGAGGTTCTGCTCCACGGTGAGATGCTCAAAGACTCGCCTTCCCTCCAATATCTGGAAGATACCCATCTTAGCTATCTCCTCAGGGGGCTTCTTGTCTATCCTCTCCCCCATAAACTCGACACTGCCGTCGGTCACCTCCCCGTCCTCATGCTTGAGGAGGCCGGAGATAGCCTTCAGGGTGGTGGTTTTCCCAGCACCGTTGGCCCCCAATAAGGCGATGATGCCTCCTTCAGGCACCTCGATGGAAACCCCCTTCAGCACCAGGATAACCTCGTGGTACCTCACCTCGATGTTGTTGATCTTCAGGACACTGTCCTTCTCCTCCACGCTCTTACCTCCTCGCCCTGTCCTGATCGGCGGCATGGGGCAGCCCTGATGTCCGAGAGTTGAACCCCCGGACATCAGGAATACCATCAGCCATTGCTCTTAGGCTACCACCCCAGCCACTCTTTCTCCCATTTGTCCGGCCATCGCTCCTTGAGGTCTACCGTCGCCAGGAGCTCGAACTTCCCGTTCCTGATGATGTAGATAGGGATTACGGAGCCAGGACGATGGTCGGTCTCAGTGATGGTGATGGGGGGACGTCCCAACGCGCCGGGTGTGTCCATGATATTGTAGTCTCGCAGCGTCTCAAAGGCCTTCTTTATGCCGACACGATTGAGCTCCCCGGCGTCGTCGGCTCGCTTCATCACCTCCCACATCAACAGGACGTCAACCCAGGACTGTACAGTGCGGATGAGGCGATTCTCCAAAGGTACGCCAGGGTTCAACTTCTGGGCATACTCGATCACCTTGTCCATCAGGGGGACATCCTCGCCGAAGAAGGCGTTAACCGCGATGCCCACCACCCCTTCCGCTGCTGGACCAGCCAGCTTGACCAGGTTCTCATCGTAGCCCCAGTTGTTGACGATGTGGTCGGCACCCAGCCCCAGTGAATAAGCATCTTTGACTGCTGCGGCCACGGACATGGTGGTGTTGCCGTGCCAGACCAGATGGGGCTTGAATTCTTTGGCCGCCAGTACCTGGCTCTTGGTGTCCAGGGCGGTCAAAGACACATCCTGGTCATCGCCGATCTCAAAGCCCAACAGCTTGGCCTGGTCCTTGAGGGCCTCAATGGGGGCGCTAGAATAGGGGGTTGGCCAGGAGTAGAAGCATACCAGCCGCGGTTTCACCCCGGCTTCCCTATCGGCCTTGAACCTCTCATCCTTCATCCAAATCTCATCATACCAGGCCGTAATGGCGGCGCGGGCGTTGCTGGAATAGTCGGTGCCGTAGACGAAGTTGTACGGTGTCTTTGATGGATCGGTGAGCTTGGCCGAAAAGGAATGAGAGAGATATGGCATCTCATCCTTGTTGATGGTGGGAGATAGAGCCTCCGTGTCGCCGGTCCCCCAACCCCAGACGGCCACCACCTTGTCATAATCCCTGAACCTCTTGTAGGTGGTTATCGCCTCAGGGACGCGGTAGCCATAATCGTACATGAAGAGCTTTATCGGCTTGCCGTTGACGCCCCCCTGGTCATTGACAAACTGTACGGCTTCACGAATCCCCAGGGCGATATCCTTACCCACGTCAGAAGTAGGGCCGGTTACGTCATTGAGAGAGCCAACCTTGATCACCTCCACTACCGGCGTCGGAGTCGGGGCCGCCGGTGGTGCGCATTGAGCTGCGATCAGGCTCAAGCCCAGAAGCACGAGGCCCAGGATGGCAACTGCTTTTACCGTTGTGACCATGCCTTTCATGATTTTCCCCTCCTTTGGTTTTGCTGAAATCTAGGGTTTACTCCCGTCAAAACCTCTGTATTTATCCCTATCTTCACCCCCTTTCTTCTGATGTATGGCGTATGGCTCGCTTCGCTCTGTGGCTTATGGCTGATAGCCCGCCACCCGCCATATGCCATTCGCCATCTGCCATAAGCTAATATGAGAAGGGCCAGAGATGGATGTAATTCTTGATCTGCCACCAACGGTAGGCCAGCCCGTTGGGCTCATAGAGCAAAAAGAGGATAATAGCCAGCCCAAAGGCCGACTCTTTCAAAAAAAGGAATTTGTCCAGCATTCCGGGAATGAAGGGGAGCAAGGCCACTATCGTGGGAGATTGCGTCATCGCCAACAGGATAGCTTTCAGTCCTTCGCGCACCAACACCCAGAATATTGACCCGTAAATGGTGCCATACATACTTCCCACGCCGCCGATGAGGATCACCCCCACCAACTCCAGGGACAGGGTCCACAT
>JBHIDP010000183.1:0-5481 GCA_046760185.1 Anaerolineae bacterium
AATGATACGAGGTTTTTGGCTATGACCAGACTCACCCCTGTGCGCCGTCAGTATCTGCAGATCAAGAAACAGTACCCTGACGCTATCCTCTTCTTTCGCCTGGGCGACTTCTACGAGACCTTCGACGAGGATGCCAGGATCGCTGCCAGGGAGCTGGACATTGTCCTCACCTCCCGCAAGGTGGCCAAGAAGCAGCGGGTGCCGATGGCCGGCGTCCCTTACCACGCCGTGGAGGGGTATATCGCCAAGCTGATCAACAAGGGGTATCGGGTGGCCATCTGCGAGCAGGTCGGTGATGAGCCGGTCAAAGGGCTGATGCCCCGTGAGGTAGTGCGGGTCGTCACCCCCGGCACGGTGGTCGAGCCAACCCTCTTGGAGGAGAAGCGCAACAACTACCTAGCTGCCCTGGTAATGGAAGGGGACAGGGCCGGACTGGCTTATGTGGACATAACAACTGGGGAATTTGCCACGACGCAGATCGTCAGCGACGATATTCGGCAGACAGTGCAGCAGGAGCTGGATCGGTTGCAGCCGGCGGAGGTGCTGGTTGGGGAGGGGGGAGTAGGGGGTCAGGGAGTAGGGGGTCAGGGATTAGGGGACCAGGGATTAGGCCCCTACTCCCTGACTCCCTATGATGACTGGCGCTTCGAGCTGGGGAACGCGCAGCAGGCTCTTTTGGACCACTTCCAGGTGGCTACCTTGGATGGCTTCGGGTGTGCCGGGAAACCGCTGGCGGTGCAGGCGGCCGGAGCGATCATCCAGTACCTGGAGGAGACCCAGAAGGGGGTCCTGGCCCAGTTGACCAGCCTCTCTACTTACTCCACCGACACCTTTATGGTTCTGGATGCGGCCACACGACGCAACCTGGAGCTGACGGAAACGATTCGCGCCCGAACGACCGAGGGTTCCCTGCTGGGTATCATGGACTCTACCATCACGGCTATGGGAGGGAGGCTGCTCCGTCAGTGGATCAGCCAACCACTGCTGGATGTGGGGCAGATCGAAGAACGGCTTGATGCGGTGGCCCTTCTCTACCAGCGTACTCCAGCTCGCACCGAGTTGCGGGAGCTCCTGCGCCAGGTGGGCGATCTGGAACGGTTGACCAACCGTGTCCTGGGAGGGATCGCCGGGCCCCGTGACCTTCTGAGCCTGCGCAAGAGTCTGGAGACTGTACCGGACATCAAGAGGGTGCTGAGCGACCAGCTCGGCTTGGAGGGAGACCAGACTGGGGATGCCGACTCTCCCCTGGCCCAGTTGTCTCTTGACCCGGCTGAGGATGTGGTGAGCCTGATAGGGGCAGCCATCGCCGATGAGCCTCCGGCCACCCTGGCCAACCCCGGAGTGATCCGTCCCGGTTTCTCGGCGGAGCTGGATGGCATCGTGGCTGCTTCCAGAGACGCCAGGCGCTGGATCGCCAACCTGGAGGGGTCTGAACGGAAGCGGACCGGCATCAAATCCCTCAAGGTGGGGTACAACAAGGTCTTTGGCTACTACATCGAGGTCACCAAGCCTAATCTGGCCGCTGTGCCGGAGACGTACATCCGCAAGCAGACCCTGGTCAACGCCGAGAGGTTCATTACCCCGGAGTTGAAGGAGTACGAATCCCTCATCCTCAATGCCGAGGAACGCATCCTGGACCTGGAATCACGCCTCTTCCGCCAGGTGTGCCAACAGGTGGCGGCCGCGGCCGATCGGCTCCTGACCACGGCCCGATCGCTGGCCAGGCTGGATGTCTACGCTGCCTTGGCAGAGGTGGCGGCTGGGAATAACTATGTCCGCCCTACCTTGAGCGAGGGGGATGAGATGCACATCGTGGCCGGACGCCACCCGGTGGTGGAACTGACCCAACGGGAGGAGCCCTTTGTGCCCAACGATGCCCATCTCTCGCCCGAGGAGGCCATCCTGGTCATCACCGGCCCGAATATGTCTGGTAAGTCCACGTTCTTACGTCAAGTCGCGCTCATCGTGCTGATGGCCCAGATCGGCTCCTTTGTCCCGGCTGATGAAGCGGAGATAGGGCTGGTGGACCGCATCTTCACCCGGGTTGGAGCCCAGGATGAGATCGCCGCCGGGCAGAGCACCTTCATGGTGGAGATGGTGGAGACGGCCAACATCCTGCACCATGCCACCAACAAGAGCCTCTTGATCCTGGACGAGATCGGGCGGGGCACCAGCACCTACGACGGCATCTCCATCGCCTGGGCTGTGGTCGAATACATCCACAACCATCCTCGCCTGCGGGCCAAAACCCTCTTTGCCACCCACTACCACGAGTTGACCGAATTGGCCCAGGTGCTACCCATGGTGCGCAACTACAATGTGGCTGTGACCGAGGAGGGGGATGATGTTGTCTTTCTGCACAAGATCGTGCCCGGTGGGGCCGACCGCAGCTACGGCATCCACGTCGCCCAGTTGGCCGGGTTGCCCAAGCCGGTCATCCATCGTGCCCAGGCCATCCTGGAGGAGCTGGAGCGGAATGCCCACCGCGCTCCCATAGAGCCGAAACGACTGGCCGAAGCGCAGCAGTTGGCCCTTTTCCCCACCACCAGTCCCATTGTGGAAGAGTTGAAGAAGCTCGATGTGACCTCCATGACCCCTCTGGAGGCTATCAACAAACTGTATGAGTTGCAGCAGAAACTGAAGGAATAAGATGAGGGGATAGTTAATGGGACCAATGTACTATTGCCAGTGGGAGCCAAGCTGGGTATGATAGATTAGGGGAATAGAGGCTATGGTTGATTCCTTCGAAGAGGCCGAATTTCAGGAGGAAGCTGGTCTCAGGGGTTTCATCCTCTCTCAATTGAGGGTTAAGATCACCTTTCCCTATCTCATTCTGGCCATTCTGCTGGCCGTGGCCGGCACCTACTTTGTCACCCGCACCTTCGCCAGGACCCTGGAGGACCGTTTCACCGCCCGCCTGATAGATTCGGGACGGCAGGTGACTGACGGCCTGGTGCAGATCGAGCAGGAACAGTTGACCGTCTTGAGGGCCATGGTTCACACTGAAGGGATGGGGGAGGCGGTGCGCGATGGGAACGTGGAGCTCGTCGCCCGTCTGATCAAGCCGTTGGCTATCAACGAGCGGGTGGACAGCGTGGATGTGCTCGATCTGGCCAGCAATGGTCTCTTTGCCATGCATCACAACCCGGCATCGGATGAGGTTGATGACTATCAATATGAACTGGCACCCTCCTATGCTGAATGGCCTTTGGTCAGCAAGGTGATTGAGGGCCAGGTGGACGAGTTCGGTGACAAATATGCTGACCTTGTAGCCACCCCATGGGGTTACGTTTTCTATACCAGCGGGCCGGTGAAGGTGGAGGAGGAGCTAGTGGGGGTTTTGCTGGTCGGAACCTACCTGGATAGTATAGTCAGGCGTATGGACAGTGAATCCCTGGCCAGGGTCACGGTCTATGGCACTGACGGCCAGGTGTTGGCCACTACCTTGACAGCGCGAGATTCTGACCTGGCCCGCATATCGGCAGAGCAGTACAACCTTATTCTCGCTCTACAGAAGGACCGCATCCTGATCCGGCCCACTGTGACCCAACTGGGCAGCCGTGAATATGTCGAAGCTTTTGGCATGCTGGAGGCACGTGATGGGCATGACATAGCCGTGTTCTCCGTGGCCTCACCACGGGAATTGGTTACCGCGGCGGGCGAGCCCACGCGCAACCAGATGATTGCCCTCTTTGGAGCAGCTATCCTGGCCATCGTCGGTATTGGGGTTCTCATCGCTCGTATGATCGTCCGCCCGGTCTTCGCTTTGGTAAAAGCCACCCAGCGTGTGGCTGAGGGTCACCTGGACACGGAAGTTAGGGTGCAGAGCAGGGATGAGATCGGTATCCTGGCTCGGGCCTTCAACCGCATGATCGCCGGCCTGCGGGAACGGGAGTTCATCAAGGATATCTTTGGTCGGGTGGTGACCAAAGAGGTGCGGGAGACGCTCATGGAGACCTTCTCCAGCGGTGAGATCAAGCTGGGAGGGGAGACCAGGGTGGTGACTATGCTCTTCACTGACATCCGTGACTTCACCGCCATGTCGGAGCAGTACGAACCAAGCGAGGTGGTCTCTTTTCTCAATGAGTATTTTACAGCTATGGTGGATGTCGTTTCCGACTATGGAGGCGTGGTCAACAAATTTGGTGGTGATTCCACCCTGGTCATCTTCGGCGCGCCGGTGGAGCAGCCGGATCACGCCCGGCAGGCCGTTATGGCCGCTTTGGCCATGCGATGCAAACTAAAGGAGTTCAACGCTGAACGGGTCAGCAAGGGTCAGCACCCGATAAGGATTGGGATGGGCATCAACACCGGTCAAGTGGTGGCCGGGCAGATAGGTTCCAAGGAACGGCTGGAGTATACCGTCATCGGTGATGCAGTGAATGTCACCTCTCGCATAGAGGATTTGACCAAAGAGTATCCAGGACATGACATCCTCATCAGCGAGACTACCTACCAGGACTTAGGCAAAGGGGATGGCGTGATATGCCAGGATCTGGGTGAGGTAATGGTCAAGGGGAAGAAGAGCTCGGTACGCATCTATTCGGTTATGGGCAGGGAAGGTGAGACTGATGAGCGGTGAGCGGACCGCCTGGTGGGTTGGTATGATCTTGTCTGCTCTGCTCCTTAGCGCGCTGGGGATTACCTATGCCGTGGAAGCCGCTTTTGCCAGCGGGATCTCTCTAGAGCGCTCAGGGACTCTGGTTTCCGGGCTATCGGCGGATTACAGTGTTGATCCTGTTGACGTCGTCCCCCTTAAATCAGTAAGCATCGAGATCCTGACCGACATAGCCGCTGACGAAGAATTGGAGAGAGGGAAAGGAGCAGTCGCCCCGGCTCCAACAGCGGTTATCGTTGTGGAGGCCTTGCCTGTACAGGAGGCTTTATCTCTTGCTCCCACGTTAGAGGCAGTGGATACTGTCACAGTGACACCGACCCCTATTCCCGAAAACGAGGTCTACCACCCCCCTCCACCCTTGGACGATGATGATGAAGAGGGGGAAGAAGGGGGAGCCTCCTCCTCTGATAAGCCAGCAGCTAGGCCCTCACCAACGGCTACTTCCTTGGCCACAAAGACGGCCCAGGCGACGAAAACGGCTACAGTGGCGGCTACTCCTGTGCCGACCAGTACGACAACACCGGACGCTACTGAGACACCAAAACCGACGAAGAGGCCCAAGCCGACCCGGGAGCCAGAGCCGACAGACGGGCCCAAGCCGACGAAGGAATCTGAGGAACCGAAGAAACCCAAGTCAACGGAGGAACCTGAAGAGGCGAAGGAACCCAAGGTGACAGAGGAGCCTGAGGAATCAAAGAAGCCTGAGCCAACGAAGGGACCTGAAGAACCGAAGGAACCTGAAGGACCGAAGGAACCCAAGGCGACAGAGGAGCCGGAGGAGACAGAGCCTGACAGAGAAGACAAGGAAGACAAGGGGGGCAAGGAAGGCAAAGAAGACGAGGAAGGCAAAGAAGTCAAGGAAG
>JBHIDP010000184.1:0-5463 GCA_046760185.1 Anaerolineae bacterium
AGTTCTTGACAACGGCCTGCAAGTATGCTAGACTGACAGCCACAAGGATTTTATCGGCTGGGCGTTCACCACCGGCTTCCAGGAAGGAACTGTTGAAAGGATAGTCCCTGCGGAGGCCGTCAGCGGTGACGGCGTCATTTTTTCAACGAGGCCAGGAGGCGGACGCTGATGGAGGGGGTAGCTGCGGTAAAGATGGCTGATCCTTTCTTTGTCAGGGTTGACTGAGAAAGAGGTCAGCTTTTTGTTTTGAGGGGGTAAGTATGTCCAAAGGAGATGGTCAGGAGTATTGTGATTTCTTCGGCAGGGATTTGGCCGAGATAGATCCGGAGATGGATCTGATTGTCGGCTTTGAGGAGGAGAGGCAGGCCAGGCGATTGATTCTCATTCCCTCTGAGAGCATCTGCCCCAAAGCGGTGCGGCGAGCTTTGGGTTCCGTCTTCACCAACATCTACGCCGAGGGATACCCATCCTTGCGCATGACCAGGGATGAGGAGCAGTTGCTGGTTGATTTCTCCCACCAGTTGGCCTACTACCGTCGTTATGCAGACCGGCGCTTCTACAAAGGGACCGAGTACGCTGACCTGGTTGAGGCTCTGGCCCGGAGGCGGGCGGCCGAATGCTTCGCTACCGATAGCATCAGCGCCGATGAGATATTCGTAAACATCCAGCCCCTCTCCGGAGCAGCGGCCAACAACTCCGTCTACGAGGCTTTCGTCGAGCCGGGGGATACGGTGATGGGCATGGCCTTGCCCCATGGCGGCCACCTGACCCATGGCAGCCAGTTCAACCGCTCCGGCAAACGGTACAACATCGTCTCCTATGAGGTGGACCGGGAAACTGAGAAGCTGGACTATGAGGCTATCATGGAGCTGGCCCTCGAACACCGGCCAAAGATGATCATTGCCGGCTACACCTCCTATCCCTGGGCCCCGGACTGGCAGAAATTCAGGGAGATCGCCGACGCGGTTGGGGCCGTGCTGATGGCCGACATTGCCCACCCGGCCGGGATGGTGATCGCCGGCGTCTATCCAACCCCGGTTGGCTACGCCGACGTTATCACCTTTACCACCCATAAGACCATTTGCGGTCCGCGGGGGGCGATCATCATGACCACCGACCCCGAAAATGCCCGAAGGATTGACTCAGCCGTGTTCCCGGGAGAGCAGGGAGGGCCACATGTTAACAAGTTTGCCGCCATAGCGGTAGCCTTTAAGATCGCTCAGACGGAGAGGTTCAGGAGACTGCAAAAGCAGATCGTTGACAACGCCTGCCACTTGGCCGAAGCGCTGCAGTCGCGTGGCCTGAAGCTGGCCTATGGAGGGACCAACACCCACCTTCTGCTCATTGACCTGAATGCCATTGAGACCAGGACCGGGTTCCCCTTGAAGGGGGAGATGGCGGCCCGCATCCTCGACCTGTGCGGTATCGTGGTCAATAAGAACACCATCCCCGGCGACCTGACGGCCGCCGACGCCAGTGGCATCCGTCTGGGTACCCCCTGGGTCACGCAGCGAGGGATGGCTCGGAAGGAGATGGATGAGCTGGCAGGGCTGATCCACCGGGTGCTGGTCAACATTGAGCCCTTCAGCTACATCGGCAGCCGGGGGGAGTTGCCCCGCGGAAAGATTGACCTGGAGATATTGGAGGAGGTCAAGAGGGATGTAGCTCGCCTGGCCGAAGGGACAAAGGCGGAAACGGCCTCGCGAGGGACCGGTTATCCGCATTACCCTGTTCTCAGAGAGGCACCGGCCAGGGCCACACCTTTGCTGGCTGAGCATCGTAAGTTGGGCGCGGAACTAGGTCAGGTTGGGGGCTGGACCATGCCCCTTCACTATCACAGCAGCGAGGAGGAATTGGAAGCAGCCAGGACTGCGGCCGCCCTTTTCGACCAGGGCGATATGGGGCTGTTGGAGATAAGTGGGGAGAGGGCCAGGCTGTTTCTCCAGGAGGCAACCACCAACAACATCGCGGCCCTCGCTCCAGGCCAGGGCCAGCGTTCCCTCCTTTTGGACAAAGAGGGAAAGGTCATTGACGACGTCTCCATCCTCCGCCTGGACCCTGATCGTTGGGGCCGCGATCACTACCTGATGCTCACCAACCCGGCCAGGACAGCCAGGGTTAAGGCCTGGCTGTGGGGGCTCTCCGACGGGTATATCATCTTCGATGAGGAAGACATATTCCGCAAGGTGCAGGGGCCGGCTGTGGTTGAGGACCTACAGCAGAACAGCGATAGAGGGAGCCTAGGGGCGAGGATGTCTTTGCATGGTCCCCGTTCTCTGGAGGTGCTGCGCCAGATCGCCCCCACCTTTCCCACCCTGACAGACTTCAGTTCCTGGCGAGGGGAGCTGGCCGGGATCGAGGCCCTGGTCGTGCGTAACGGCTATGCTGACGACGACCTGGAGTTTGACCTCCTGGTGGGCCGGGACCGGGCGGTGGAGCTATGGAACCTGCTTCTCAAGGCTGGAGCAAAGCCGGCCGGGGTGGAGGCCAGGGATGCTCTGCGCGCGGAGGCGGGGCTACTATCGAACCAGGTTGATGAGGCGGTGGATGGACTCTCCCTCTACAGGGCCAGGCCTGGCTCATTGTTCCACCTGTCCAAGCCCTATTTCATAGGGCAGAGGCACATCTGCGACGCCGTGAAGCCTGAGGCGAAGAAGAGGGAGTTTCGCTACGAGGGGGAGGCGGGCCTCAGACGGACACCCCTCTATGAGGAGCATCTCAAACTGACCAGGAGGATGGTTCCCTTCGCCGGTTGGGAGATGCCGGTCTGGTACACCGGCATCGTTGACGAACACAAGGCGGTCAGGGAGAGGGCAGGGCTCTTTGACGTGGCCCACATGGGTGTGTTGGAGGTGGCTGGCGAACACGCGGCCAGCTTCCTGGATGTGGTCAGCACCAACTACGTGCGGGGGCTGCGGGATGGGCAGTGTCACTATTCGTACATCCTCGACCCTGATGGGGTGCCCATGGATGACATCCTGGTCTACCGCCGGGCAGCCGATCGCTACATGCTGGTGGTGAACGCCGTAAACGCAGAGAAGATCAAGGCCTGGTTGGACGCAGTCAATTCGCGGCAATACGTCATTGACCGTGATTGTCCCTACAAGGAGATCGAAGGGGTGGCGACCGTCAGGGATCTGAAGGACAGGTCGTGCGGCGATGACCAGCGGATAGACATCGCTTTGCAGGGACCTCAGTCGCTGGCTATAGTGAAGAGGTTGGTGGAGGATGCCAGAAGGTTGTCCCAATTGCCCCGGTTTCGGTTCATCGAGACCGAGCTTCTGGGGGCACCGGTTATCATCTCGCGCACCGGCTACACCGGCGAGGAGATCGGCTTTGAGTTCTACCTCCACCCCGAGGTCGCAGTCGAGTTATGGAACAGGTTGCTCGAGGTTGGACAGGACTACGGCCTAAAGCCAGCGGGGTTGGGGGCCAGGGATTCGACCCGAACTGAGGCCGGTTTGCCCCTTTATGGGCATGAGCTGGCCGGCAAGCATAAAATCTCACCTGTGGCCGCCGGCTATGGGGCCTTCGTGAAGTTGCACAAGCCATTCTTCATCGGCCGGAAGGCACTGATGGAGAAGGAAGCCAGGCGAAAGATGAAGATCGTTCGTTTCAGGCTGGACACCAGGGGTGGACGGGTGATCAGGCCCGACGATCCTGTGGTGGCTGTCAGAACAGGTCAGTATATCGGGACAGTGACGAGCTGCACCGTGGTAAGAGGGTATCAGTTGGGGCTTGCCTACGTTGACCAGGCTCACAGCGCCGAGGGGGCACCGATAGGGATATTTCCCCTTCCCCGCCGGAAGGGTGCTGTTTCCGAAAAGCCGAAAGAGGAGTTGGCTCTGGGGGATAGAGTGCTGCTCTACCATAGGGCCACGATCCTGACCCGTTTTCGCCAGCCAGGGGAAGGGGAGATGAAGCCGGAACGGGAGTAGGGACGGGTCGGCATCAACGGTCGGTCGAAGGGATTTAGCCTCTATCAGAAGAGGTTGACTGAAAGTGGCGTGGCTGGTCTGCCCCAGGTTTCCACATTGTAGAGGAGGTTTACCTTGCAGTTAGAAGGGAAGGTGGCTGTTATTACCGGGGGCGGGAGGGGCATTGGGCGCAGCATAGCTCTGGCCTTTGCCCGGCAGGGAGCCAGAGTTGTGGTTGCTGCCCGCACCCGGAGCCAACTGGAATCGGTCTGTCAGGAGGTAGCAGGGTTTGGGGGGAAGGGGATGGCTGTGCCCTGTGATGTTACAAACAGGACCGAAATAGAGCAGCTTGTGGATAGAACCCACCAGGAGTGGGGGGCGATAGACATCCTGGTTAACAACGCGGGGATAGCCGTCAGCAGCAAAACGGTGGAGATGGATGATGACCTTTGGGAGAAGGTGCTGAGGGTCAATTTGACCGCTCCCTTCTACTGCACCAAAGCGGTTCTGCCAGACATGATCGAGAGGCGGCAGGGCCGTATCATCAACATTGCCTCCACTGCGGCCAAGGTCGGTTTGCGCTACACCGCAGCCTATACCGCCTCGAAGCACGGTCTGCTGGGGTTCACCCGGGCCCTTGCTCTGGAAATGGTCAGGTATAACGTGACCGTCAATGCCATATGCCCTGGTTGGGTGGCGACCGACATGACCTTCGCCGGAGCGGAGAACATCTCTGAGAAAACCGGCATGAGCAAGGAGGAGGCACTGCAAACCCTGGCCCGGATGTGCCCCCAGAATCGGCTCATGGAGCCGGACGAGGTGGCACATGTGGCCGTGATGCTGGCCAGCGACGAGGCCAGAGGGATCACCGGACAGGCCATCAACGTTGATGGCGGGGCGGTGATGTTCTGATTTCGGACGAAAGTCGAACAGGAGACAGCATGGTTTATGACGCATTTCTCTACGATGTGCAGGATGGGATCGCCACCGTAACCTTCAATCGCCCGGATACCCTCAATTCCCTGACCTTTGACATCTACGCTCAGCTTCGCCAACTGACCAGGGAGTTGAGATACGACAGCCAGGTTAAGGTGCTGATCATCACCGGGCAGGGGCGTGGCTTCTGCTCGGGAGGGGACGTCTACGAGATCATCGGGGAGCTTTTTCAACGGGACATGAAGGGGCTTCTGGAATTCACCAGGATGACCGGGGCGGTGGTGCGCAACCTCCGTCTTTTGGACAAGCCGGTCATTGCCGCCGTGAACGGCACCGCGGCCGGCGCCGGTGCGGTGATCGCCCTGGCCTGTGATTTCAGGGTCCTCTCCGAGAAGGCCAAGTTCGCTTTCCTCTTCACCAAAGCGGGGTTAACCGGGGCGGACATGGGCGCAGCCTACCTGCTGCCCCGCATCGTGGGCCTGGCGAAGGCGACGGAGCTTCTGATGCTGGGCGATACCATTGACGCAGCCACAGCGGAGAGGATCGGGCTGGCCTACAAGGTGGTGCCCCATGAGGAGCTATCGCAGGCGGTCAGGGAGCTGGCCGAGCG
>JBHIDP010000185.1:0-5456 GCA_046760185.1 Anaerolineae bacterium
CGTCGAGAGCTCAGCCGAACGGCTCAGGATGACTTTTGCTGGTGTCGAAAACGGGAAGTTATTTCTTTACGAGCCCTAAGGGGTGATATCCTGTAACATCTATGGAGGTGAAGGAAGATGGCCAAGGAAGTGAAGAAGTATCCTACTGAGCCTTTGAAGTGCTGGAACAAGGCCAAGGAGATCAGACGAAAATACTATGAGGACTACGTGACCATCAAGGAGCGGGGCGGCCTCCGTTGGGGGGGCAGTGCCTGGGCCTTTGATGCCATTCCGGCCGGACTGGGTGAAGATGTGGTCAATATGACCGGAGAACCTTACGGGGCCAGTATTGCCTGGAACAAGGACTTTTCCCTCAGGTGCCTGGAGGCAGCCGAGGCCAGAGGTTGGGCCCGGGACCTGTGTGCCTACCTGCGCAACTACTTTGGCTCCATGTATCTGAACGAGTTCGTTTTTGGGGGCGAGTATCCCAAGCCAGACTTTGTGTTTCAGGCCCATGTTTGCTGTTCCCATGGGAAGTGGTATCAGCACGTGGCCGAATACAAAGGGATCCCCTATTACTGCATTGATGTCAGCGTCGGCCCCTACAATGAGTTGAACGAGAACAGGTTGGAGTACGTTGTCAACCAGATGCACGAGGCCATCGAGTGGATGGAGAAGGTGACAGGGCGGAAGTACGACGATGAGAAACTGATCGAGGCTGTACACAATGAGGCCCGTTCCTGCTCGGTCTGGGCGGAGGTCTGTGTCCTCAACAAGAACATCCCCGCCCCTCTGGACGAGAAGACGATGCATTCCCTCTACGTCTTTGGTACCCTTAAGAAGCACTCCAAAGAGGTGGCCGATTTCTACGAGGAGCTGAGGGATGAGGTCAAGGATCGGGTGGAGAGGGGTATCGCCGCCGTGGCTAGCGAACGATGCCGGCTGATCTCAGATACTCAGCCACCGTGGGCTTTTCTCAACATCTTCAGATATCTGGAGAAGTTCGGTGCGGTGTCGGTCGGTTCGCTCTACGTCTTTGGTCTGATCGGCATTTGGGAGGTTCAGGAGGACGGAACCTGGGGTCCGGCCAAGACCCCCAAGCAGAAAGGGCAGGAGATAAGGACGCGCGACGAGGCCCTGCGGGTGCTGGCTGACTGGAACCTGCGGAAACCGGAATGGCAGCACTTCTACGATCCCCAGCTCAAGACCGAGATGATGGTCAGGATAGCCAAGGAGTGGAGCCTGGATGGGGTTATCCTCCATTACAACCGGGGCTGCGAAGGGCTAAGCCTGGGTATCGCCGAGAATCGGCTGGGCCTGATAGAGGCCGGGATACCGGTGGCAACTTTTGAGGGGAACATGGGGGATGCCAGGGAGTTTGACGAGGCCCGGACCATGGCCCGCATAGATGCTTTCATGGAGAGCCTTGGGCTGGAGAAGTTGCAAGATTAGTAATGGAGGTTGAAGGAAGATGATAACAGTCGGCATAGACTTGGGGGCCAAAACAACGAAGGTTGTGATCGTTAAAGACGGTGAACTGCTATCTCAAAGTCTGGTGCTAACAGGCTTCGATCAAGAGATGGCCGCTGAGCAGGCCCTGAAGGAAGCTTTACAAAAAGCAGGATTGCAACGGGAGGAGATAGAACAGGTCGTCGCTACCGGTGCCGGCAGCAAAGCAGTGCCCTTTGCTGACCATCACGTTACCGATATTGGGGCGGACGCTCGGGGGGCGACCTTCCTCTTCCCGTCAACGAGGACGGTGATTGATGTTGGTGCCGAGGAAGGGCGGGGTATCAGGTGCGATGAGAAGGGCAAGGTTGTGGACTTTGCCATCAATGAGAAATGCGCCGCTGGTGCTGGAGCCTTTACCGAAGCCATGGCCCGTGCCCTGGAACTGGAGCTTGAAGAGATGGGAGAACTATCACTTCAGTCAACGAAGGCGGTTCCGATGAATGCGCAGTGCACTATTTTCGCCGAATCGGAGGTGGTGTCACTGATCCATGCCAAGACGTCAAAGGCTGACATTGTTCGCGCCGTCCACGATGCCATAGCCAGCCGCATCAGCTCCATGGTTCGGCGCGTTGGTATCGAAAAGGATGTGACTCTCATTGGTGGCGTGGCCAGGAACGTCGGCTTCGTTGATTCTCTGCAGAGGGGGTTGGAGGTTAAGTTGTTGGTTCCAGAGGAGCCCGAATTTGTAGGTGCTCTGGGAGCAGCCCTCGTCGCTGCGGATGGTAAATAGTTTTGGGAACTCTCAGATTTGTGGAAAGGGATATCAAGATGGCTCAGGAGAAGAAGGAATACTGGCGATGGAAGGAATACAACTGGAAATCGTCCGACATTGACTGGACCAAAGTGGACATAATTTCGGCTGGGGTTGACGTTGGCTCGGTGAGCACCCAGGCGGTGATTATGACCGATGGTCAACTGTTCGCCTATAGCAACATGCGGACCGGCTCGGACAGCCCTGACAGTGCCCATAATGCCATGAATTGGGCTCTTGAAGAGACAGGGATGACCTTGGAGGACATCCACTATACTGTCGGGACAGGATATGGCCGCGTCAATGTGCCTTTCGCCCAACGGGCCATCACAGAGATCGCCTGTCACGCTCGTGGAGCCAATTTCATCTACGGCCCCACTGTCAGAACCGTGCTGGACATGGGCGGCCAGGACTGTAAGGCCATCCACTGCGATGAAAAAGGCAAGGTGACCGCTTTCCTCATGAACGACAAGTGTGCAGCAGGAACTGGCCGTGGGATGGAGGTTTTTGCCGACCTGTTGGCCGTGTCCATTGAGGATGTGGGCCAGATGTCACTGGAGGTTGAGGAGGAACCGCCGCCGGTAAGCAGCACTTGTGTCGTCTTCGCCAAGTCGGAGGCTGTGGGGTTGCTCCGTGAAGGCTGGCCCAAGAGCAAGGTGCTGGCCGCATACCACTCCGCCATGGCCCACCGCGTGGTCAACCTGTTGGAGCGGATCGGTATAGAGGAGGATTTTGCCATTACCGGTGGCATCTCCAAGAATGTCGGTGTCGTGAAGCGGTTGGAGAACGAGTTGGGAATCAAGGCCCTGGACACGGAATTTGATCCACAGATCGCAGGGGCAATAGGGGCGGCCCTCTTCGCCAGGGCCCTGGTTCAGAAGGAACGTCGGTCAGCCTGATTGAGGCCAACTCTGCTATTGGGGAGGTGATAGATGCTGGCAAACTATGGATACAAGGATGGTTCGGGTGAGTATTTCATCACGGTAGACACGGACAAGTGTGACGGCTGCGGAGACTGTGTGGAGGCTTGCCCCTATGATGTCCTGGAGGTAGTTCCCAACGACTTGGATCCGCTGAGCGATGACATGGTGGCCGTGGTGAGGGAGGAAGAGCGCAAGAAAATCAAGTATACCTGTGGGCCTTGTAAGCCAGCCAGTGGGGAGAGGGCCTTGCCCTGCGTGTTGGCTTGCGAACCAGTGGCCATGACTCATTCCTGGTAGGTTTTCTCACCAAGGAGGGAACAGGGAGATGAAAAAGAAGAGACCGGGCGAAAAGAAATTTCCGCACATGTTCAGCCCTGGCAAGCTGGGCAAGCTTGAGGCCAAGAACCGGGTGAAGTACGCCGCCTGCTCCATCTCTAATTTCAACACACGCGATGGTTACCTCACCGAACGGGAGTATGCCCGCATGGAGGTCATCGCTCAAACAGGCGCTTCGATTATCACCAACCAGGGAGCATACCCGGACAAGAAGGGGGAAGGGAAGGCTTACGTGCGGCAGCTTTGCATTGCTGACGATAGTTACATCCCGGGTTTCAAGAGAGTCGCCGATCTGATCCATGAGTATGGAGCTATCGCCATACAGCAGATTCTGCACGGTGGTCGCTACGGCGGGATCGAGCTCGATTATTGCCTTCAGCCCTCAGATACACCCCAGACCCTGAGGCACTTCAACCCCCCTCGGGAGATGACTCAGGACGAGATCAAGCAGTGTGTTCAGGACCACGCCGATGCTGCCCGACGGGCGATGGAGGCCGGATTCGACGGCATCGAGGTCACCAGCTTCATGGGGTATCTCCTCTCCAACTTCCTCTCCCCCTTCACCAACAAGCGCACGGACGAGTACGGGGGCTCCGTGGAGAAGCGAGCCCGGTTCATGGTTGAGCTTATCGAGGCTATCCGCAAGGTGATCGGGAAGGACACGCCTCTTATCTTCAGACTCAACGGCGTGGAGTTGATGGACGAGTACGGTGGAAACACACCGGAAGAGTGCCTGGAGCTCATGAAGATCGCCGAACAGGCCGGGCTGGACATGATCAGCATCGTGGTCGGTTGGCACGAATCACGCACGGGTGCTCTGGGCAGGGATGTCCCCACCGACGGCTGGCTCTACCTGGCGGAGAATGCCAAGGAGGTGCTGACCGTCCCCATAGCCTTTGGACCGCGCCTGGGTGATGCGGTGATGGCTGAGCAGGCCCTGGCCGAAGGGAAATTCGACTTCTGGGAGATCTGCCGTCCCTTCCTGGCCGACCCTCAACTGCTGCACAAAGTGGCCGAGGATCGGGTGCAGGAGATCAAGCCCTGCATCGGCGGTCTGATGTGCCTGGCCAGGATGTTCAGAAATCTACCCTACGTCTGTACCGTCAATCCCCGGCTGGGGCACGAGTATGAAGCAGCCTTCACCCTCACCCCAGCCACGACCTCGAAGAAGGTGATGATCATCGGCGGTGGCCCGGCCGGTCTGGAGTGCGCCATTACCGCCACACGAAGAGGACACGATGTCAGCATCTACGAGAAGGAGGATCGGTTGGGCGGCCAGTTGGTTGCAGCCGCCAAGGAGATCGAGGGTGGATACCGTCTTCTGGACCTTCTCAAATACTATGAGACAGAGGTGGGGAAGCTGGGCATAGAGGTGTATCTCAATACGGAGGTGGACCGCAAGCTGTGCAACAAGGTGAATCCGGATGTGGGCATCGTGGCCACGGGCGCTGAGATCAATCGGCCTGACATCCCTGGCTCCGACGGTAACAACGTTGTTCTGGCCACAGATGTGCTGGAGGGGAGGGTCGAGACCGGGCCCAGAGTCGTTGTGCTCTCTGGTGAGAGGGCTGGCCTGGTCACGGCCGAGCATCTGGCCGAACAGGGAAAACAAGTGACCGTTGTCGAAGCGGGAGCGAAGATCGCTTCAGATGTCATCCCTACCTTCAAGTGGCGCCACTATGCCTGGGTGAGGGAGTTTGGCATCAAGACCCTGACTGGTTCCAGGGTCAAAGAGATCAACTCCAAGGGAGTGGTGGTGCTCGATGGGGATGGCAGTGAGACAACGATCGAGGCCGACACGGTGGTCATCGCCGGCCCGAGGCAGCCGAGACAGGTGTTGGCCCGTGACCTGGAGTTCTCCTGCGATGAGCTTTATGTGATCGGAGATGCCTCACAACCCCGCTCCCTGCACAACGCCATTCGGGAGGGGTACCTCACTGGGAACAGGATCTAAG
>JBHIDP010000186.1:0-5355 GCA_046760185.1 Anaerolineae bacterium
CCAAGTTACTGTTAAACTTCGGTCAAATCCGTCCCAGAAGCCTGTCCGAAGGAATCGAAATGTGGTATACTGTGGGCAGCAGCGGAACTCATGTGTTACCGACCACATGCCGGCCTGTGGGACACTATTCCGTCTTGAGGAAGACGCGCTACGGCTAGCGCTCATAGCAAGCGGTTCCGCATCTCCAGAAGCAGCGTAGGACAGTTGGCCTCGGCTTATGTCCAGCTATCTTCATGGTGTAGGGCTATGCTTGAACGCGGCCAAGAGAGAGCCCAACCTGCCCTGCACCTCTCTTGCTGGGAGAATGGAACCGAGGAGCCCCTTTTGGCGTCTAATAGGAGAGAATCCGCTCGCAATCTGGAAATGAACCATCAGGGGAAAAGGAGAAGGCCATGCCGGATAGAATTTGGGCCAGACGCCTGACATTGGCCAAGTGGGCCATCCCACTTTTGCTGCTACTGCTGGCCGGAACCACCGTCTACGTAGCCACCGCTTCAGCGCGGGTGAGCGACCTGGATACCGTCGTCGTGGGGCAGACCAGGTTTACCCCCGGCAGCCAGACCGCCTTGCGGGTGGTGGTGCGGGACTTCAAGACCGCTCAACCGATGGCGGAGGCCAGCATCGCCGTGAGACTGGCTCCACGGGCCGGGGGTGCGGCTATAACCCTGTTCGAGGGTCACACCGACGAACTGGGGACGGCCCAGGTAACCTTCACCGTGCCCGAGGGTGTGGACCCTGAACAAACCCTGATCGTGGAGACCAAATCGCCCCTTGGCCACGACAAGATAGAGAGGTCGGTCACCGTCAAGCGCCATTACAAAATCTTCCTGACCACCGACAAACCCCTCTACCAGCCGGGGCAGACCATCCACATCCGCACCCTTACCCTGGCCACAGCCGACCTGCGCGCTGCCCAGAACCAGCCGTTGCAGGTCACCATCGAGGACCCCAAGGGAAACAAGGTCTTCCGCGGCACGGCCCAAACTTCAGCCTTCGGCATCGCCAGCCTGGACTTCACCCTGGCCGACGAGGTCAACACCGGCCCCTACAAAATCACCGCCACCCTGGACGAAACATCCTCCCAGAAGACTGTCACCATCAAACGATACGTCCTGCCCAAGTTCAAGATCGAGGTGGCCACCGATAAAACCTACTACCTGCCCAAGGAAGAGGTGGTGGGGAACCTCTCCGTGAACTATTTCTTCGGCAAACCGGTGGCCGAGGGGCAGGTGGCCATCAAAGGCTACATCTACACTGTGGAGCGTGAGCAGGTAGTTGACCTGCGGGGGGAGACAGACCAGGAGGGACGGTTCGAGTTCCGTTTCACCCTGCCCAGCTACTTTGTGGCAGAAGGTCTCGAGGAAGGGCAGGCTACCTTCGGCCTGGAGGTGACGGTCATTGACCAGGCCAACCACGCCGAGCAGGTGGCTCACACCTTGCCCATCGCCCAGCAGAGCATCCTCATTGACGCCGTGCCGGAGAGCGGTCAACTCAAGCCTGGGGTGGAAAACATCGTCTACATCGTCACCACCTACCCCGATGGCATGCCGGCCGAAACGGAGTTAACCATCGAGGTCTACGGCCAGACGACCCAGGCAACCACCGGCCGGCACGGTCTGGCCGAGTTCACCTTCACCCCCCAGCTCAGCGACACCGTCCTGATCATCACCGCCCGCGACCGTCTGGGGAATCGCAGTTACCAGGAGAAGCCTCTGTTTTTTGACTACGCTCCTGAGTATGTCCTCCTCCGTTCGGATCGTGCTGCCTACCGGGTGGGGGATACCATGCACCTGGAGACGCTGACGACGGCGCAGAGCGGCACCGCTTACCTGGATATGGTCAAGGAGGGACAGACCATCTCCACCAGGACCCTGGTCGTGAAGGAGGGCCGGGCTTCAGTTGACATAGACCTGGACGAGACCCTCTTCGGCACCCTCCAACTGCACGCCTACAAGATTCTCAGGGACGGGACCATTGTACGGGATACCCGGCTGGTCATCGTTGACCTCCCCCGCGACATAGAGCTGACCATCCGGCCGGACAAAGATGTCTACCGCCCGGGAGAAGTGGCCAGGATCGCTTTTCAGGCCAGCAAGGATGGCCAACCGCTGCGCAGCGCCTTGGGGCTCAGCATTGTGGACGAATCGGTCTTCGCCCTGCAGGAGCAGGAAGCAGGCTTTGCCAAGCTCTACTTCCTGCTGGAAAAGGAGCTGTTGAAGCCCAGGTATCAAATCAAAGGGTTCATCCTGCCCACTGTGGGCCCACCCCCTCCCACGGAGCCGGAGGTATTGGCTGCCCAGGATCGCTCGGCCAAGGCTGCCCTGGCCTCAGCCCCCGTGGCCGACTTCGGACTGGCAGTCCAGTCTCATGTGGAGAAAGAGACCATTGCTCGTGCCCGCCAGCAGCGCTACTTCGGGGCTCTGGCCAACCTCTTCTCCTACCTCATGATTGCCGTCCCCGCGGCAGTGGGGCTGATCACCGTGGTGGAATTGGGCCGGAGAAAGGTCCTGGGCAAAACCCTCCTCTTGGGCGCATTGGGGGCCTTGGTCCTGATCGGCCTCTTTGCCCTGCTCCCCACCCCGGAGTGGGCTGACTGGTGGTCGCCTTGGGACAAATTGGGCTACTATCTCGGCTACGTGTTGCAAGACATCGAGGGGACGGTTGCCCTTGGCGCCCTCCTGGTTGCCATTATCGCGCCCCTGGTGTTGGCCATCTACGCCTGGAGGGAGAGGGACGAAGCCCTGAAGTTCGCTCTCATCCTGTCGCTGGCTTACCTGGCGCTGGTCCCCATCTTCCTCTTCAGCGCGTCTCAGGCCGCCGAGAGGTTCAACGAGGCCCATCTGTCACCCCTGGCCCTCTCCTTCCTTCTGCTCCCCCTTTCCTTCTACGTCCTGGCCGTCGGCTTCGCCCTACGGAAGGAGGTGTGGCCGGCTTTCGCTTCCGGGGGGATGGCCCTCTTCGCGTTGCCCGGTCTGCTCGTCATCTCCGCCTTCCCGCTGATGTTTCTGGTTGGAGGCGGGGCAGGGTTCACTCGCGCAGCCGCCGTACCGATGATGGTTCCTATGGCCCCCGTAGCGCTGGAAATGGTGCGAGAGAAGGAGTACAAAGCGGAGCTCCCTACGGCTGAGCCCAGTCAACTGCAAGAAGCGCCTCGTCTGCGCCAGTTCTTCCCCGAGACCCTCTACTTCAACCCGGAGATCATCACCGACGAGCAGGGCTTCGCCGAGGTAGAGATTCCCATGGCTGACTCCATCACCACCTGGCGCCTCTCCGCTCTGGCCTCCTCCCAGGACGGTGATCTGGGCGGGACAACGGCCGGCCTGCGGGTCTTCCAGGACTTCTTCATTGACCTGGACCTGCCTCTCTACCTGACCCAGAACGATGAGGTTTCCGTGCCAGTGGCCGTCTTCAACTACCTGCCCGAAGCACAGCGGGTACGGCTGGAGGTGACTCTTGAGGATTGGTTCGAGCTTCAGGATGAGGCCAGCAAGGAGATGACCATCGAGGCCAACGACGTGGAGGTGGTCTACTTCCGCATCAAGGCCCTGCACTTCGGCCAGAAGCGCCTGACCGTCACCGCCTGGGGGGAGAGGCCTGCCCTGAGCGGGACGAAGGGCGGAGCCGAAGGGATGAGCGACGCCATGGCCAAGGAGGTCAAGGTCCTGCCCGACGGCAAGGAAATCCGCACCACCGCCAGTGACATGTTACAAGGACCGGTGCAGCAGGCCGTCCTGATCCCCGAGGAGGCCATCCCGGGCACGGCCCGCATCGAGGTCAAGGTCTACCCCGGCATAGTCAGCCAGATGGTGGAAGGGCTGCAGAAGATCCTGCGCATGCCCTTTGGGTGATTTGAGCAGACTACGTCGGTGACGTACCCGAATGTGCTTATCCTGGACTATCTGAAGAGCACCGGCCAGGCTGCCCCAGAAGTAGAGATGACGGCCGAACGGTATATCGCCCTGGGCTACCAGCGGCTGTTGACCTTCGAAGTGGACGGTGGCGGCTTCTCCCTCTTTGGCCAACCGCCGGCCGAGTTGATGCTCAGCGCCTACGGCCTGATGGAGATCAACGACATGGCCCAGGTCTACGAGGTGGACCCGGCCTTCATCGAGCGCATCGCCCGCTGGCTCTTTGCCCAACAGGATTCCGATGGCTCGTGGGGGGAGGGGGACCTGCTCAGCACCGCCTACGTGAGTTGGGCCCTGGCCGAGGCTGGTTACGGTGACTCGGCCGACCTGCGGCGGGGGCTGGGATACCTCAAGGAGTTCCTGGGTCAAGTGGACGATCCCTACCTCCTGGCCGTGGCGGTCAACGCCCTGGTGGCGACCACACCCGAGGATGGCTTCACCCGGCAGGCTCTGGAACAACTGGATCGGCTGAAAGTGGTGGACGGTGATTGGGTCTATTGGCCCAGCGGCCAGGTCTCCCTTATGGGGGCCAGAGGAGCCACCGGGAGCATCGAAACCACAGCCCTGGCTGCCTACGCCATGATCCGGGCCCAGGTCTATCCCCAGAGTGCCAACGGAGCGCTGCGCTATCTGGTCGCCAACAAGGATAGCTTCGGCACCTGGTACTCCACCCAGGCTACCATCCTCTCTCTCAAGGCCCTCCTCCTCTCGGTGACCCAGGCTGGTGGCGAGGGGAACCAGGCCATAGTGCGGGTCTCCCTCAACGGTGAGGAGACGGAGCCCATCGTCATCACTCCAGCCAACGCCGATGTCGTTCACCTGGTGACCTTCACCGACAAGGCTCGTCTGGGCCAGAACAGGGTGAAGCTGGACGTGGAAGGGGAAGGTAACCTGATGTATCAGATCACCAGCGATTATTACCTCCCCTGGGAGTTGGCCCCTGAGGAGCCAGTGGCCAAGGAGGCTATGGCCATCGAGGTCAGCTACGATCGTCAGGAGCTGGAGGTCAACGACGAGGTGACGGCCACAGTGCAGGTCTCCCTGCTTGAGGAAGGGATGGCCAGGATGGTGTTGGTGGACCTGGGGCTGCCGCCGGGCTTCGCCGTCCTGAGCGAGGACCTGAGCGCTCTGGTGGAGACGGGCCAGATCGCCCGCTACGAGCTGACCGGACGGCAGATCATCATCTATCTGGAGGACTTCAGTTCCGAGGAGCCGTTGACCTTCAGCTATCGGCTGCGGGCCAAGTACCCCCTCAAGGCCAAGGCTCCCCTCTCCACAGCCTACGACTACTACAACCCCGCCACCAGCGACCTGGCCGCCCCCCAGGAGTTCGTGGTGAGGGAATAAATAGTGAGGGACCAGTTAAAACTCGTAGAATCGGAGTCGAGGCTTCGTCGTGAGCTCAGCCGGAAAACCGCCTAAAGGCTCCACTCCCTAACCCATTTTA
>JBHIDP010000187.1:0-5331 GCA_046760185.1 Anaerolineae bacterium
ATACTTACCAACCGGGCTGAAATAGGGGAGGGGGCTAGCCCCTCTCCCTACTAAGAGCTTATCTGAAAAGTCAGCAGAGGCGGCTCCCACGCCGCCGAAAACGGGCATGGGAGCCCGTTCCGCTATTTTCCGGATAGGCACTAATAAACACGCTCCCTGACCAAGCGAGCCGTGCCGGAAGGACCTACCGCAGCGGGTTACTATTGTATGAGACAAGCGGTAGGGCCATCCGGTCCTCATAGGTTTGACGGGAGCGGAAGCTGAAAACGGAGGTAACGAAAAAATGCCAGTAGTTTCGATTCGGGCCCTCTTGGAAGCGGGGGCCCACTTTGGGCATCGCACCAGGCGTTGGAACCCTAACATGCAACCCTACATCTTCACTGAGCGCAACGGTATCCACATCATTGATTTGCAGCAGACGGCGTTCATGCTGGACGAGGCCTATGAGGTAGTGAGGGAGGCCGCCAGTCGCGGAGGAACGATCCTTTTTGCCGGGACCAAGAAACAGGCTCAGGAGATCATCACCACAGAAGCTGAGCGGTGCGGTATGCCTTACGTCACTCAACGTTGGTTGGGAGGTACCCTCACTAACTTCCGCACCATCCGACAGCGCATTGACTACCTTATCAACCTGGAGGCCCGTCAGCGGATGGGGGAGTTTGACCGCCTGCCTAAGAAGGAGGCGTTGGGGCTCTACCGCCAGATGGAGAAACTGAATCGCCGTCTGGGCGGCATCAAGGAGTTGCGACGGCTGCCGGACGTGCTCTACATCGTTGATCCACGGCGCGAGAGCATTGCCGTCAAGGAAGCCAACCGCCTGGACATCCCCATCGTGGCCATGGTTGATACCAACTGCGACCCCCAGCCTATTGACTACGTCATCCCCTCAAACGACGACGCCATCCGTGCCATCCAGTTGATCACCAGTGTCATTGCCGATGCAGTGATGGAAGGGTGGCAGTTGTGGGAGGCCAGTCGCATAGAGGAGGAACCGGTCGAAGAAGAGGAGGTGTTGGAGCCGGTACCTACTTTACCCCCCCTCGAGGATGTAGAAGGCAGTGAGGACGAAGTGAGCGACGAAGAAGACCAGGGGGAGGAATGATGACCATCTCCACAGACATGATCAAAGAACTGCGGGCAAAAACCGGGGCGGGCGTGTTGGACTGTAAAACAGCCTTGGAGAAAAGCAAGGGGGATATGGAACAGGCCCTGGAGATCCTGCGCCAAAGGGGGCTGGCCATTGCCGCCCAAAAAGTCGGTCGAGTGGCCCAGGAGGGGTTAGTGGAGGCCTACGTCCATACCGGGGGGCGGATCGCCAGCTTGGTTGAGGTGAACTGTGAGACCGATTTCGTGGCCCGTACCGATGAGTTTCGGAGGTTGGCCCATGACCTGGCCATGCAGGTAGCAGCCATTGCCCCCAAGTATCTTCTCCCTGAGAATGTGCCAGCGACGGTGGTGGAGGAAGAGAAGGAAAAGTATCGGGCCCAGTTGGCCGAGGAGGGCAAACCTGACCACGTCATCGAGGAGATCATAGAAGGGAAGCTGGAGAAGTTCTATGAGGAAGTTTGTCTCCTAAAGCAACCCTTCATCAAGGATGAAGGATACACTGTTCAAGAACTGATCCTGCAGAAGATCGCTCAGTTGGGCGAGAATATCCAGGTCAGGCGTTTTGTTCGCTTTGAGCTGGGGGTAGAGTAGGGGATTGGTAAGGTGAAGTACAGGCGAATCATGCTTAAGCTGGGCGGCGAAGCCCTGGCCAGCCCCTCGGGGTATGGCATTGATCCTGAACGGGCGAAGGATGTGGCCAACAAGATCAAAGGGGTACACGATTACGGTGTACAGGTGGCCATCGTCCTGGGAGCGGGCAACATCTGGCGGGGCAGGGATGGCCTGGAGCACGGTATGGACCGGGCCACGGCCGATCACATGGGCATGTTGGGCACGGTGATGAATGCTTTGGCTCTGCAAGATGCCCTCAATCGAATAGGGGTGATCACCCGGGTGCAGACCGCTATCGAGATGAAGGCTCTGGCTGAACCGTACATTCGGCTGCGTGCCATCCGCCACCTGGAGAAAGGACGGGTGGTCATTATCGGGGCTGGCACCGGTAATCCCTTCTTCACCACCGACACTGCGGCTGCTTTGCGTGCCGTCGAGATCGGAGCCGAGGTACTGATCAAGGCCACAAAGGTGGATGCTGTCTACGCCGAGGACCCTCTGCTCAATCCCGAAGCCCACCGCTTTGAGAAGTTGAGTTATATCGAGGCCCTCAATCTGCGGGTGGGTATCTTGGACAGTACCGCTATCTCTCTGTGCATGGATAACCAACTGCCGATCATTGTCGTTGATTTGTGGGAACCACAAAGTATCGAACGGATCATCCGGGGGGAGAAGATCGGCACGAAGATTTGCTGACATCCGCAGAACGATAAACTGAAATTGTGCTAAGTGGGAGTCAGCCCACGCAGGGAAGATAAGGAGGGGGGCCCTCGATGATAGAAGATGTCCTGAAGGAGACCGAGGACAGGATGAAAAAGGCCATCGAAGCTCTGCGCCATGATCTGGTGGTCATCAGGACGGGACGGGCCTCGCCAGCCCTGATAGAAGGACTGTTGGTGGACTACTACGGGACCCCTACACCTCTCAACCAGATGGCCAGCATATCCGCTCCCGAGCCTCGACTTCTGACCATTCGTCCCTGGGACCCCAATGCTCTAGCCGACGTAGAGAAAGCTATTCTCAAATCTGACCTCGGCTTGACACCAACGAATGATGGCAAGCTGATTCGTCTGGCTATCCCTCCCCTGACAGAGGAGCGACGTGGTGAATTGGTAAAAATGGTGGGTAAACGTGTGGAGGAGGCCAGGATAGCGGTCCGAAATTGTCGCCGTGATGGTCTCAAAGATATGCAGGAACTGGAGAAGGAGAAGCTCATTTCGGAGGATGAGTTCTACCGGGGCAAAGACCGGATGCAGGATTTGACAGACAAGTACATCCATGAGGCCGATGAGGTAGGTCAGGCTAAAGAGAAAGAGATAAAGGAGATTTGAGAAGCTTTAATCTGACAAGTGGTTCGACACACTGATTTTGATATGTGATTTTGCGTCCTCGGGGGAGTCCAATTTCACCTATCAAAAACGCTGTGGCTCACCACAAGTCCCTCTGGCGGGTGATGAGCGGGCATGGAGAGGAAAACTGAGCTGAGCAAGATACCACAGCACGTGGCCATAATCATGGACGGCAATGGGCGCTGGGCCCGGGAGCAGGGCCTACCCCGTCTGGCTGGCCATCGAGCGGGCACGGAGAACATCCGACGGGTACTGAGGGCGTGTGTCGAATTTGGGATCAAGATACTGACCATCTATGCCTTCTCCACTGAGAACTGGGAACGCCCTGTGGAGGAAGTGCGCGGTCTGATGCGCATCCTCGAGCAGGTAATTCAACGTGAGGTAAAGGAGTTGCACAAAAACGGCGTCCAGTTGCGCCATCTGGGGCGTCTGGAAGGGCTATCTGAGGAGCTGAAGAAAGCAGTGCTGGATGCCATCGAACTGACCAAGAACAACGATCGCTTGATCCTAAATGTGGCCTTCAATTATGGCGGTCGGGCCGAGATTTTGGATGCGGCGCGACAGGTGGTCGCCGACGGTGTTGAGGCCGAAGATCTAGACGAGGAAATCTTCAACCGGTACCTGTACACGGCGGGGCTGCCTGACCCAGACCTGATCATTCGCACCGGCGGCGAAATGCGCCTCAGCAATTTTTTGATCTGGCAAGCGGCTTACGCCGAGTACTATGCTACTCCCACCTACTGGCCCGACTTCGACGAAGAGGAATTGTATGGTGCCTTGTTGGCTTATGACCAGCGGGAAAGAAGGTTTGGCAAGCTAAAGGAACAGCTATGATAGTCATAATCGGTGCTTCCTCTGCGGGCTTATTTCTAGCGTATCTTCTGGCCAAAGAAGGTTTGCCTGTTCGTGTATTTGAACAACGCGACATGCTAAACTTATCTTCCAGAACATTGATTGTTACCAGCAAGATATGTGATGTTCTGGGCTTTGTTCCCTCTGAGGGGATCATCAACAAGATTGAGAAGGTTGAGCTTTTCTCACCAAACAAAGGTGCTGAAGTGAAACTTGCAAGTCCAGATCTAGTGCTTGAGAGGAGAGAACTTATTAGGTTACTGGCCAGAAAAGCAAAACAAGAGGGTGCAGAAATCAAGTTTGGGTACAAGTTCCTAGGCTTTGAAGAAGGACAAGATGGGCTAATTGTAGAGCTAGAGAATCTGAAGAATGGTAAAATGCAGTATTCCAGGACTACAACGCTGATAGGAGCTGATGGTGCATCAAGCAGAGTTGCCGAAGTTGCCGATATGAACAGTGTTAATACTGTGACCATACTACAGGCAAAGGTTGCCGTACCCCCAGGAACCAGGAAAGATGCCATCAAGGTATGGTTTAACAAAGAAGAAACCGATTTCTTCTATTGGTTGATCCCTGAATCGGAAGGGAGAGCAGTGCTAGGTCTAATCTCCGAAAACCCAAGAAAAGCCAAGGCTGGTTTAAGCAGTTTCTTGGATTCTCTTGAATTCGAGGTTCAAAGTTTCCAAGAAGGTAAAACACCCCTTTATGATCCCCATCTAGAAGTTTCAAGGAAAAATTCCAAGGCAGATATTTTCCTTGTAGGAGACGCGGCAGCCCAAGTTAAAGACAGTACTGTTGGTGGAGTTGTGGCCGGTTTGAGGGGGGCAACGGCTTTGGCACGAGCTGTAGCTCAAGAGGGCAAGTATGAGAAGGAGCTCATAGGTCTGCAAAGGGAGCTTGGCCTTCACTCCCGAATGAGAGGCATTTTGAACAGATTCAGCGATTCCGACTATGACCACCTATTGGGTTTACTGAATGGAAGAACAAAAAAGGTCCTTGGCATTCATAACAGAGATGAGCTAAGTAAAGCCTTTTTCAAGCTGATCATCACCCAGCCAAAGTTCTTGGTGTTTGCCAGCAGATTCCTTTTTTGATCATAACTGGTCTTTGTCTACACAGTCTCAAGCCAAACACTAGCCCCACAGCAGGTAGCACGATAAGGACAAAATCAACAGTGACGGCGCTTCTAATACCAAATGCGGTTTCAAGAACCATGAATTCGTTCACTCCGTCGGGGTCACAGACCCTTTCGAGCGTAGTCTACATGTCCGGCGGGGCACCGCCAAGCATGGAATGTCATTGCGAGGAGCGGTTTTTGCGACGCCTGCCCTGAGCCCGTCGAAGGGAAGCAATCCCCTTCAGCGGGGCAGGAGATTGCCCTTCGGCCTGGCCCTTCGACTGTGCTCAGGAC
>JBHIDP010000188.1:0-5302 GCA_046760185.1 Anaerolineae bacterium
GCTTTTTCCGCCTGAAGGCTCCACTCCCCAAGCCATTTTAGCCAGACCCAAGTCATTATTGCACGAGTACAAAGTGGCAGACCCACAGGGCCATTGATGAAAGATAAAGCCGCATCCCCCCGATCAGGCTCTGGATTGAGCCCAGTGAGCATTCTGTTCCCCTCCCCCAGACAGCTTCTCCCCACTCTCCTCTTTGCCTCCATTTTCGCCATGGCCTGCCGCGAGATCACCGACCCCGATTATTGGTGGCACCTGCGCACGGGTCAGTACATCCTGGAAACAAGGAGCGTTCCGTACCAGGACCCCTTTTCCCTGACCATGCAGGGACAGCCCTGGATCACCCATGAGTGGTTGAGTGAGGTCCTGATGTATGGCCTGTACAATACTTTCGGTTCTCCCGGCCCTATCCTGGCCTTCGCCGCCATTATCACCGCTGCATTTTTCATGGTATACCGGCAGTGCCCGGGGCGCCCCCATCTTGCGGTCTTCACCACGTTGTTGGCCGCCCTGGCCTCAGCCGTGACCTGGGGGCCGCGTCCGCAGATGATCACCATGTTCCTGGCCAGCCTTCTCCTCTACCTGCTGCACCTCCACCGGGAGGGAAGACGAAATCTGCTGTGGCTGATCCCACTGCTGATCATCCTCTGGGCCAATGCCCACAGCGGATATATCCTGGGCCTGGCCTTGCTGCTAGCCGTCATCAGCGGCCAAGGGTTGGGCAAGATCGTCAACCGGTTGAGCCAGGGCAAGGAGGCACAAGAAGGGGTGATGCAGATCGGCTACTTTGCGGCTATCACCGCCTCTTCGATCGTGGCCGCCACTATCAACCCTAACGGTATCAAGCTGCTGTCATACCCTTTTGCCACATTGACCAGTCAGGCCATGCAGACCTACATCCAGGAGTGGCACTCGCCTGACTTTCATAATCCCCAGTTCATACCCTTCGCCCTCCTGCTTCTGGCAACCCTCGGCGCACTGGCCCTATCCCGATCTTCCATAGATGCTACAGACTTGATCCTGCTTCTGGCCTTCAGCCTTGCTTCCCTCATCTCAGCCAGACACATCCCCATCTTCGCCCTCGTCGCCCCGCCTATCCTGACCGCCGCTCTGCTCCAGGTTGGGAGATCGTGGGGCCTGGCGCGCCCTGGAACTAGGGAGGAGCAGGGGAGGTTCCCTCCGAGATGGGTCCTGGCGGCTATCAATTGGTTCCTCCTGGCACTTATCCTGGTGGGTGTGGCTGTCAAAGCCGGCACGGCGCTGGCCAACAATCGTGCTGTCGAGGAACAAACCTTCCCCTCGGCCGCCGTCGAATACCTCCTGGAGAGCCTCCCTCCTGGGCCGATGTACAACAGCTACAACTGGGGAGGCTACCTTATCTGGCGGCTGTACCCCCATTACAAAGTTTTCATTGACGGCCGAGCTGACGTCTACGGCGACCAGTTCATCAACTTCTACATGCAAGCCTTTCGGGCCAAGAGCAATTGGCAGGAGCCACTTGATGACTACTACATCAGAATGGTGTTAATAGAGAGAGAAGGGCCACTGAGTACCCTCTTGCAGGAAAGCCCACAGTGGCAGCGAACCTACGCTGATCACCTGGCCGCCATCTACATCAGAGAAGGTGAGATGCAGTGACCAAAGGTGAGTTGTCGTCCAGGCTATCGAGGCAAATTAGTGTCGGGGAGGCTATCAAGCCCCGCTTCAGGTTTGGCCTGGGGTTGATCTTGCTCGGAACCGCCTTTGCTCTGACGACCTGGGCCCTGTACACTTTCGTCACCAGCCCCCGGCCAGCAGCCGTGGATTTCCTGCCCCTTTGGCTGGGAGGACGGGCCCTGATTCTGGCTGGAGAGAGCCCCTATTCCCAGGCTGTCACCGATCAATCACAGTTGGCCATATACGGGCAATTGGCTGATAGAGGGATGGACCAGTTGGCCTTCGCCTATCCCCTCTATACCCTTTTTGTCCTTCTCCCCCTGGTTCTTCTCCCTTACCCTTTGGCCCAGGCCGCGTGGATGACGCTGTTGCTGTTTGCTTTGCTGGCCTCAAGTTTTCTCACCCTTAGAGCTTTCAATTATGACTCGAGGGGGAGCCACCTGTTGACGATTGGTTTTTGGACCGTCCTCTTTTACCCGGCCGCCCGCTGTCTGGCTCTGGGGCAGTATGCGGTGATAGTTCTTTTCTGGGCAGCTTTGGCCTTTGCCGCTATATCAGATGGGCGGGACCTGTTGGCCGGCCTATCCCTGGCCCTGGCCACGGCCAAGCCACAGATGGTTTTTCTGGTAGTGCCGTTGTTGCTGCTGTGGGCGTGGTGGCATCGCCGCTGGCGAATAGTGGCCGCTTTCGCTATTACCCTGGCCATGCTTTTGCTGCTCTCAACGCTCTGGCAACCTGATTGGGTCAGCCAGTTCCTGAGCCGATTGGGACAGTATCAGCAATATGTGTCGCTCGAGCCTCCAGTATACGTTCTTTCCGAGGCATTGGTGGGGAAAGGGGCCAGCCCTATTGTCCCTCTGCTCCTGGCCGCAGTTATGATAGCCTACATGCTCTACACTTGGAGAAGGTCACTCTCCCTGGATTGGCACCCTTTCCGGCACACACTGTTCCTGACCATGGTGGTGACCCTGTACGTGGCCCCTCGCACCAGTGTCTCGGATCAAGTCCTGTTGATAGTGCCACTGACTGCCTGGTTCGCATCACTGGCCCAAACCGGCAGGAAATGGCTTTCTCTGGCCGCCATCGGGGCCCTGATCGTGCTTCCCTGGACCTACTTCTGGGCCACGCAAGAAGGTTGGCGGGAAACGAGCCTGATGACACTCCCTCTGCCGCTGATCGTGCTGGGCATCCTCCTCTGGCAAAAGCAGCCTGACCTCCAAAAACACCGGTCTAACCCAATCCGGCTTTCCTTGCTCGGATGCGCTCTCATTTTGATGTTTGCCCTGCAGGTGTACTTCACCTATGCCATATTTACGAGCAAGCAGCCGGGGGCCAATGACTTCTACGTGCCATGGCGCGGAGCACAGGCCCTCCTCCTCCAGGGCCAGAACCCGTATTCACAGAAAGTCACTCGTCAGATCCAACTAGCCCTGTTTGGCCAGGTTGTACCTGAGACTCAACATCAGTTCGCCTTTGCCTATCCGCTATACGTGGCCCTTCTTCTAGCACCCCTGGTCTTGCTCCCTTATCCTCAGGCAGAAGCGATCTGGTTGTGCCTTCTACTGTGGACTCTCATGGGCGGGGTATTCCTGGCGATGAAGGTGTGGGGGCCAAGACCGAGGTTGCGGAGCTTAACAGTCCTCACCCTGGGAAGTATCCTCTTCTACCCCAGCGCCCGGAGCTTGATCCTGGGGCAGCTTTCTATCGTCGTTTTCGGCCTGCTTGTCGTGGCTCTGTGGGCCTACCAGTGGCAGAAGGACTGGCTGACAGGAGCTGCTCTGGCCCTTTCCACCATCAAGCCGCAGATGGTTTTCCTCTTGGTGCCGCTCTTTCTCCTCCACGCCATCCATCAGTGGCGTTGGAAGCTGGTCATTGGCTTCGCCCTCACCCTTGTCACCCTTATCACCGTACCGATGCTCCTTCAACCTGCCTGGCCTCTACACTTTCTAGAGGGCCTGCGGCAATACCTGGGGTACACTCAGATCGGCTCACCGCTACAGATTGTGAGCGATGCCATACTCTCCCAAGGGGGTGACATTGCAGCCACGATGGCTGGCCTTCTCCTGGTGGGCTATCTGCTGTATCAATGGTGGAAGGAGAGCCAGCATGGTTGGGGCCGGTGGCCCTGGCTGGTCTCCCTGACCATAGCCGTCACGCTGACAGTGGCCACGCGCACGGCCACTACCAATCAACTGCTGCTGTTGCTCCCTCTCTTCCTGTGGCTCAAGATGATGGACCATCAACGGACCTGGCCTTCCTGGGGCGTGGCACTGCTACTGGTCGGACTGCTCCTTCTGCCCTGGTTCCTCTTTCTAGCAACGGTGCAGGGGGATGTGGAACAACCGATCATGTATGTTCCCCTCCCCCTCTTTTTCCTGTTCCTGCTCTGGTATCAGCGGACAAGCTTTGTCTCCCGCTGAGTGACA
Source organism: Anaerolineae bacterium (assembly GCA_046760185.1). Lineage (GTDB taxonomy): Bacteria > Chloroflexota > Anaerolineae > JBHIDP01 > JBHIDP01 > JBHIDP01. The sequence goes on from JBHIDP010000188.1 coordinate 4,080, forward strand.
GAGAAACCAGTTGAGACTCGTACAACCGGAGTCGAGGCTTTAGCCGGAAGAACCATGGGAAAGAGTGCTCTCCCTTTTGTCGGTCTGGGACGGCCGGAATGGCAGAATCTACTGGATGCTGCCCTTCTTTCAGCCTGGCTGGTTGTACTGGTAGCTATGGGATATGCCACCCTTCGGTTCTATGGCCAGGACTTTCGTGGCTACTACGCTGCGGCCAGAGTATTGCGGCAAGGGGGCGATCCGTACGCCTACAGCCAGGTAGCGCCTGTACTGGTGGAACTGACTGGTCGCGCCGGCAACAATCCCTACTACTACCCGCCCTGGTTCGCTGTCGTCCTCACCCCCCTGGCCGCTTTCCTCCCCTACGAACCAGCCAGAGCTGTCTGGACCGCTCTTAACCTGGTCTTCCTCTGGGTAGCTCTGCGGCTCACTCTGGCAGTCATCGGTTGGGAAGCGCAGGGGTGGCGACGTTGGTTAACCTACCTGAGCGCGGCCTATCTTCTGGCCTGGCTTTGTCTTCGCTTCGAGCAGACAGGCATACTGATCTTCCTTTTCCTCAGTCTGGCTTTGTGGGCCATACAGAGAGGGAGCTGGGGGCTGACTGGACTATCCCTGGCCCTGTTGATGACCAAACCTCAGGCCAGCTTCGTGGTCTTTGGTGTACTGCTGGTGGCCCTATGGTTCAGCCGGAAACGGGCCATAGTGTGGTGCCTGGTCAGCCTGACCTTGCTGGTTGTCGTCTCAACCTGGATACTGCCCGGCTGGTATCAGCACTTCTTTGAGCCCGGTTTTGGGAAGGGACTGACCCACGTGCTAGACGGACCAGACAAAATAGTGGCCAAAAGAATCAACACTACCATGTTGCACTGGTTGGACTCAATGGGCATCCCTGGTATCCTGGCCTGGGCCATCTACGCCCTGACCGTAGTCGGGTGTGGATGGCTCCTGGTGCGGGCCTTGTGCCGTTCCCTGGCGCTCCAGCGTCTGACTGCCCTGGCCACCACGGTCGGGTTCCTGGTTACTCCCTACGCCCTGCAGTACGACTACCCACCCTTGATCCTGCCCCTCCTGGCCGTCTACAAGGAGCTACCACACCTCACCCAGTGGCGCCGCTGGATGGGGTTAGGTATCCTCGCTTTCCTTTTCACCGTTCCGCTCTGGGAGGGCCCCATCTCCGATGGCTTCTGGCTCCCGGTCGGTACCCTGTGCCTGTTGCTGTTGAT
>JBHIDP010000189.1:0-5264 GCA_046760185.1 Anaerolineae bacterium
ACCATCGTGCGCGACGCTGGCCTGGATACGGAGTCTATCGGCGTCGTAGATAAAGTGAAAATCATAGAAGTTATGGGCCGCAACGCAGGCTGGATCACGGCCGCCAGTGCCCTGGCCCGGGATCATGCCGAGGCAGCTCCCCACCTGCTCTACCTGCCGGAACGGCCCCTTGTCCTGGCGCAATTGTTGGAAGACGTGCAGCAGGTGTACCAGCGCCTGGGGCATGTGGTTATCACCGTCTGTGAGGGAGCCAAAGGGGAAGATGGCCAGCCTCTGGCTGAGCCCCCCGACGAAGCCATGGTAAATAACTTCGGCCACCCTCAACGGGGCGGGGTAGCAGCCCTCCTGTGCCAGCATATAACCGACAATCTGAGGCTCAAAGCTCGTTTCGACAAGCCGGGCACTATCCAGCGGGTCTCCATGTCCCTGGCTTCGCCGGTGGATGTGGAGGAGGCCTATCTCGTCGGCCAGATGGCGGTACGGCACGCCGTCGAAGGGGTCAGCGGCAAGATGGTCTCCCTGGTGCGCCAGAGCGATGATCCCTATCGCTGCTCGACCGGCCTGGTCGAGTTGGAGAAGGTGGCCCTGAAGGAAAGACTGATGCCGGGCGAGTACATCAACCAGGTTGGGAACGATGTGACCGAGGCTTTCCTGACCTATGCCCGTCCCCTTATCGGTGGCCCCCTGCCTCCCTACACCTATCTGGAGAAACACCCTCTCCCCAAGCGAGCTTCACCGCCTGGGGAGAGGGGTTAGTTCATTTACGAAACCACCTCCCCCACCACCACCGCCCCATCCTCGATCACCGACTCCCGCAGCACCACCGCATCCTTGATGGTCACCCCCTGCCCAATGCGGCAATCGCGCTCGATGTAGACCCGCGGGCCGATGACACAATCCGGGCCGATGGTCGTCCCCTCCTCGATGCGCAGGGGCGTGATGAGGTGGGTATTCTTGCCCACGGTGAAAGGGGCCAGTTGAGGCTGATCGTGACCGTTGACCAGATAGTGGCGGTTGATGGCCAGAAGGTCCTGAGGGCCGGTCAGGTCCAAACGATGATCGGTGAACACGCCACACACCCTACCCCGCTCATCAATGAGCATCTGGATGGCGTCCTGTATCTCGTACTCGCCCCGGGGGGACAGGGGCACACGAGGCAGGTAGTCCAGGAGGCGGACGGAGAAGATATACAGAGGCAGGGTGGCGATGTTCGTAGGCGCTTCCTCCAGCGAAGGCTTCTCGATCACCCGTGTGATCCAGCGACCGTTCATGGTCACCACGCCCACCCTGGGAATCTCCTGTGGCGTGGCCCGCTGTAAACTCATCACCCCATTGATGTCTGGCCCGGCCTGGTAGACCTGCATCATCTCAGCTATGTGATCGGCTGACATCAGATTGTCGCAGGCCGACAGGATGAAGTCACCTTCAACGAGGGACGCAGCACAGGCCAGGGCATTGGCCATCCCCAGGCGCTTCTCCTGGATGACGAACTCCACTTTGGCCTCAAGGGGTGACTCCTCCCTGAAGTAGCGGCGGATGTCAGTGTCCTCGGGGCTGACGACCAGGATGAACTCCCGGACGCCGTTGGCCCACAGGGTTTCCATGACCCGTTCTACAACGGGCCGGCCGAGAATAGGTAGCATGGCCTTGGATCGCTTGGTGGTAATGGGGTGGAGCCGCGACCCCTTGCCCGCGGCCAGGATCACACCTTGCACTTGGCTCGCTCCCTTCAGTCCCTCAGCGTAAAATTCATGCTTAAGAAATGCGGTTGATTGCCTTGCCCGGATAGTTTCCTGAGCGTTGTAGCTCCGACAAGTGATTGCTGGCCGCCCTGTTCAAGCCAGCAGGGGGTAGAATTTCGAGACGGGCGGGGGGACGACATAGCCAGCGTCAACAGACTGGTAGTCAATAGAATAGCTTGGGGGAGGAGAGAATGGGGACGGGGACGATAGGCCACAGACATCTTGCAGCGACCAGCCGATGGTGGACGAGCAGATGATCAATCGCCTTCCGGTTAAGGTGGCCCTATTCGCTCCATGAACGCCAGGACATAGCTTACGAAGGTCTCGAAATCATCTAGCTCTGTGCAGATTGTTTCGTACACCATACGATCGTCCACTTCCCAGTAGAGGTGCACCAGCAGATTGCGCATCCCAGCCATAGCCCGCATGGTTCTGGTGAAGTCATCGGGGATGATCCCAACCTCGTTGAGGACCTGGAACGCGTCCCTGTAGTCTTTTGAGCGTGGCCAAAACTTGTGGGAGTCGAGGCTTTCCCTGGCACCTGTGCGCCAGGACAGGTGAGCCGGTTTTATCCGCCTGAAGGCTCCACTCCTCCACAGATTTTAGCCAGACTCTAGTCTTTTGGAGCTCGCAGCCCTTCGCTGGCGATGATGTGATTGGCAATGTCAATGAACTCTCAATGGACACCATCAGGTAATAGCGGGCGCTGCCAATAGCCTTCGGATCGTGCAGGAATTCATCCTCATCCAGGTTTGCCAGTTCGTGAAGATATCCTGTGTACTGACGTAGATGGCGTACCAGCCCCTCAACCTTGTCCCGATCAACCATGGAGTCCGCGCTCCCGAATCCGGGCAAAAAAGGCCGCTTGCAGCCTTCGATGGATCGGCAGGTAGTCAAAATACTCATCCCGGGTCGTAGTCTCAAACTCGATACGTACGGTCTCATCACGCGTGTAGAGGAGGATATCATCGCAGACCACCCGTCCCCGAAACACCAGGGGAGCATTGTTGATAATCCGCACATCGGTATTGCGCACGTCACACGCATCAGCCAGTTCATCGGCAACCTGCAACATCATGTGGAGATGTTCCAGGGGCTCTAGCCCTCGATCGACCACCAGAGCGATGTCTACGTCACTGAGAGGTGTTGAGCAGCCTGTCGCCGCTGAGCCGTATAGATAGGCCAGCTTGACCGGGCGGTCCTTCAAGATGACAGCTAGGGCCTTGCGCAGCCTGGTCACAAGCTCATCACGGTCAAAAGCGGGCTCTTCGGCGTCGCTCTTCGCCACAGGGGCGAGCGTCAGACTCGAATGGGGATGAGACGTCCTTTGCTCCTCGACCATGTCTTTCACCTCTTAGGTATCTGGCTGTGATCGCACCAGAATTATAACACTATCCAGCTCAGATCACAAGCCCGTTGCCAGCGGATGCCGCACGCCATATGCTATACGCCGCACGCCATATGCCATCACCTATCCGCTATCACCATCAACCCCTGCCGGGCGATCTCGCACCTGAAGACATGGGCCGCGGTCAACCCGTTTGCCAGGGCCGTCTCCCGCAGGGTCTCGACCATGTCCTCCTCCTGGCCGGGGTTGACCAGGGCGAAGACGGACCCGCCACCGCCGGCACCGGTCAGTTTGGCCCCCAATGCTCCGTTGCTCAAAGCAGCCTCGATAAGGAGATTGTTGGCCCACCCGGCCCCCTCATCATATCCACAGTAGCGCATCATCTCGTTGACCAGGCGGTGGTTCTCGTTCATCAAGGCCCCAAAGGTGGCCCAGTCCCTCTCCAAGAGAGCTATCTTCCCCTTCCAGGCCGTGGCCCCGATGGCGGCCATGACCTCCACCATGAACGGCATCTGTGGAGAGCCCTGGCCATAGGCCGCATATTCCTCAAGGTACCTGGCCCTCATGCCACGGTGGATATCCCCCGAGTCTCGGATCAAACCGGTGTAAGCCACCACCAGGGGCAGCCCCTCCACATACTGGTCCAACCTCTCGTAAGTGACGTAGGGTTCCTCCCCGATGGCCTTATGATAGAGCTTGCCCCGGTAGTCAAGGTAGGCCAGACCGCCGAAGAGGGGCACGTAGCGGTCGGAGAAGCCACAGGTGATCCCCAACTCCAGCGATTCGACCCGCTGAGCCAGTTCAGACAGGAGGTAGTCGTTGTGTTTGTGGGAGTCCAACTGGTAGAAGGCCCGCAGGCCACCCAGGGTCAGAAGCACCAGCAGGGTAGAGCCACCCAGGCCGCTCTGGCGAGGCACATCGGTCCAGGTTGATATCTTGACCTTTCGCTCGCTCAGCTTCTCCCGGAACTCAGGGCTGTGTCCGGCCAGGCGGTTGATAGCTCCCTTGATCAGATCGAAGCGACCGTCATAGGGGAGGGGCAAGGAACCACACCGCAAGCTATCAACAGGTTCAAGGGTTCCCTCTCGATCGCGGGCCAATGCCACCAGGATCAGGTCATCCGACTCCTCAACATACGCTCCAGCCCTCACCTCGATAGCGGCCGAGATGGTGGCGTGGGCCCCTTCGTTGGCGTCCGCTGGATTGCCAAGGATGTTGACCCGAGCCGGGATGGTCAAAGAGTAGCCCATCTTATACCTCGCACAACAGGGGTGGGTGGAGAGAAAAGGTGGGGCACACCCCCCCCACAGGGATCATCCCCCCACCAGCATCGGTTCGACCTGCCTTATCCACTCGTAGGCCGGGTCATCCGACCAGGCACGGTAGCGCTTCTCCCGGCCCAGCAAGGCCCAGAAGTAGTAGAGTTGGTAGCCCGGCGCGGCCACCACCGGGTGATACCCCCGCGGGATGACCACCGTGTCGCCGCTCTCCACCACATAGACCTCATCCAGCGCGTCCTCCCCCTCCCGCCGTTCGTAGAGACGCTGCAGGCCAAAGCCACCATCCGGCCTGGTCAGATAGAAGTAGACCTCCTCGAAGCGACCTTCATGGGGAGGATGGTTGCTATCGTGCTTGTGGGGAGGATAGCTGGACCAGTTGCCGGGAGGATTGATGGTCTCACCGACCATCAGGCGTTGGGTAGGACCACGCTCGACAGCACCCAGATTGACCCGCCGCCGCCAGTTGGCGGCCCCCACCGAGATGACCTCTACCGCCCCGGCCGGGATCAGGGCCGCCTTGCCTGGTCCTGTAGCTGGAGCCTTGGCTATGACGGCGTCAAAGTGGGGAGAGCAGGCACTGACCCGACAACTGCTCTGCGGTGGCACGTAGACCAGAGTCGGTGAGCCGCTGAAGACATCATCCCGTTCCCCGATCTCCTGATAGAGGACCACCCCTCCTTCGCTCTCGATCTCGACATCGGCCTTGCCGGAGAGGACGGTCAGCACCACCTCCAGGTTGGCAGTTTGATCCTCATACGGTTTGCCACCAGTTGACAATCGCAACCGCCCGAACTGCAACTCCTCCAGGAGGCTGTTGTCAGGGGTGGCAATCTCTGTGTACCCTTCGCCGAATGCCCGGCCTTTGATCAACAGGTTCATCACCACTCCTTCCAG
>JBHIDP010000190.1:0-5248 GCA_046760185.1 Anaerolineae bacterium
CTCCGGGAAGGGGCCGAAGGATAGAGATGTATCCTGAAGACCGGGTTTTGGTGGCCATCATGAACAGCAAGCGCGATTTCGCCATCGCCCGGGACGAAGGCTGGTACCGTATCCCAGTCAAACATGCCCCCAAGGGTATCTACTCCGAATACCTGGCCTTCTACTTCACAAAGGTCTTCGGGCCGGAGAAATGGGCCATCCACTACTACGCCCCCATCCAGGGCCACGAACTGGTTACCCGCCGCCAGTTGCTACCTGATGAGCCCCACCACCCGCGGGCCGATGAACGCTATTACAAGCTGCAGATTGGCTGCCTGCAACGCAAAGAGCCACCAATTGTCAGCCGGCGTTGGCGGCGCATCACTTTCATCCACACCACCTGGGACCGCTTCCAGGATGCAGAGGAGATCAACGATCTCTTCGTCACTGGTAAGCCCTATGTTGACCGAATCTACACTGCCCTACGGGACGTGGGCATACCTCCCGAACGGGAGTATCAGATAGGCGAAGGAGATGTCGAGTACACAGTTGACCTGGCGGTTCCCTGCCGCCATGGGTTATTAAGCCTGGTTGTGGGGGACAGAGACGCTCCGGCTGGGGCCCTGCGCTTTGCTGAAGCGCAGATCGAGGCCGACCTGGAAGGATGTTTAGCCACGGTGCAGGCCGCCATTGCCGAACAGGGAGGGATGCAGGATGCTGATTACTAACGGAACTCTGGTCACCTTCGGTGAGAGAAACGAGATCATCGAGGATGGTGCGCTGTTCATCGAGGGGGACACCATCGCCGCCATGGGGCCGACAGCCGAGTTGGTGAAAAAGTACCCTGAGGCCCGAATCCTGGACGCCAGCCACAAACTGGTCTTGCCCGGAAACATCTGTGCTCACACCCACTTCTACGGAGCCTTTGCCCGAGGAATGGCCCTGAGGGGTGAGGCCCCCAAGAATTTCCCTGAGATATTGGAAAAGCTCTGGTGGAGGTTGGACAAAGCCCTGGACCTGGAAGCGGTGCGCTACAGCGCTCTGGTCTGCCTGGTGGACGCCATCCGACATGGCACCACAACCCTGATTGACCACCACGCCAGTCCGAAGGCTATTGATGGCTCCCTCGACATCATCGCCGAAGCCGCCCAAGAGGCCGGCCTGCGGGTTTGTCTCTGCTATGAGGTAACAGACCGGGATGGAGAGGAGAGGACAGTCGAGGGAATCCAAGAGAATGTCAGGTTCATCAGGAGGGCCCAGGAAGAAGAGAATGAGCTGGTGGGCGCCACCTTCGGCCTGCACGCTTCCCTGACCCTTTCCGATCGGACTCTGGAGCGGTGTCTGGCGGAGGCTCAGGATTTGGGGGTAGGCTTTCACCTGCACGTGGCCGAGGACAAGGCCGACGTTGATGACAGCCTCAAGAAGTCCGGGTTACGGGTGGTGGAACGGCTGGAGAAGAGAGGCATACTGGGTGAGAAGACCATCGCCGCTCACTGCGTGCACGTGGATGGCTTTGAGATCGGCACCCTAAGGGAGACAAAGACCAAGGTGACCCATCAGCCTCGTTCCAACATGAACAATGCCGTAGGAGTGGCTGATGTGCCGGCCATGCTGCGGCGCGGTATCTGTGTTGGTCTGGGAAACGACGGTTTCTCCAACAACATGTTCGCTGAGATGAAGACGGCTTACCTGATCCACAAGCTGGCCAAGAAGGATCCGCGGGCCATGGGGGCCGATCAGGTGCTGGAGATGGCCGTAACCAACAACGCTCAGATCGGGCGCCTTTTCTTCCCCAAACCCCTGGGTGAACTCTCAGTTGGAGCCTATGCTGACATCATCATCCTGGACTACGTCCCTCCAACCCCCTTGACGGCCGGCAATCTCCCCTGGCACGTGATCTTCGGCCTTGACGGTTCCCACGTGACGACGACCATCGCCAGCGGAAGGGTATTGATGGAGGACCGCCAACTGCTGACCCTGGATGAAGGAGCCATTGCAGCCAAGGCACGGGAGAAGGCAGAAAGGGTATGGAGGCTGGTGTAGAGAGAGAAGAGGGAGAGTGGAGAGTGAAAAGGGAGGGTCTCGATAGATTGGGGGAGAGGGAGGAATGGCCAACATAGAGGTTGAGGTCTGCGGCCTCAAATTCAAGAATCCGGTCCTGTCGGCGGCCGGACCTCCGGGCTGGGATGGGCAGGCTATGTTAAGATGTGTGGAGGGAGGGGCAGGGGGGATTGTGGCCAAGACCATCTCTACCACCGCGGCCCAGGTACCACAGCCCTGTATGGCTGAGTACGGAAGAACCTCCATGCTCAACACCGAGCTTTGGGCGGAATACCCGCCGGAGCAGTACATCGAACATGAGTACCCCATAGCCCGGCAAGCCGCGGTACCGCTTATCATCAGTTTGGGCTACAGCGCGGAGCAGATCGCGGAGCTGGCTCCCCGGGTCAAGCCCTTGGCCGATGCCCTGGAACTCTCCACCCACTACATCGGCGACGATCCTGGGCCAATGATGGAGGCCATCCGGGCTGCCAGAGCGGCCGTGGAGGTGCCGGTCTTTGTCAAACTGAGCCCCTTCCGGGACATGAAGGCCGCTGCCCTGGCAGCGAAAGAGGCCGGAGCGGATGGCATTGTGGCTGTCAATTCCTATGGCCCCTGCCTGGGCATTGACGTGGAGAGCGGCCTGCCGTTGATGGGCAGCCGTGAAGGGTATGGCTGGCTCTCGGGGCCGGCCATCAAGGCCATTGCCCTGCGCTGTGTCTTCGACATCGCCCGCACCGTTGACCTGCCCATCGTCGGGGTCGGGGGGATAAGCCGGGGGGTGGACGCCATCGAATTCTTTATGGCCGGAGCCTCGGCCGTACAGATTTGCACCGCGGCCATCCTGAGGGGGCCGGCCGTGTACGGCAAGATCGTTCAGGAGATAGAAACCTGGCTGGACACTCATGGCTACAAATCTCTCACTGACATCCAGGGACTGACCGTACGCAAGGTGCGCGAACGGGAGTTTCGCACCAGCCATGTCCCTCCCGTGCTAGATACCAACCTCTGCACCGGCTGCACCCTGTGCGTGACCTCCTGTGTCTACCACGCTCTGGAGATGGTTGGTGAGCCTAGAACTCCTGCCTACAAGGCCAGGCTGGATGCAGACCGGTGTTGGGGGTGTGGGCTATGTGTCACCCGCTGCCGGCCACGGGCGCTGATGATGCCGGTCGGAACCTAGACCTGACAGGTTTCTGCTGAAAACCTGTCAAGTCTTGGAAATGGACCTCCCAGGAAGGAGGAAATGGCAGTGTTGCCGAAGCTGAAAGAGTATTACCGTCCCCAGAAGCTGTCCGAAGCCCTGGCCCTTTTGCAGCGAACCGATGTCCACACCGTCCCCCTGGCCGGCGGCACCGATCTGGTCAGCCGGAAGGATGCCCTGGTGGAGGCGGTGGTTGACCTGCAGGAGTTGGGCCTGGACTACATCAAGGAGGGGGATAGCTTCGTGCGCCTCGGGGCAGTGACCACCCTGCAGACGATGGCTACCTCCCCCATCCTGCGTGCTTTGGCCGACGGCGTAGTGGCTGAAGCCGCCCACAACTGTGCAGCCAGGATCGTGCGTAACATGGCCACGCTGGGAGGGACCCTCATCAGCCGGGCTGGAACCACCGATCTTCCCCCCACCCTGTTAGCCCTGGAGGCAGAGGTCCTCCTTCTAGCACCGGACGAGCGTCGCCTTTCCCTGGCAGAGTTCTACGTTGAAGAGAACCAGTTGCCGGGCAGCGGTTGGCTGCTTACCGAGGTGATCATACCGATCCCGGGTGGGTCAACAGGTGCCAGTCTCCAAAGAGTGAGCCGCACCCCCTCGGACCGGGCCATCATCAACGTGGCCGCGGTGGTTGCCATCAAGGATGGCGTATGTCAAAAGGCACGGGCAGTCGCAGGCGGGATGGGCCCGGTGCCAGTGTCGCTGAGCACTGTTGCCGCCTTCTTGGAAGGGAAGGAACTGAGTGCGGAGAGGATAGACGAAGCGGCCAAAGCGGTGGGAGAGCAACTGGACCCACCGAGCGACTTTCTGGCCAGCGGTGAATATCGAAGGGAGATGGGTATAGTGCTGGTCCGCCGTGCGCTGAAGGAGGCCCGCTTGAGAGCTCAGAAACCCGCTCCATCGAGCCGGGGAGGAGATTATGAGCAAAGCACCAGCATCCGATGAACACCTCGAAAGAGTTATCAACGATTCGAGCCATGGCCGAGCTTTTGCACCACGCTTTTCTGGACGAGTCCGGCGGAATCGCCATTTTCGTCGAGAATGACCTCTTCTTGGTCATAGCCGTCTTGGTCACGAGGAACCCACGCCCTGTGGAGTTGCTCATCAAGCGAGCGTTTAAGCGGTTTGGGACCAGCCTGGCCTCGGGGGAGATGAAAGCGGCTCACTCTGAAGAAAAGACTATTCGTTGGATCCTGGCGGCCATCGCTCAACAGGAGGTGGAGATTGTCACCGTGGTGGTAGACAAGCGGGGAATCACCAAGCCGCCCAAGGACACCGAAGACCTATACCGCCAAACGGCAGCCAAGGCGGTCCGGCTTTGCGTGGAACGGTGGCCACGGCTCAAAGTGACCATGGACAAGCGATACACACACGAACACTTACGGCAAAAGCTGGAGTGGCAGATTCGAGAGGGAATCGCGGACATTAAGGGCCAAGCGGTGGTGATCCGCCAAGTGGACTCAGTGAGGATGAAGGGATTGCAGGCCGTGGACTATGTAGCCTGGGCCTTGTGGCAGAAATACCAGCGGGGAGATGACAGCTATTACCGACTCATCAAAGACAAAGTGATCGTGGAGGAGATTGTCGAGGTTTCAAATAAAAAAAGCGGCTCACCCTGGGCCCCGATTTCAGTCTGCCGGGCGCGCATCTCAGCCGCCCTTCCCCGCTCGCGCATCTCAACGCGGCCTATCCCGTTCTCCGAACGGTCAGGGACACCAGGCTTTACGATACCGCTTTAATTATAAGATAGCACAGATCGAGACGATTGTCAAGTCAGAGCTATAAGATGGCTGAGGCGTCCATATCCAGGATACGTGAATGCCACAAATATGAGAATAAAGTCTGGGCTAAAATTGACTGGCGCACGTTGGCTTGCGTGCTCTTTATCATGTTTGTGGGGGCGATCGTCTTTCACATCAAATATGAGATTATGATTCACTGCCCGATCATTTGGTTTCCCGGCAAGGGAGAGGATGATGCTGATAAACCTGACCATCAACGATCAACCTCACCAACTTG
>JBHIDP010000191.1:0-5231 GCA_046760185.1 Anaerolineae bacterium
CTGCAGACCTTCTTCGACCTGGGGAATTTTGACCAGACCATCTGGAATACAGCCCACGGAAGGCCCTTTCAGTTCACCAATGTGGAAGGGCTGTCGTCCCGACTCGGTGTACACGTCGAGCCCATCCTCATCCCTATCTCTCTCCTGTATCTGATCTACAGCAGTCCCAAGGCGCTGATCCTTCTACAGGTTGCGGTCCTGGCCCTGGGAGCGCTGCCTCTGTTCTGGCTGGCACGGGAGCGTCTAGGAAGTGGGTGGAGCCCCTTGTTTTTGGCTGCCCTCTACCTTCTTTCCCCTACTCTCCAGGGGGCCAACATGATGGGCTTCTACCCCCTGACCCTGACCGCCTCCTTCCTGGCCTACGCCTTCTATTTCATGCAAAAAGGTCGCTACGGCTGGTTCTGGCTCTTCGCCCTGCTGATTATGAGCTGCAAAGAGGACATGCCCCTCCTCATCGCCGCTATGGGCCTCTACATCTTGTTTGCCCAGCGGGAACGGCGGCTGGGGCTGGTCACCGTTCTTGTGGCTGCGCTCTGGTTCGGGCTGGCCAATTTGGTGGTCATACCCGCCTTCACTCCTCAGGGGAGGTCCATCTACTTGGTCCGCTACGATTACCTGGGGGAGACCTTGCCCCAGATTCTGGAGACCCTTTTCCTTCGCCCCTGGACGATTCTGCCTCAGGTGCTGACCGGGGCCAAGTTGGCTTACATTGCCAGGTTGCTGGCCCAGTTTGGCTTTCTGCCTTTGCTCAGCCCCCTGACCCTGGTCCTGGCCCTGCCCTCGCTGGCCATCAACCTCCTGAGCAACTTCCCCCTGATGTACTCCCCTTACAGCTACTACGCGACCCCGCTGGTACCCTTCCTGGCCATATCGGCCATCTACGGGGCGCGGTCTTTGTCAGAGTGGCTCCACCAGAGAAGGAGGATCGGCCGGGAGCGGAGCCTGCTTGTTATCTCGACTCTGGCTCTGCTGGTGGGCTTAACCTACAGCCGGCTGTACGGCTTCTCCCCCCTGGCCCGTAACTTTCGGATGCCTCAGGTTACAGCTCATGCCCGGTTGATCAACCATTTCCTTGACCTGATCCCCCCTCAGGCCTCGGTCTCCGCTCACCGCGTTCTCAACCGGCGCGTCAGTCAGCGGGAGCAGGTGTACATCTTTCCCCGCCTGGAGCAGGCAGACTACATCTTTCTGGATGTATCCGCCGATGACTCCATGCATCCCAACGACGTGCGAACTCAGGTAGAGGAGTTGGTGGGGAGTGGCCGCTATGGTATCCTGGATGCCCGCGATGGGTACATCCTTTTGCAAAGGGGTTTAGAGGGCAGGAGGGAAATACCTGACCCCTTCTACGATTTCGCCCGGCTGGTCGAGCCTGAGCCTCAGTACCCGACCGCCATAGATTTCGGGCCATACCTACGGCTGTTGGGGTTTGATCTGGACGATGATCCCGAGGAGCAGATGGTTCAACTTCGCCTCTACTGGCAGGTTCTGGCCACAGTGGAGGGCGACTATCGTCTGTACCCCTTCTACTTCGATGACCAGGGAAGGATCATAGAGGATACCACCCTGCGACCGATGGTTGCCACCGTCTGGTACCCACCAAGCCGCTGGAAGGTGAGGGAGGTAGTGCAAACGGAGATGTTGCCCTGGAACGTGGGCCAGCGTTTCCATGTCGGCCTGGGTGTGGTTGAGGGTCGGGAGTGGGAAGCGGTGGAGAAACGCCTGCCGGTGCAGGTGGTGGCCTCACAGTTTGTACCTCGCCTGTTTGACAACGGCACCTGGGTGGAGCTCCTCTCCGCTGCACGAGTCGGAGGAAAGGTACGGCCGGTGGGGGAGAAACGGCAGTTCGCCATCCCCGCTTTCCAACAGGCTGTTGAGGTTGATCTGGGAAACCAGGTGAAGCTCCTGGGATATGACCCCGCTTCAAAAGCAGGTGTGCTCCGGGTCAAGCGCGGCACCGAGTTGTCCCTCACCCTCTACTGGCAGGCGTTGATCGGCATGGAAAGAGACTATACTGTCTTCCTCCACCTGTTGGATGGTGAGGGACGGTTGGTAGCTCAGGTGGACAGCCAGCCACGGAGTGGCCAGTATCCGACCAGTTGGTGGATGGAGGGGGAGGTGGTGGCCGATCACTACCGGTTCCCGGTGGCGGCTCATCTGGTGGAAGGGGAATACCGTTTGGTGGCGGGCATGTACTGGCTTCCTACCCTGGAGCGCTTGCCTGTGGCAGGGGGGCTGGAGGATATGGTGGTTCTGGCCCGGGTTGAGGTAGAGTAGCATGGGGGCTGCAAACAGGGCGAGTGGGATGTTTGCCAGGGGTCTGTTGGACAGGAGAGTCCTGGCCTTGCTGGGCTTGACCCTGCTGGCCTTTACCCTGGGGCTCTACCGTCTGGATCGGCAGAGTCTCTGGTATGACGAGGGGTTCAGCGTCTATCTCTCCAGCAAGAGCCTGGCCGAGATCACGGCCCGCACTGCGGCCGATATCCACCCTCCCCTCTACTACTACCTCCTTCACTTTTGGCTCTATCTTTTCGGCAAAAGCGAGTTCTCCCTCCGCTTTCTGTCGCTGCTGTTCGGTGTTCTGACCGTTCCGCTCATCTACGTGGTGGGCCGCAAGTTGTTCGATTGGGCGACCGGTCTGTGGGTAGCTCTCTTCGTGGCCATCTCCCCTCTCTACATCTGGTATTTCCAGGAAGCGAGGATGTACACTCTCCTGGTCCTCACCTGTCTCCTTTCCACTTACCTCCTCCTGCGCCTGATGGAGGGAGGTGGATGGTTGCCCTGGTTATGCTACCTGACGACCAACGTAGTGGCTGTCTATGCTCACTTCTACGCTTTCTTCATCGTGGCCTTCCAGGGTCTCTTCCTGGTGCTATGGTGGCTGGCCCACCCACGACGATGGCGATCCCTGGTCGCCGGTCTGGGAGGGCAGGTGGCCACACTGGTAGCCTACTTACCCTGGAGCCAGTTCGTTCTGATCCGCTACGGGGCCGATGTCAGTTACTGGCCCGGCACCCTGCCCCTGCCTGAGGTGCTACGAAAAACCTTCATCCTCTTTAGCACCGGCCATTCGGTCATCGAGGACACGGCCTGGCCGATCGCTTTCGGTTACGGGGCTGTTCTCCTGTTGGCTTTGTGGGTGATATCTTCCGAAGGTGCTCGGAGCGAGAGGGACACTTTGTTAGGTGGGCGTTGGCCGACCCTCTTCCTCTTGCTCTATTTGATCACCCCCCTTGTGCTCCTCTATGCCATATCCTATCAGAGGCCCAAGTTCCACCCCCGCTATTTGATGCTCAGTTCGCCGGCCTTCTTCATCATCATGGCCGCAGGGGTAGCCACCCTGCTGGCTCCAGGACGACGGACCAGGACCGCAGGTCAGATGGCGACCTTGGCCCTGGGCCTGGTGGCCCTGCTCTACGTGGCCGGCACATCCCTCTATGCTCTGAACAATCTCTATTATGACCCCCGTTTCACCAAGGAGGACTTCCGTGGCGTGGCTCGTTACATTGAGGCCAATTCCACTCCCGATGAGGCTGTGATCCTGACCTCAGGCCATCTCTTCCCCGTTTTCACCTACTACTATAGCCGGGACAATTGGTACCCCCTACCTGATGAGCCGACCCTTTCCACGGTCAATGTCCTCAACTATGAGGTGGCCGATGATCTGAATCGTATCCTGGCCGGGAGGCGTGGGGTGTGGGTTGTGTTATGGCAGGACGAGGTGGTAGACCCGAATGGGTTCCTGGTCACCATGTTGGATGAGCAGGCAAACCGCCTGTCTCAACCACCCGGCTTCTGGGGTGTACGCCTGCTGCATTACGGCCTGCCCGAGGGGACTCACTTCTCCAGAGAGCCACCAGTTCAGTATCCCCTGGCCGCCAATTTCGAGAACAGGGTGAAGCTCCTGGGCTACCGCCTGTCTGAAGGTGTCCCGGCGGCCGATGAGGGAATATCGGTTACTCTCTACTGGCAGAGTCTGCAAAGACTTGAGGATGACTACAAGTTGGCTCTGCGCCTGCGGGATGGCGAAGGTCACCTCTGGGGCCAGTTGGACCGACGGCCAGCCGCCTATTTGTACCCGACCACCCGCTGGAAGGTGGGTGAGAAGCTGTTCGGCAAATACGTTGTCCCCTTGCTGCCGGGCACGCCTCCCGGTGACTATCAGTTGGAGGCCACTATCTATTCAGAGGCGGAACCGAGCGGGCTCGATGTCCTGGACGTGGCCGGGGCTCCGGCGGGGAAGATAGTGATCATGAAGCCGATTGCGGTTGGCAAAGCCCGTAGACAACCAGCCGAGGAAGAACTAGAGATAGAGCAGGCCCTGCGGGTTGATTTCCTGAGTCAACTGGAACTGCTGGGTCTTGGTATTGACCGGGCAACGGCTCAGCCAGGGGACAAACTCAACCTGACACTCTTCTGGCGGGCCCTGGCGGCCATAGAGGAGAATTACAGCCTGTACTTGCAGTTGACTGACTTCTGGGGAGAGCCCTATGGAAGGCCAAAGGAGGCGTTTTTGGCTCACTCTATGTACCCCACCAGCCGCTGGGGGAAAGGGGAGATAGTGCGGGGACAGTACAGCTTCGTCACGCCGGTCAGGGCCGAGCCGGGGACGGCTCAGTTGCGTCTGACTGTGGTGGATGGCCAGGGGGAGCCTGTGCCACCCACTGTGGTTTTGACCTCAATTGAAGTACAGGCCACCGAGAGGGTTTTCACTCCGCCAGCCGCCCAGTACCTGGCAGAAGGGCTCTTCGGAGGGGTCATCTCCCTGTATGGATATGACCTGTCACACGATGTCCTCAGCCCCGGCGCTTCCTTTGACCTCACCCTCTATTGGCAAGCCAAAGGTGAGATGGACCGCTCCTACACCGTCTTCACCCATCTCATTGATGAGGCGGGGCACATCTGGGCCCAGAAGGACAGCCTTCCCGTTGGTGGCCAGCGACCGACCACCGGCTGGGTGCCGGGGGAGTTCATTGCCGACAAATACAGATTGGTGTTGGAAGCAGATACCCCTCCCGGGCAGTACGTGATCGAGGTCGGTTTGTACGACGCTGCCACAGGACAGCGGCTGCCAGCGATTGACCGTCAAGGGAACCTCATATCGGCTGAGGGGCGGATAATTCTGGAGCCAGTCATTCTTGTCGTGAAGAGCTGAGGTATGGCTGCCGAAAAGAGTCGAAGGCTGCTCTCAGTGCCCATCCGAAAAATCGCTGGTAGTGGCGACTTTAGTC
>JBHIDP010000192.1:0-5167 GCA_046760185.1 Anaerolineae bacterium
TCCTCGCTGCCTAATTGCCACACGTTCACCCACACGGTAGCCACGCCGTCCCCGCGCAGGCTCTCGTCAATCAGGTGCAGGAGAGTGGTCTTGCCGCTGCCCCAGTCCCCGAACACGCCAATCGTGAGCGAGGCGCCCGGGTCCAGACCGCGGATGAGCGCCGCTACCGTCTCCGCATAGTCGGCAAAACCGAGGACGTCGTCCTCTTTTGATTCGACAGGCCGGTCGGCCAGATGGGAGAATACTCTTCGCTCTTCCAACGGATTTACCTCCCCCTATATCGTACCGTGAAACCAGCCCGGTGTCAACAAATACAGGAACTAAATGTCATCCTGCCGGTGAATCGGGAACATCGCCCTGGTAGACCCTGTACATCCGCTTGGCTTTGTACTCGAAGCGGGGCAAGGAAGCGGGTGGACACAGCTCCACATCGGCGGCGCACATCAGGTCTTTGCGCAGACGGGCCGTCACTTCGCCTTGCAGCTCAGGCAACGCTTCCTCAGCCACCCCCTCACCGTATTCCACCCGCAGGCGCACGATGTCCAGAGGGCTGGGCCGGTCCAGGAGCACCTGAAACTCCCCCGTCAACCGAGGCCGCATCTCGCCCAGGAGCTTCTCGATGGCGGTGCAGAAGATGTTGACCCCCTTGACGATGAACATCTCGTCGCTGCGACCCAGCACCTCGAAACGATAGCTGGTGCGCCCACAGTCACAGGGCCGATTGATGACCCGCATCAGGTCGTGGCTGCGGTAGCGCACCACCGGCGTGGCCTCCCGGTCAATGCCGGTGTAGACCGCCTCTCCGACCACGTCATCTTCGAAGGGGAGGTTCTCTCCGCTCTCCGGATTGATCAGCTCGGGAATGACCGCCCCCTGGCCACAGAAGTGCAGCCCCTCCCGCACCTCGCACTCCCCGGCAAAGCTGGATACCACATCGGCCATGCCGTACAGGCCGTCCACCACGCGAGCCCCCCAGGTCTCCTCGATCTCCTGCCGGGTGGCGGGGATACTTCCTCCAGGCTCACCCCCCACCAGGATCTTCCTTATGCCCAACTGGTAAGGCTCGATCCCCAGCTCCTCCCGTACCACCTTGGGCAGGTAGAGCATGTAGGAGGGGGTGCCCCCCAGCGCGTTCACCCCCAGGAAGCGGGCGAAGCGCACCAGGTAGGCAGAGCGACCCACGCCGATAGGCACCATGGCCATGCTCGCCCGCTCCCCGGCTAGGTGGTCGGAGACGCCGCTGACCATGATGAAATAGCTGCCGCAGGCCATCATCATATCGTCAGGGCGGAATCCCATGCACCAGATCGTCCGCGCCCCCACCTCGGCCCACAGGTCGGCGTCGTGGCGGGTCAGTCCCAGGAAGAGGGGCATGCCGGTCGTCCCCGAAGTGGCCTGGATACGGATGATGTCGGTCAGCGAGGCACACTGGTACTCTCCCAGAGGAGGATGCTCCTCCTGCGTTCGCCGCAGTTCATCCTTCTCCGTGAAGGGGAGGGCTGCCAGGTCCTCCACGGTGCGGATGCTCTCAGGCTTGACCCCAGCCTGGTCGAATTTGCGGCGATAGAAAGGAGACCGTTCGTAGACGTACTGGAGCTGACGGCGCAGCTTGGCCTCGTCCGCCCTCTTGATCTCCTCCCGTGGCGCCAGCTCAACTCTCTCATCCCAGTATTTTCGCCATTCGGCCATGGTTTCTACCTCACATTCAAGAAATCATCTGACGGCGGCACTTTCTAACCCCTGCCCTCATTCAAGCCTAGGAGCCGGGCAGCGTTCTTGTACAGAATCTTCTCCTTCACGCTCTCCTTCAGAGGGAGTTGATTGAACTCGCAGACGGCCCTGTCGAAGGGGATCAGGGGCCAGTCGGTGGCGAAGAGGACCTGGTCCTGCAGCACCGAGTTGGCGAACTGCATCAGCGTCTCCCAACCGCTGCCGGGTAGTGCCAGGTACTTGGGGGCGATGCCGCCAATCTCCACGTAGACCTGGGGGTGTTTCCAGGCCACGGCCATCATTTCCGCCACCCAGGGCCAGCCGCCGTGATTGGCCACCAGCACCAGCTCGGGGAAGTCACAGGCCACCTGATCCAGGTAAAGGGGCCGGCCGAAGTCAATAGAGCGGTCGGTGGAGAAGTTGACCCCGGTGTGCACCGTGACCGGCAGGCCCAGTTCAGCGCAGCGGGCGTAGAGGGGGTAGAAGCGGCGGTCGTTGGCCTTCACCCGATAGGCCCAGGGCTGGAGGTTCACCCCCCGCATCCCATGTTCCTCCACCGCCTCGCTCACCACGGCAACCATGTCATCATCGGCAGCGGGGTCCACGGTGCAGTAGCCGATAAAGTGGTCAGGGTAGCGTTGTGCCATCTCCTGTACCGCCCAGTTCAGGGCCCGGTAGTCCCCAAACTCGAACTCGGCCTGGAGGACCCCCCTGGTAATGCCCGCCGCCTCCATGGCAGCCAGCAGGTCCTCATCGCCCCAGTTGGTCTGCAGCGCCTCTTTGTACAGGGCCTGATAGCGCTGGACGAAGCCAGGCATCTCAGCCATAGCCGCCTCCCCCTGAGGGAACTGCCGCCGGGGCGGAATCCTGATGCGGAAGTCAATGATCATTGTTCTTTACTCCTCCTCACTGATGACTAATTTGTCAGCGGATGTTCTAGCGGATTAGCGGATGAGCTCCCCACTATCCGCTACCCATCCGCTGACTTGTCACACGGCACTCACGCTTCCGGTTTCCACAGATAGCGCTGTATTCGCTCTTGCCAACCCTCCAGCTTCTTGGGCGGCAGTATCCGCTTGTACTGGAGGCGCTTTCTGCCGAAGTTGAACAACAGTCCAACTTTGAGCCCTGTGGCTGCCAAATAGGCGATAACCTGGGCAACCTCCTCGTCTGTCAGTAAGTGGGAAAAGGCCTTGTCCTCCACGATCACGATCTCCTCAACGAGATGATCCAGGTAAATCCGCCCCACAAAGGTGCCATCAACGTAGAGGTCGAAAGGCCTCTCCTCCTCAACACGCAGGCCATCCTCGCGCATCTCAGCCGTCAAAAGGCGCTGATAGAAGGACTCCTTGTGTCCAGGGCCAATTTTGTTATGTACTCTCATGGCGGCGCCGATGATTTTGTAGGTGATGTCGCTGTGTGGAATACTCTCGTCCAGAGGCATAACTACCCTCCTGACAACGTTCTGCAAATGACCAATTTGTCAGCGGATACTTTAGCGGATTAGCGGATGAAACCCTCCCACCATCCGTCAGTCCGCTCCCCATCCGCTATCAACCACTTGTTGTCTCCGCCAGCGGATTAGCGGATCAGCCCCCCTCACCATCCGTTAATCTGTTACCTATCCGCTGACTGCCTCCCTCAGTGGACGCCCTGACCGATCAGCAGATGAGCCCCTTCCATACCATACCATCCGTTTATCCGTTACTCATCCGCTGACTAGCCGCTGACTATCTCAGCGTCAGCTCAGCCTCGCCGTAGCGGGCCTCGTCCACGCGGTAGAAACCGAATTTGACCAGGGTCGTCCCTTTCGGGAGATGATAGTAGTCCCGGATGATCTGCCCCACCTGCCACTGCGTGGTGGGAAAGGTGGCCAGCTCGTTGGGATATTCCCCCTCCCCCTTGTCACCCTGCCCCAGGAACTCCCCACCAGGGCCGAAGTAGTGGGTGAAGATGCTGTAGGGACGGTCGAAGGGCTGCTCCACCTTCCAGTAGAAGACCAGCCTGTCGCCTGAGAGATCGTAACCGACCAGCCGCACGTTGGGGTTGAGCGCCAGGTCCAGCGGCACCTGGGGCTGGCTGTCAGTTGCCAGACCGATCTTCCACCATCCCGGCTTCTCCTCGACCACGAATCTGGCATCAACGCGACTGACGAGGCGGTCCACATAGACGATGTGTCCTGCTTCTGCCCGTTCCAGCAGGGCCTGGGTGGCGTCGGGCTGCCAGGGATGGTTCATGAGGATCACCTCCACGTCAGGGCGGATGCCTACCCCCCTGTGCAGATACTGGGCCGGCACGGCTGTGTTGTGCTCAGCAGCCAGCACCGCGTGGGGCGGCATGGAGAGCAGGGTAGCCATAGAGCGGTCCCGCAGCTCCGTGGCACCCGACATGTCAACCCGAGGCCATGTCTGGGACCATTGGTGAGCGAGGTGGAGGTAGAGACCAACCAGCACGATCAGGCCGACAGCCTTCAGAGTGCGGCCAGGGGAAACCGACTGAACAGCCTGGCTGGCCGCAGCCATCCCCAGCCCAGCGAAGATGCTCAGAAAGAAGTACTCGGGAATGAAGTAGGGCTCAATGTCGGGGATCTGGTAGGAGATGTTGAAGAGGAGGCTCACGGCCAAGAGGGAGGTCAAAAGAAGCGCCAGCCAACGATCCTTGTACAACAAAAAGGCCCACCCGACCGCGGCCACGACCAGCACGATGAGGCTCATCTCCTGTACCCACCGGGTCAGGAAGGTCACATCCCCACGAAGATGGAGTGATTCCGTGGCACCCAAGCCAGCGATGTAGCGTACCGTACCCAGCGTAGCTACCCGCGACCAACCAAAGAGCTGGGTGCCCCTGATGGGCACGTACAGATAGAGGAGAAGGGGGAGCAACAGGGCTGCCAGAGCTTTCTTGTCGCGCCAGGTCCTGCCTTTAACCATCAGCACGGCCACCAGCAACAGGGGACCGTACAACAGGGTCAAACGGTGGTGGGTCAATCCCAAACCGTAGACCAAGGCCAGGTGCCACAATTCGGCCTGCCCCTCGCGCCACAGTAGAAGCTGGTAGAGCAGGAGGGAGAGAAGGAGGAGATGAAGGGTGTACACCTCGGTGATGATGGCCTGCGACCAGAAGGTGGGGGTGAGGGCGAAGATCAGGGCTCCCGTGGCGCTGGCCAGGTGGCTGCGTCCAACGACGAGAAGGATCTTGTATAGGACAGCCACTGCTGCGGCAGCGTAGATGGCCGAGAGGAGGTTCATGCGGAAGGCCAGTTCACCCCAGGCAAAGAGGTGGGTCCAAACCCAGCCCAGGAGGATGTACAAGGGGTAGCCGGTGTGGGGAATCAACAGGCGGTAGGGGAAATACTGGAGGGCCGGTGCGTCAATGCCGCTGACCACCGATGGGGCTAGGGTGAGGAAGTAGACGGTCAAACTGAGGCTTCCCACCAACAAGGGTGGACCGTAGCTAG
>JBHIDP010000193.1:0-5160 GCA_046760185.1 Anaerolineae bacterium
TCAATCGGCCAGGTCCTTGTCCACCTCCAAGACCCCTGCCGGTGCGAAATCGCCGGGAGACTTATGGATCGTCGGTACCCTTACGTATTGCCCCACCAGGTCAGCCGTATTGACCACCTTCAGCTTGTGGAAGAGAAAAGCGAATTGCTCTTCCAATGTCTGTCCGATCTGATCACGGACCTCCTGAGGCAGGGTCCACCACTCTGTCTTGAAAGGCCCAAACCCTTTCTTCCTTGTTTTGTAGATGAACTGCTCATCGGTTTGACCCTCCTTGCCTTCGTCGGCGTGGGCCTGGCGCAGGTAGGTGTAAATCTTCTGTCGCAGCTCGTCGGGCAGGGCCTCATGTTTGTAGATAATGTTCTGGAAGCCTGTGGCCAGATGTATCTCGGCTGTTCCAACCCGAGGAAAGTGATGGAAAGCCTCTCTGGGCAGGGTAGAGGCACCATGCTGTACCGCACCACTCAGACCATATCCCTCCCTGGCTACCTGTGACAGTCGCTGCAAGGTATCGAAATCTATCCTGACCTGGGCCAGGCTACCGTCAGGTAGGATCACTCCACCGTGGCTGGTCCCGGTCTGAACGCTGATCTTGCTCAGGCCTGTCAGCTCTGCCCCATACCTCTTCAGAACCCGTAGATGGCCATCCATGAAGGCCCGTAGCTCCTCCTCGGTGCTATTTTTGCCCCCCACCTCACCGATCTCACCTCCCACAGAGATAGTGACCCCAGCCGGCTCCAGTTTGCGGATGTAGGCCGTCAGGTCAGCGCACAACTGGTAGTTCAATCGTTGCTGTTCATCAACTGTGGGCTTTGAGAGGTCCACCAGGGTGGAGGTATCAATATCAATGTTGTAGAAACCAGCTCTTATGGCCTCACCGATCAGGTCCCGCACTGCCCCCAGTTCGGCCTCGGGCTCCTGAGCGTATTTCTTGGGGCTGATCTGGAAGTGGTCACCTTGCATGAACAAAGGCCCGCGGAAACCCTCCTTGAGGGCTGCGGCTATGACTGAGCTGATGTACTCGGCCGGTCGCTGCTCGGTGTAGCCGATCTCCGAGCGAGCGATCTCGAAGATGAAAGCGCCCACCTCGTTCTTCAAGGCTGCCCGGAACAAAGCGCGGGCGGCATCGTAGGTCAACCCACGTAGGTTCACGGCCGGCACGGTGAAGCCGTCCACCAGGCCACGGCCGCGGGCCGTATACAATCCGTGGATGGAGGCTGGCTTGATCCCCAGCACTTGACCCAATTCCCAGATGAGCCAGCGGGCTGTGACCTGCACCTCCCCCGCGGCGAAGACAGCGTCACGAACCAGCCAGTCCAGCACCTCACCTTTCAACCGGGTTTCATCCTGAACCTGGATGGTGTTGTCCTCTACCAGAACGCTCCCAACCAGGGATGCCCTCAACGCTTCCACTCGTTCATGCACCGCGAGCGATTCTCGGCTCAAGGTCTCTTTACTCCCTCCGTTTAGGCCGTTGAACGTAGTTCCCTATCATTCTATCACAACTCCGTTTATCAGGCCACCTCAGGGGATGAAGGGCGTAGAATCCAGGGCTTGCACAGCCAGGATGTTCGTGTCTCCAGCTTTCCGCTTGCCAATGGCTGCGGCCGGTGCTATAACTTGGTGAGCCATGGACGACGAGGAATACATTATCCGCAGAGCCCGTCCCGATGACATGCCAGTTGTTAGGTCCTTGATAAGGAGTGAGCACCTGGACCCCTTCCTTATCACTTGCCATCAAACCCTGGTGGCCGAGGACAGTACAGGAATCATCGGCTGCGTGCGGATCAAACCAGTCCCTGCCCTGAGGGAACTGGGCAGCCTGGTGGTGCGGCCGGACCGGCGTGGACGGGGGATCGGCTCGGCGCTGGTCTGTCACCTCATCGCTCAGGAGCAGGGTGACCTCTACCTCATGTGTCAGGAGCACCTTGAAGGCTACTACCGTCGCTTCGGTTTTGAGCCCATCAACTTCTGGCACTCCCCTCCATCCCTCAAGGTAAAGCTTGGTTTCTGCCTGTTGGTGTTGAACCCGCTGTTCAGGGTGCGGTACATGGCCATGAAGTTAGTGCGGCCGGCGGACAGCAACCAAAGGTGTACTTGACTGGTATCCTCAAATTGTGTATAATAAATGTACCAAAAAGAGGGAGGTAAAGGATGATGGTTGTGAAAACAGTCGAAAAGCGGCGGATCAATGTCACTTTCCCGGTCAGCCTCTTGGCAGACCTTGACCGGGTGGTGCCATCTCGGGAGCGTAACCGCTTCATTGTCGAGGCCACCGAGCGGGCCTTACGGCGACGGTTGTTGCTGAAGGCCCTGCGAGAGTCGGCTGGCGCTTGGTCCGACGAGGACCACCCTGACCTCATGACCGTTGAGGACGTGGACCGCTACGTCCGCCGCATCCGCGAGACCTGGATGCCACGCAGTTGGGACGAAATCCTCGAAGAGACGGAACATGGCAGCTAGGTATCTGCTCGATTCAAACGTTCTAATTCTCCACCTGCGGGAGAGCGAGGAAGTGGTCAGGCTTCTGACCCAGTGGGCTCAGCGGAGCGACCTCTACATCTCTGTAGCCACGCGAACGGAGATCATGGCCGGGATGCGGCCACGGGAGCAGGCGGTGACTATGTCTCTGCTTGATTCCCTCATCAATCTGCCCGTCACTGTCCCCATCGCCGACCGGGCCGGCCGGTGGCTGTATGACTACGGTCGCCAGGGGGTACAGCTCTCCTTTGCCGATAGCCTCATCGCCGCCACGGCCGTGGAACACGAGCTGACCCTGGTCACGATCAACCTCAAGCACTTCCCCATGCTGGAGCAGGAACAGGTGCAGGCGCTAAATTCCATATCATTTTGAGTTTCTTGGAGGGTTAGAAATGAGTTTCCATGTACCTACACGAGAGAATGTGAAGCTGCGGCAACTGGTGGAACGGGTCAACCAGGATGCCGAGTTGTTCCAACTGTGGAAGAGTGCCAACATCAATGCCGTAGACCGCTCGGGGGTCAGCGATCACGGCGTCGTGCACATCCAGATTGTGGCCAATGCTGCGCTCAAGATGCTCCGACTCCTGGCTGAGGCCGATGTGGAGATGAACATCGTCAAGGATCATGGACTGACCGTTGAAGACGCGGAAGTGGCCGTGGTTCTGGCTGTCTGCCTGCACGACCTGGGGATTGCCATCCACCGCGACAGCCACGAGCACTACAGCATGATCCTGGCCTACCCCAAGGCACGGCAGTTGTTGAGCGGTCTCTACCAAGAACCGGCCCTTACCATCATGGTCTGCGAAGTACTTCACGCCGTCGTGGCTCACCATTGGGACGTGCGCTGTCTGACCATCGAGGCCGGAATTCTGAAGGTGGCCGATGCCC
The DNA here is from genome assembly GCA_046760185.1 of Anaerolineae bacterium. Lineage (GTDB taxonomy): Bacteria > Chloroflexota > Anaerolineae > JBHIDP01 > JBHIDP01 > JBHIDP01. Next base: position 3,367 of record JBHIDP010000193.1, read on the forward strand.
TGGACATGACCGAGGGGCGGTCACGTATCCCCTTTGAGGCCGGACAGACCAACATCCATTCTGTTTCGGCCCTGGCCATTGATACCGTCACCCTGACGAGAGGTGAGGCGGTCCCTGTCCGGATCGAAATTGCCATGAGCAACTCAGCCGGTATCTTCCAGGTTGACGAGCTCTTGAAGCGAAAGTTGCAGAACTCCACCATGGCTCCCTACGTCCAGGTAGTGGCCAGGATCGAGGGGGAGACGGAAAAGCGGTTGCTGGAGTTCTACAGCATCTCGGAGGACTAATGAAGTCGGCTGGGATATAATACAGTGTGGAGCCAGTTCTGGCAAGCGGGCGACTCAAAACGCTGTTGACTATTGGATGCGGATGTGATATATTTCTTGTTGTGAAAGGACTAAAGGCAAGAGTGGATCTCACGAACGTCAGGCAGCCACGTCGCCCAACACACTTGCCCAATTACGCGGAAGCCTGTTTGCAGACTCTGGCTGCCCAGGGGCTAGGAGAAAAGATTTCCCTGGGCGGTGCTCTGGGTTTGTTGCATTACCTCGACTATCGTCCTACGCACGATGTAGATGCCTGGTGGGCCGCTTCGGCTACCTCGGAAGATCAGCGCCAGGTGATCCGTGTGATTGAGACGACGCTTGAATCCTTTGGACAGATCAAAACACGCGCCTGGGGCGATGTGGTCAGCGTTGAATTGCTGTGTGAAGGAAAGGCTATCTTTAGTTTCCAGATTGCCCGTCGTTCCGTCCAACTGGAGCCCCCTGCGCTAGCGCCCTGGACGGCTGTGCTTTTGGATAGTTTCCCAGATCTGTTGGCAAGCAAGATGGTGGCGTTGGTCGAGCGCGGCGCGCCACGAGATTTCCGCGACATCTATGCCCTATGTCAGGCCGGCCTGACGACACCGCGCGAATGTTGGGACCTCTGGCGGCGATGCCAACAGTTGGCCGGTAGCGATACGGATGGCGCCCGGGCCCGGCTGGCCGTGGAAACGCATCTGGCACGCATTGCCCAGCATCGCCCCCTGGCGCAAATCTCCGATCCCCGCCAGCGGGCTGAGGCCGAACAGGTGCGCCACTGGTTTACGGAGGAGTTTCTTCATGTGCTGCTGTAGTGCTTCTGACCCCTCGTGGATTGACGGTGGACTTTACCCGGATACCGAACCACCCGTAGCTCTGGATAGCCTGGCCGACCAGGTAGACTTCGTGGCACGGTTGTGCGCGGCGTGGGACTTTGGCCGCCTGCCTGACCCAGATGTGGTAGCTGAAATCCGCCGGCCAGCATGGCGCGAGGCTGTGGACGCCTGTCGTTTGCTCACCTCGCCAGTCTATCATCTGTTACGTCAGTGGCATGGGCTGCCCCCGCTACCCTTTTTGGGACAACAGTTGGCTTATATCCGTGACGATCCCAACCTGGCGTACATATAGAAAGGAGGTGGGCGCTCTCCATCAAGGCTTTCCCAGCGTTGATAGTATGAAGATACCCCATTATGCCACCATTTTCACCGATATTGAAACAATCACGGACTCAAAACGCTGTTGACTATTGGATGCAAACGTGATATACTATTGCCAAACTCGGTGGCGGCCCTTGCCGGTAGAGGAGGGCGTGATTCTCCTGCGGCATGATTAGTGCCGTAGGGCTCTGTGTCTCAACTTGAGGGTAAGTCACTTCCCTGGGTGTGACGAAGAGAATAGACAATGGCCTCTCCGATTCATTGGGTCCCCCTGGGATGGATGAACGATAAGGTGTGGGGAGTAATCCCTAGGCCCGCCAGTGCGCAAAGGAGGC
>JBHIDP010000194.1:0-5130 GCA_046760185.1 Anaerolineae bacterium
GGAGTGGGACAAGGCCCTGCAGTTCTTCAACCGCAGCCTGCAGATCAGGGAGCGCATCGGCGATACCGCCGGCCTGGCCACGACCTGGGGCAATCTGGGTTATCTCTACGAAGCCCAGGGGGACTACGGGCAGGCGCTGGAGTACGCCAGCAAAGCGTTGGCGGTCTTCGAGCAACTGGGAGCCTACGAAGCAGCCCAGGTCAAAGAGCTGGTGCAAAGGCTCAGGGAGAAGATGGAGGAAGCAAAGTGAACATCCTGGCCATCGTCGGCACCCCCGTCTACTACGAGAATGTCAGCGCTCAACTGAAAGCCCTCATGGACCGCAGCAACTTCCTCTATTCCCACGAGGTCAAGAGCGAGGCCCGCGCGGTAGGGCTCATCGTAGTGATTGACAGCACCGGCCTGAAGGAGACAATAGCTGCCCTGAAGCGCTACCCCAAGTACACCAACGCGCGGTCACGTGGCCTCTGGCTTCAACCAGGAGAAGGTTCTCTCGTGTGGGGAGATTCAAGCCCCCACGTGACCGCGACGTTGACCGTGGATGTGGCTGATGATAAACTGCTGGTGGTAACCGGCCACGCCAGCGACATGGGGGACGCCCAGAAGAACCAGGAGCTGATCGAGGTTGCCCGGCGGCTGGGCAGGGAGATGGTCCAGCAGTTGAAGTTGACAAATAAAGAACATTGATGTACTTTATTAGGTAGTACTGACCAAGGAGAAGGAACTATCGCCCGAGAGACGAGTATCCCCATCCAAGCACTGCCTCTGGAACGAGGCTTCCTGGTGGGGGTGGAACCCAAACGTGGAGGCGGCCGGTCCTGGTCGCCCAATACCTGGCGGGTGGAGGACTCGCTGGAGGAGCTGGCCCAACTGGCCCGCACGGCCGGGATAGTCGTGGTGGGCAGCACCATCCAACGCCTGGTGTCTCCCAACCCGGCCACCTACATCGGCAAAGGCAAGGTGGAGGAGCTGGAGCTCTGGAAACGGGAGCTGGGCTACGACCTGGTCCTCTTCGACGACGAGCTATCCCCCCGCCAGCAGCGAAACCTGGAGGAGCGCCTCAACGTCCAGGTAGTGGATCGCACCGCTCTCATCTTGGACATCTTCGCCAAGCACGCCCGCACCCACGAGGGGCGGCTCCAGGTGGAGCTGGCCCAATATCAATATCGTCTGCCCCGCCTGACCCGCATGTGGACCCACCTGGCCCGCCAGGCCGGTGGGGCCGCCGGGCGAGGAGGGACAGGGGGCGTCGGCCTCAGGGGGCCAGGCGAGACCCAGCTCGAAACCGACAGGCGGGAGATCGAGCGGCGCATCGCCCAACTGCGGCGTGAGCTGGAGGGTGTGCGCACCCACCGCCGCCTCTACCGCGAACAACGCAAACAGGCCGCCCTGCCGGTGGTGGCCATCGTGGGCTACACCAACGCCGGCAAATCAACCCTGCTTAACGCCCTGGCCGGCTCCGACGTCCTGGTGGAGGATATGCTCTTCGCTACCCTCGACCCCACCACGCGACGGGTGCCGCTCCCCTCCGGCCGGGAGGTCCTCTTCACCGACACCGTGGGCTTCATCCAGAAGCTCCCCACCCAACTGGTCGCTTCCTTCCGCGCTACCCTGGAGGAGGTCAACGAGGCCGATCTGCTGCTGCATATTGTTGACATAACGCACAGGAATGTGCGGGAGCAGAGCCAGACGGTAGGGGAGGTGCTGAAGGAGTTGAGGGCCGACGACAAGCCGATGGTGGTGGCCCTCAACAAGGTTGACCTCCTCGACAGCCACCGTCAAGCGGCCAGCCATCCAGAGCAAGGCGGGATTGGATCACAGGAGTGGGGGGCCAGGGCCGGGGCAGGGAAGTGGTTGAGGGCCATGTACCCCCACACCGTAGCAATCTCAGCCAAAGAGGGGTGGGGCTTGGACCAACTGCTGCAACTGGTGGAGGAGATGCTGAGCCAACAGCTTGTGCCGCTGGAGGTGTGCGTGCCCTACGGAGTCAACGAGCTGGTGGCCCTCTTCCATGAACATGGCATCGTGGAGGAGGAAAACTACAAGAAGGAGGGGACGAGCATCAGGGGCCGCATCCCCATCCGTTTCCTGGCCAGCTTTGAGCCCTATAGAAAATCTTGACACACCCGAAGGGCTCGAGGAGGCTGGCGAAGCTATCACGGACCCACCGCCTGAAAGCCGGTGGCTTTCAGGCCAGAGAAGCCCCCGCCCTTCCAGGCCTGTCCTGAGCTCGTCCTGAGCAGAGCCTGCCCTGAGCTCGGTCGAAGGGCGCAGCCGAAGGGCGGGGGAGTGGTCACCGCTGACCTAAGCCCCATGCACCATGATGCAGGCGTCAGCCTGAGAAGCGGCCTTGCGGCCGCACTCCACCGACTTTCGTACCAGAAAGGCACTAATCAGTCGGTTCTTCCTTCGTCGTGACCTCGGCCTGGGGTGGAGCCTCCTCTTCAACAACGATCTCGGCGCCGGGAGGGGGACTGGGAGCAGGAGGCGAGGCTGGTACCGGTACAGGTGGGTAGAGCTGAGTGCCGAAACGCGAGAGGATGACCGCGCCCAGGGCCAGGGAGCCGACTGAGAGGACCACCAGGGGGCCGATGCAGCTTGGCGCGGCGGCCAGCACGGAGAGGAGGAAGACCCCCACCAACGCGGCCAGCAGCGGGGCGACCTCCTGAGCCTTCAGCGCGTCCAAAATCTTCTGGCCCACCAGGAGGCCCACAGCCACCCAGCCGAAGAGCCCGGCCAGGCCCACCCCGAAGGCCAGGATGAGGGCCAGGGGGATGCCGATGATGGTGAAGACCAACAGCAGACAGACGAAGGGGAGGAGCAGGATGGCCAGGCAGCCGACCCCGAAGCTGGGTGCTGGAGCCTGGTAGGCTACCAGTGCTGTGCGCTCCACCTGCTCCGGAAAGAAGGCCACCACCAGCAAGGCCAGAGCCATCAGGGCCAGGATGGTCAGCACCGTGCGCACGAAGCGGATGAACAGGTCCAGCAGCCCACCCTCGGTCCGCAGTTGAACCCCTCCCAGGCTGAAAGGCTGGAACTCCCTGGGACCCCGATAGACCTGACCAGGGCCCACGATCTCACCCCGCACTGTAGCGCCGCGCTCCCTGTCCACCGATCCAAAGGAGACCAGGTCGCCGTCAATAACCGCGCTGCCGGTCAGCCTGGCTTTGCCCCCGAAGACAGCCGCACTTCCCGCCACGCGGCCAGCTACGGTCAAATCACTCATGAAGGAGGCCACGTCTCCGGTGACCAGGCTTCCTTCCTCCAGGAAGGCTGTCCCCCGGATGACCACCAGATCGCCACGCAGCACCTCACCTGACTCCAGGACATAGCGGCGCCCGATGATCAATGCCCCTTCATCGTCCCCCTGGTCAGCGTGGGCCGGGAGGGCCGGAAGGATGAGTAGGGTCACTAGAAGAGAGAGCAATAAGAGCCGTTTCATCTGACTACCTCCTCGTCTTGTACAGGCTTGCGTCTCTAATTCATTTTGGCCACCAGGCCCTTATGATTATGCCACAAAAGATGGCAGAGCCAAAACCAGCCTGGAGGGAGCATTTTGATTTAACTTCGCACTATTATTCTTATGTAAATTCGTGGCTCTCTCTAACCAATGGTTTACATAACTTTTCGGCTGTTTCAAGCTCCGTAGAGTCCCGGCAGGGTTTTTGCTCCCTGCCAGGAAATATGCTACAATTTCAAGTGTCCCTGAGGCCCGGCTGGATGCCGGTTTCCAGACACCTGTGGTAGCTCTGGCTCCTGTGCGTGCTTAGCTACAGCTACTGTCCTTATGACAACCCCTTCTAGAGGAGTAGTTAATGCGAGCCTTTCTTAAAGTATCAGTCATGATCGTCGTAGCGGCCATAGTCGTTAGCGGAGCCTTTCTGGTTGGTTTCGGCTACAGTTGGGTTATGACCGGCGGCGTCACGCCGGTCATTGCTGGCGCTGAGCCACCTAAGGAGTTTCGCATCTTTTGGGAAGCGTGGCACATCATCGAACGGGAGTTCTTCGGTGAGGTGCCAGGGCCCCAAGAGATGACCTACGGCGCTATCAGAGGCATGATCCGCTCCCTGGATGATCCACACACCGTCTTCATCGAACCCGGACGTACGACCTTGGACCAGGCCGATTTCAAGGGTCAATTCGAGGGGATCGGAGCCACTGTGACAATGGAGAATGAGTACCTGGTCATCGTCTCCCCCCTGCAGGGCTCCCCGGCCATGCGAGCTGGCCTTATGCCAGGGGACATCGTGCTCAAGGTTGATGACACCGAGATAGCGGGCATGTCTGTGGAGGAGGCAGTGCTCCTCATCCGAGGCCCCAAGGGTACCACCGTCAAGCTCACCATCCTGCGCCAGGGTGTGGCTGAACCACTGGTATTTGAGATCGTGCGGGATGTCATCGCCTTGCCCACTGCCCGGTGGCAGGTCGTGGCTGAGGATATCGGCTATATCCGCCTTTCCCTCTTCAGTGAGAAAACCAAGGATGAACTAGTGTCTGCCATCAAGGAGCTCAAAGGCGAAGGGGTGGAGGCTCTGATCCTCGATATGCGCAACAACCCTGGGGGTCTACTGGAGGCCTCTATTGACGTGGCTAGTCAATTTTTGTCAGAAGGTGTCGTAGCCTACCGCCGGGACAAAGACGGCAACGAACAACCCTTCCCCGTCCGAGGAGGAGGACAGGCCACCGAGCTCCCCCTGGTGGTGCTGGTCAATGGTGGGACGGCCAGCGCCTCGGAGATCGTAGCAGGCGCAATCCAGGACTACGAACGGGGGACCCTTATCGGCGAAACGACCTTCGGAAAAGGGGCTGTGGCCAATGTGCACGAACTGAGCGATGGCTCAAGCATTCACGTCACTGTGGCTCAGTGGCTCACCCCTAACAAGAAGTTGCTCAGCGGCCAAGGACTGGTTCCCGATATATCAATCCCTATCAGCGACGAGGATATCCAGGCAGGGAGAGATCCCCAGTTGCAGCGGGCCATTGAGTACCTCAAGGGAGGGCAGGGCCTCCCTACCCTGCCCCACCACATAGCCGTTGTTACATAGATAGTTATGTCAACTACTTTTAGAGAGATGCCTTTTCTTAGAGCCTATCCGAAAACCCAGCAGCGGGGGCTCCCATGCCCCCACT